>CAYLKA010000003.1:73678-84130 GCA_964384125.1 uncultured Gammaproteobacteria bacterium | reverse complement strand
CCTCCGGCCCCTGCCTCCCGAAGACAGTGCTCTACCAGGCTGAGCTACACCCCGATCTTGATAAAAACATAGCAGAATCAATTGTATAACAGACAGCTTCGAGGGATCGGCCGCAGGTCTCAATTCTTCCGGCTATTCGCGTTTTCTATATGGCTCTATGTAAAGTCAGCTGGCATTGAAAAAGCGTGCTGACACATCACCGGGGCCGGGTGCTAGATGTCCGGACTGGTTAAGTGTTTCCTCAAGGCGCAAGCCCCAGACCGAAACACTTTCGTCGGTAGCCTTTAGCTTTTGTAGTCCATTTTTTGAGGCCATGATCGTTAGCACACGAATGTCGCCGACCCCGAATTTACGGAGACGAGACACTGAGGCACACACCGTATCACCCGTAGCGATAATCGGATCGAGTAGCAGAACGGAGTCACCCTGTATGTCTTCAGGCAGTCGTAAGAAATACTCGACAGTGCTGTCGAGGTCGCGATCACGATAGATACCGATGTGTCCGACACGTGCCAACGGCAAAGCTTCAATCACACCGGTCAGCATTCCGTTGCCGGCGCGTAAAATGGCTACGACCACTGGATGCTTGTTTAGTTTTGGAATTACCGTGGGGCCGTTTGGAGTGGAGATCTCAGTCTCTTCTGTTCCCCAATCCTGTAAAGATTCATAAGTTAATAGAAAGCTGATCTCGTGCATCAGACGACGAAATTCGGGTGGCTTGGTCTGCTTGTCCATTAGGTAGCAGAGCTTTTCCATAAGTAAAGGGTGCTTGATTGAATGATAGTTGGTTGGGTTTTTCATGACTAAAAGACTGTCCCGTCAGTGTTAACTTTTAAGGGCGACTCGCCCTTCGGGCTTCGCTCGTACGCCAGTTCGCGTCCAAGATGCCAGGTGCCGCCCTCAAGGACTCTAGGGAGCGAAAGCTCCCGACCCAGCATACCCGGAACACGCTCCGCAATCCGATCCAACAGATATACGGTGAGTGCGCGCCACTCAATGATCGTCCGGTTCTCGATGGAGTAACTGGGTTTTGTAAACTCCTGTTTTAGTTCAAGTACGCCACTATCTATGAAAAGTCCGCCATTTCTATATTCGGCGAGGCCGGTGAGTTTCTCAATATCACACACGCCCTTGCCACTGCGTAGTAACGTTTCTGCGATCGAATAGGTTAACCATTGGGATAGTTTATGAAATGGAACGATCATTTCGCTATTTTCGTTTGGCGGTGAATAGCGCCAAGCGTCACCAAGGTTTTTACCTGACACAACTATCCGCTGAGGCCACATAGGGCCCAGCAGGTTTAAGATGGTTGACAGTATGTGTGTAGCGCTGACCTCCGTAGTCGAAGTGTCTATAAGGTGATCCGCGAGGTCACCTAGTCGGCCGGTTGGAAAGATTTTCGACTCACGCTGAATTACCCTTCCAAGCTGCTGCAGCAAGAGCAGGCGATTATTTAGACCAATGAGTGGGTTGTCTTCGGAGGCCTGCATCCCTTCGGAAAAATCAATAAGGTTTAACTCTGCCAGTGCGCTAGCATCAGTGCGAAGTGGCTGAGAGGGGTCAGACGAGAACGTACCAGACAAGAACATCTCGAGTGATGCGATTGCGAGGCCCTCGGATCTGGAAAGTCGTGCTCCCGAGCTCGTTCGAAAATTCCAGCTAGGGCCAGCTCCTGCATCAAGCAGCACCGATGGGACTATTAGATCGAAGCCGGTTCGAGCAAGCTCTATGGTTGAGTATTCCGAAGTCAAATTATCAAATCGCTGTAGGCTGTCGGTGCCCTCGATCTCGAAATGTCGCCAGCGGGAATGAAGCGGAATATCAAGGGTTGGGTATTTTCGGCGAATGGAATCTACAACGTGTTCGGCTACCCTCTCGAGGCGTGATTCATTAAGCTTGAATGCTCCGTCCCCGCGCCGAGTTAGATCCGCGATCTGTGTAGCACAGTCACGAATTGCTGTCGGACTCATCAAATAATCCAGAGATCCGTTGGCGTGCCAACTTGTCACGTCAAGTCGCGACCCTTGACTGATCTCAGCGACTCTGAATCCGGAGCGTCCTCATCAGAAAAATACCCAGCGGCCTTTTTGGCTTCAATCTCTACACGGGCATCGGCAGGAATTAAATCTTCTGGGATTTTAATTCGGTTAATTACCCGAATCCCTGCTGCCGTGATGGCATCGTATTTCATGTTGCTCATTGAGTGCAGGTTATCGATCTTGGTGATGCCGAAGTAGTTCAATACATCTGGCATAAACTCCTGGAAACGCGCATCTTGTACCCCAGCAACGCATTCAGTCCTTGGAAAGTTTGTTTCGGCATTTGCACCATCATGGTGGCGGTTTCGGGCATTGTTCTCAATGAATTTGGTAACCTCGCCGAGCGCGCGGCCCTCCTTACGAAAGTAAACGACGACTCCGACACCTCCGCGCTGTGCTGTTCTGACAGCATCTTCAATGCCAAATACAAGATAAGGTCGACATGTGCATATATCGGAGCCAAAAACATCCGAACCGTTGCACTCGTCATGAACGCGGCAAGTCAATTCCTTCTCAGGATTAGCTAGATCGGCAACATGGCCGAATACGTAAGCGGTCGAACTGCCGATTGGTGGAAGCCATACTTTAAGGTCGGGACGCGTGACGAGTTCTGGAAACATCCCCCCTGGTTCGCTCAACAGTGTTTTACGAAGCGTGCTTTCTTTGATTTTTTAACGCTCTGAAATTGATGGTAGGTGCCAGACTGGGTCGATTGCGATTTTGGTAACACGAACATCTTGGCTCTCCGTGACGATTTTGCCGTCGACTGGGAGCCGTTTGGCTTCAATGGCGTCTTGAATCTCTGGCAGAGTCAGATGTGCTTGAGTAATCGCGATTGTCGGCTGAATGCTAATGCCCTGATCCAGGAACTCACGAAATACCGCATTGGTATGGGCTCCCCACGGATCGAGCGAGACAATTCGTCCTTCCTCGAACCATGATGACTGGGGTTCAACAACTACAGCCGGGTCTGTGTGGGTGAGATCCGGGCGGTGATCACTCGGGAAATGGCCGGATGCGATCGACAAGGCGCGGTAAACCGTATAACTACCACCATGGGTTCCAATCACGTTGCGATCCGTCTTATTAGCAATCGTTCCGACGACCGGGCCTCTTTCTAGTGGATCTCGCGCTCCCCAATTGATGCCTATAGCTGATCCGAATTGGTTGCTGTGCGAACTTAGAATGACATGAGTGCCGTCGTCTACTGGATCGTGCGATGTCATGGTGTGCTTCCGGATCGACTTGTTGGTAATTGGGACATCAGTTTAGTTGGTCGGGGTGAGAGGATTTGAACCTCCGGCCCCTGCCTCCCGAAGACAGTGCTCTACCAGGCTGAGCTACACCCCGTTTAAAAAAAATGTAACAGAATCAATTATATGAAAGACAGTTTCGGGAGAGCTGTCTTCGTCCCCAGGTTTCACTCTTAAGAACCACGTGATAGATCCGTTCGCCGCCTCAGTCAGGCGGATGATGTCCGATGCCGAATGAGTGCGTCGTTATACGCCCTGATCTGTGTTCCAGCAAGTCCCAGTCTTTTTCTAGGGGTACGGCTCCGTGTCCTGGCCGATGGCTAAAGAGGCGTATACGCGTCCCCATCACCGTCAGTTTGCCAAATGTAAGGATGTCCGAGTTTGAGAACCGCGGGGTGTTGAGCGAGGGCAGGGACTATGGCGACAAGAGGTGCTTGCTTCGTCTGAGAGTTATCCGTAAAAGGTTGAAAACGAGGTTACTAGGCACTCAACTATCTAGCTATGGAATCTAAGGGTCGTTTTGCGCGTGTTTTAAAAGACCGACAAGTCATCGCGCTGGCATTCGGTGCGATGATCGGCTGGAGTTGGGTGGCGCTTTCCGGGTACTGGGTGCATACGGCGGGCTCCATTGGTGTCGTCTTCGCATTCGCTATCGGTGGGCTTGCAATCGCCGTAATTGGGTTGACCTATAGTGAATTGGTAGGGGCATTACCCAGAGCGGGTGGCGAGCACGTTTACACACACCGTGGACTGGGAGCGACGTGGTCGTTCTTTTGTACATGGGCATTGCTAGGCGCGTATCTTTTTATCTGTCTATTCGAATCAGCCGCGCTTCCAACTGCGATTGAGTACCTGCTCCCTCAGATCCGTATGGGCACCGTCTGGCAAGTACAGGGTGCCGATGTCGACATTGGCTTCGTCGTGGTCGGCATCAGTGGGGCAATCACAATGACCTATGTGAACGTTCGCGGGATTGCAGCTGCGGCTGCCTTGCAGAGTATCGTAACCGCCGGCATTGTTGTCGCAGGACTCTTCTTAATCACCGGCGCTGTTGGTTTTGGTAGCTTCAGTGATGCCGAACCGTGGTTTTCAACACCGGCGGTCGGCGGAGTGCTTAGTGTCCTAATTCTCGTGCCTGCACTTCTAATGGGCTTTGATGTCATTCCGCAGTCAGCAGAGGAGATCGATCTGCCCCCTAATCGCATCGGCAAACTGCTGGTAGTGTCTGTTTTTCTTTCGGTCATTTGGTATGTAGTTATCGCATTTTCTGTCGCGGTTTCCCTCGGTCCCGGAGAGGTTCCAAGTACAACGATGGCCGCCGGGGATGCCGCAACCGTCTTGTGGGGTGGGCCCTGGGCTGGTACCGCTCTCGTACTCGGTGGGATAGGCGGCATCCTTACTAGTTGGAACGCCTTCATCATTGGTGGTAGCCGGGTAATCTTCGCACTCTCTGAGTCGGGAATGTTGCCGAAGGTCTTTGGCCGTCTTCACCCTCTTCACAAGACACCCCATATTGCCGTGATCGCAATTGGCCTGTTGTCTTGTTTGTCACCGTTGTTTGGGAGCACGGTGTTGCTGTGGTTGGTAAACAGCAGCAGCTTCTGCGTCGTGGTGGCTTATTTACTTGTTCCGATCGCGTTTTTGGCCCTTAGGCGGACCGAGCCCGACCTTCCGAGACCCTTTCGGGTGAGCCACCCTCGTCTTGTTGGCTATGGGGCGGTGTTAATGTCTCTAGCCTTGTTGTCAGTTTTCCTGCCGTGGAGCCCCGCCGCCCTCGGATGGCCTCACGAGTGGGGTATGTTGGCGATTTGGGCGCTTATTGGGACGGCGCTCTATTTTGGTTACAACATCCAGAAACTGGCCTAGTGCAGTGTATCTAACGTTTCGTCGAGCGCGATCTCTAGTTTTGTAAACAACTCATCGAGCTGTCTTTCAGAGATGATCAACGGTGGGCAGATAGCTATCGAATCGCCAAGTGGACGCACAATCAAGCCGTTGATCAGCGCCCGACTGGCGCAAAACGCTCCCACAGCCTGTTCTGGGGGGAACGGGGTCTTGTCCTCCTTATCGGAAACGAGTTCGATGGCACCAATTAGCCCGACTCCTCGGGCCTCGCCGACCAGCTGGTGATTGCTAAGTTGATTCAGCCTCTCTTGAAAGACTTCTCCCATAGCGGCTGCGTGTTCGAAGAGCATTCGTTCTTCCATGAGCTCGAGGGTTCGCAGGGCGACGGCTGAGCTAACTGGGTGACCCGAATAAGTGAACCCGTGCCCAAAGACGCCGACATCAGCACTGACTTCTGCAATCGGTTCGTACATAAATTCTGGTATGACTACTGCACTTATAGGTAGGTAAGCGGATGACAGGGATTTGGCCAAGCTCATCGTGGTCGGTTTAAGTTGGTACGTATCTGCTCCGAAAGCGCTACCAGTTCGTCCAAAGCCGCAAATCACCTCGTCGTCGATGAAGAGGATGTTGTACTTCTCAAGCGTTTTCTGGATCGCCTCGAAATATCCATCCGGTGGCACTATCACACCGCCCCCGCCTTGCACAGGCTCGGCAATAAATGCTGCAATGGTTTCGGGACCCTCTTTCAGGATGAGAGCCTCGAGGTTTCTAGTGAGGCGAACGACGAAATCATCCTCGCTCTCGCCTTCCAGAGCTTCTCGATAGTAATGAGGCGAGTTCGTGTGCAGTATGCCCGGTATTGGCAGATCAAAGTGCTTGTGAAATGCTGGTAGTCCGGTCAGCGAGCCTGACGCTACAGTCACGCCGTGATACCCTTTTTCTCGGCTGATAATTTTCTTTTTGTCGCGGTTCCCAATCGCATTGTGGTAATACCACATCAGCTTGACCTGCGTATCGTTTGCATCGCTTCCCGATAAACCAAAGAAGACGCGGCTGGCGTCAAACGGCACCATATCCGAGAGTTTCTCTGCAAGCAGGACGCTGGGCTCGTTGGTTCTACTGCCAAAGAGTTGCGAGTAACTCAGTTTTCGAAGCTGTTGCTCGGCGGCTCGGATCAACTCATCTTCACCGTAGCCTAATGCCGTGCACCATAGACCGGCCAATCCTTCTAGATATTGTTTGCCGTGGTTATCCCATACATAAATGCCCTTGGCTCGCTCAAGCACCATCGGCCCTGTCTGGTGGTGTAGGGGCAGGTTCGTTACCGGGTGTACCAGAAACTTCAGGTCTTTTGTCTCGATTGAGTCCGCAGGGAACGCGTTGGACATTTGATCGGCCATGTCAGGCGAGCTACACCTCGATTCAAATAAAAGTCAGTGGAATCAATTATATGACACAAAGGGTAGAGGCATTGAACCTTGCCCGTGAGCCTATAGACGCGTCTAAGGCCGGTATGGCCTCTATTTTCATAGTCGTTGGTATGTTCATGCTGTTCACACGTCGTCTGATGTGCCCGCATGCGAGTGTGATAGGCCGGCCAGTTGTCTGATCTGTGGGGTATCAATCCCGTATGTGGCGGTTTGAGGTAAAATGTTATTTTCGCCGGCTCGACAGGTAACTCAGAAAAAGAATCATGGTGGATGCTTCCGTCGTATTACTCGCGACCATCGATACCAAGCCGGAGGAAGCCAAATATCTTGAGGAGGCGATTTCCAAGTTCGATGTCTCCGTTCAGCTGGTGGACATCGCCCTCAACACCGGTGGAAAGTTCCTGTCCGGCAGTCAGAAGATCGAACGTATCAAAGAGGTTGCTACTCTACAGTCCAGTGTTGTTTCGGACTTGGTAGGGCGTGGTGCGAGAGTGGTAGCAGCCATTGGCGGCGGAACAGGCAGCCAGATCGCGATTCAAATCCTGCGTTCGCTTCCAGTCGACGTAGCGAAAGTGCTCATTACGCCGCTACCCTTTGATCCCCGAGGTGCCGTATCTGACAGCCGAATCATACTCGTGCCGACACTGTGCGACGTCCAAGGGTTGAATCCAACGCTTCGAGATGTGCTCGATCAGGCAGGGGCCTTGATTTTCGGAATGGTGGGAGAGAAGCCTCCCTCCGTTCCGCTGGCAGAGGATCGGTCGATCGCCATTTCCGGGCTCGGCGTGACTAACACTGGGGTGATCAACCTGCAGAGACAACTGGAGAACCGTGGTTACGAGACAACTATTTTTCATGCATATGGGACCGGTGGTGCAGCGCTCATCAAGTGGATCGACGCTGGGGCGTTTACTGGCCTGATCGATTTCACGCCACATGAGTTGACTCGGTTGAGGATAGACGGATTTCATGTGGAGATGTCGCGACGTTTTGTTGCCGCCGTGGAGGCCCAATTGCCCATGGTGGTCGTTCCAGGGGGGCTGAATTTTATAGGTATGGGAGAGTACGAGGCCCTTTCGGAAGATTACCGCAAACGGCCCATATTTAGACACTCCCACGCTTTCACGCACGTGGGTGTGACGACTCAAGAAATGATCGGACAGACCGAATATTTTCTTGAATGTCTTTCCGAGGCGAAGTCGCCCGTCTGTATTGCAGTACCAATGAAGGGATTTTCGTCCACGGACTGTCGAGGTGGTGATTTATATTCACCAGAATTGAGAGAGGTTTTTCTCAAAACGGCTCGTGCTAATGCAAGTGGTAACGTCCAGGTTCTCGAATGTTCTGACTTGCATATTGATGATAAAGAATTCGCTAAGACGTGTGCTGATACTTTCCTCGAACTCATAGGCTAGGAGCTTCAGATGGGCATCGACCCAAACGATCTGTATTGCAAGAAAATCGCCCTGATAGAGACGGCGAAGCGCTGCTTCGAATGTGGTCTGCAGACTAATATGGGGGGGAATATTTCCGTAAGGCTCAATGGCGTGGAGGCCATCGTCATCAAGCCCAGCGGTATCGGTTTCAAGGAATGCACGATCGATAACCTTATGATTGCCGGTTTCGATGGCTCGGTCATAGAGGGCCATCTCAAGCCATCCAAGGATTTGGAATTTCACGCTGATTTGTATAGGGTGCGCCCCGACATTGGGGCGGTAGTGCACGTCCACTCGCCTTGGGCGACGGCCTGGGCATCAGCCGGAATGGAAATACCCTTTTTAACCGTTCAGACCATTGAAAAACTCGGTAAGCTGCCGCTCATACCGTTGTCGCCAGAAGGTGGTGCGCAGTCTGCAGCGGATATTTCACCAGTGATGGAAGACAAGAGTGTCAATGCCGTTCTGCTTGCAAATCATGGCGTCGTCGGTGTCGGACCAACGCTCATGGAAGCACAATATTTCGCAGAACTAGTTGAAGAAACAGCCCACACGGCGTTCGTCCGCGAAAACTTGCTTGCCATCCATCATAAGGAGGACGGACCATTACCTCGGAGAAGCGAAAAGCAGTTGTCCCGTTAAACTGAAATTAGACTGAAAGTGAGATTTTGATGAGTATCGCTGAGACAAAGATTTATCCTATCAATACTGGGTGGCTGGAGACAGATCAAGGTACGTACATTTTCTGGAAAGGCGCCGCTGGAGAGAAAATGTGGATACCGGTCATATGCTATCTGGTGGATACGGGGGAGCATAAAATCCTTGTTGACACCGGACTGCCGGATGAGGAGCGAGCAACCAAGTATCACCATAAGTGCGAGAGCCGGGGGTGCTTAGAAAGTCCGGAGGCGCTACGAAAACTCGGCGTTGAGCCGGAAGAGATCGACATCTGTATTTTTACTCACCTTCATTGGGATCACGCCCACAACATGAAGGCCTATACCAACGCTCGGTATATTTGCACGCAGACGGAATTCACCTGGGCCATGAATCCTCTGCCTCTTTACTACCGGTCCTACGAATCCCCCATTCTCGGCATCGAGTCTCCATTTTCAGGATGTGTCTTCGAATTCGTCGAAGGAGATACGGAGATCGTGCCGGGCGTGAGCGTTTTCCCGACGCCGGGACACTGTCCAGGTCATCAATGCGTGACCGTGCAGACCACGGCGGGTGATGCTGTCCTTGTCGGAGATGCTTTTTTCCGGCTTGAAAACATCGAACCGAATATGAAGGAGCACTGGCGATACTGGGTGCCGGCAAGATTCGTGAACTCCATTGATGGCTGGAAGAGTATCGAAGAAATCGACAGACGTGCCGACTACGTGCTACCTGCCCATGACGAGCGCATCTTGGAATTCGACGTCTATCCCTCTCCGGGCATTCGTATTCGTAAACGCCGCGAGGTTATCCCTGGTGCTCCCTTTTTCTTTACCGGCATCGGGACACCGCCGAAGAGTTCTTATTGACCGACGCTTCGGAAGAAACCTAGAACGGGACTTCTTGAGTCTCTGTGGCCTTGCGACGCAAGTAGCGATCGCAATGACATTTGATCCCCTGCAACGGACTCTTCATTGGGGTTAGATCACCACCGATCCGTCGTAATTGAGGAGTGCTCGCGTGACGCTGAATGCCGTCAACATCGAGGTGCGAGGATTGTCGGCGGAAGGTCTTCCCTCTAGCCTGATGGAAAGATCTCCCGATACGGCTTCGGCATCTATTTCGTGAATATTTGCGCTGACCGTTGGATCGGCTACGAGCTCGACTTCTGTATCCTCGAAGCCCAGACCGGCAAGTGCTACGGCAGCGACGGCATTGGTGTTCTTTGGGAAAAGCAGTGCTGCTTCCCGGGCACTTCCCCGATAGACCACGTGAGGTGCCGTCAATTGATCGAGATCGGCAGCATCTTCGGCTGGCGTGCCCTTCCAAGCTCTCGGTGGCTTCCGCGACCGATAGCACACCTGCTCAAGGCCTGCCAGACGCGCAGAGCTTAAGGCATCCAGCGCGCCAATAGCCCCGGACGGGAGAATGAGCTTGCTCCCACTGTCGTAGGCTGCGGCCCGCAGTCTGTCGTGAAGGTCAGAGTCCGCCAAGGCACCGATTGAGATGACGATGAGATCCACGCCTGCTCGGAGAACAGATTCTCCGTGGAGATGCACAGCCTTGTGGCTGGCACACTCGGCGATAACTTTTGGTCGACGGCTAAGGAGCTCGTCGAGGTCGGTCACGAACGGTAACGGGTCCTCGTGAACTTCGCCCTCGAGAATCAAAATCCCGACTATGTCAGGTCCACCTGCGATTTCGTCGTTAAGTTTGGCGACGACCGGCTGTGCGATTGCACCAAAACCAATGAGACCGATGGAACTCATGTATCACTCCCCTGTGGGCT
>CAYLKA010000003.1:67805-73578 GCA_964384125.1 uncultured Gammaproteobacteria bacterium | reverse complement strand
CTGTGGGCTTGGGTTTCATTCGAGGCCCTCTAATTTTTTGAGTGCGTTGAATCGATGCGGCCGGATCTTAGTCAGCTTCCTCTATTGGCAATGCATACGCTAGGAGCTCCCCGCCGAAATCCTCTTCCTGTCCGCCGACAGCAACCACCACGTATTGGCGCCCATCAAGCATGTACGTCATTGGTGCACCCGTCTGAGGTGCTGGCATGTACACGGCGCCGACCTCATCACCATCTGTTTTGTCGTAGGCTCGCAGCATGGCGCCTCGCCCGAACGGGGTGGTGATGTAACCGTTTTCAGCAGCGATCAGTAGTGTGGAGGTGGCGAGGGTAGCTCCGCGGCCCACTTGGCCGGTGCGCGGGATATCCACACCGGAGAGCGCCGGGTGATTACGGATCTCGTCCGGAGTTTCTCCATGGGGAATCTGCCAGACGATATTACCTGTGTTCATGTCGTAAGCGGTGATGCGCCCGTACGGCGGTTTTACGATGGGTAAGCCCTGCACTGTTGGTGCTGTCCTGCCGTTGTTCGGGGGAGTACCCGAGGCGGGGTCGGTGACCATGCCGCGAATCCAATCCATGTCCGATTGCTCTCCACCTGGGACTAGGCCTAGGGGCGAAACCTGGGTCGTGGAATGGAGATAGAGCATGTTGGTCTCGGGGTCGAAGGACGCGCCTCCCCAATTAGCTCCCCCGGTGGTGGATGGCATCATGAGTGTCGCTAGTGGGCCCTGCCACCGACTCACGGTAGGTGGTGTGAACAGCGGTCCGATCTTGTATTGAGAGACGATCTCGATGGCTTCCTGGCGAAGTTCCGGAGTGAAGTCGATCAGGTCGTCGTGGGATACACCTTGGACGTCGAAGGGGGGTGGCCAGGTCACAAAGGGCTGGGTAGGGCTAGTTATTTCGCCCGGTACCGTCGACCTTTCCACGGGTCGCTCCTCAATAGGCCAGACCGGCTCGCCGGTTAGGCGATCGAACACGTACAGCCAGCCTTGCTTTGTCGGTTGTATCAGTGCCTGAATCGGGCGCCCCTCGACCTCAATGTCGGCGAGGACAGGCGCGCTCGGGATGTCAAAATCCCAGATGCCGTGATGGACTAGCTGGTAGTGCCAGCGCCGTTCGCCTGTATAAAGGTCGACAGCTACGATGCTCTCGCCGAAAAGCCCGTCACCCAGACGATGACCGCCGTAGTAGTCACCGGTCGGTTGCTCCACTGGGAGGTAAGCTAACCCGAGTTCTTCGTCGACAGTGATCTGGGTCCACGCTCCAGTGTTGCCGGTGTAGGAAGCCGAGTCACCTTCCCAGGTCTCCGCACCGAACTCATCGGGCAGGGGAATGGTGTGAAAGATCCATAGCCGCTCCCCTGTTCTAACATCGTAGCCGCGGATGTAGCCCTTCTCGTTTCGTCGACTCACTGGTGCAGAGCCTGATAAATGGGCGGCCCCGATGAGGATGACGTCATCGGTGACGATAGGTGTGGCGTGCAGTCCAATCTCGCCCGTGGTGAGATCCATGTCTTGATCAACCTCGAGCTTAAGGTCCGCGACGCCGTTTTCTGCAAAACCGGGTACGGGTAAGCCGGTGGCTGCATCGAGTGACAACATCCGATATCCGGGTGTGACATAGATAATGCGTGCCTCCTCACCGTCGCTCCAGTAGGCGAGACCGCGTCCGGATAATCTGCGGGGGGAGGCTGCGGCGCGCTCGCCTTCGTTCTCTCGATGCATCCACAAGAGTTCGCCACTAGCTGCATCGATTGCGACGACCGCGCGGCGGCTGCCGGCGGTTGTATATAGGACGCCGTTTACCATTAGTGGTGTCGACTGGAAGCGATACTCCGGTGTCGGGCCAAAGGCGTTTGTGCTGAACCGCCACGCAATTTCGAGATCGCCGAAGTTCTCGGCGTGGATTTGGTTCAGGGGAGCATATCGAGTGTTGGAAAGATCACCCCCATACGTGCGCCACTCCCCGTCGGTTGTGCCAAACTCCGCACCGAGGGCGGAAACAGATGCCACAAACCCAAGAACTACCCATGTTGTTGCCGTCTTGTTCATTGGAATACAACCTCGTTGGTTTGCCCGACGTGCGGTGGTTTTCCACCTTAAGAAACCGCATCGACATTAGCCCAATCGGCGCTGCAAGGAAAGGCGTCTTATTTGACACGGACCTGCTAGCCCATAAGCTTAATGACTTATCGAATCTAGCGAAGGAAGCGAGAGTAGTGTTACGCAGACGAATAACCCGTGAGTGCGAAGACGTCCTTTGACTGAAGCGTTTTCACAAGCGGTTTCCTACCTGTTCACGCTGCAGTCGCTCAGTTATCTCACGCTGGGTACCGGTATCGGATTGCTGTTCGGGGCGATTCCTGGTCTCGGTGGAACGACTGCGCTAGCGTTGCTGATTCCGATGACCTTCGGCATGGAGCCGGATTCGGCGATTGTGCTAGTTGGGGGCATCATGGGTGGCGTCCCCTTTGGGGGGTCGCTCTCGGCTATCCTTCTAAACACACCAGGCGCTGCGCCAAATGCGGCCACCTGTTTCGACGGCTATCCGTTGGCGCGGCAGGGTAAAGCTGGAACGGCCATCGGCGCAGCAGCAACAGCTTCGGCGCTTGGCGGACTGATCGGCGTCGGCGTTATGTTAGCCGTTATCCCCATAGCAAAAGCTATCGTGTTGTTATTTGGTCCGCCGGAGTTCTTCATGCTCGCCGTGTTGGGACTCAGCGCGATTGCAGTTTCGACTGGAGGGAAGCTGATCCGCGGACTGATTAGCGGTGGCTTCGGTTTGATGCTTGCGTTTGTCGGTTTCGATGACGTAGGTGGTGGCCTGCGCTATACGGCTGGCATCGAATATCTGTGGGATGGCGTGCAACTTGTCCCCGCCCTGATTGGCCTTTTTGCTATTGCGGAGATGATCAAGCTACTGACGGTGGGGGGGAGTGTCGCTACCATCGGCGGGCCGGCAATAATCGACCGCGTCCTGGACGGGGTGAAGTCTGTTTTCAGCAATCTCACGACACTGCTTCGGGGCTCCGCGATTGGGTCGTTCATCGGTGCCGTGCCGGGTGTTGGCGGAACTGTTGCTTCGTTCCTGTCTTATACGTTTACGCGGCAGATATCTAGAGAGCCCGAGACATTTGGGCAGGGCAATATACAAGGGATCATCGCGTCGGAGGCCGCCAATAATGCCAAAGACGGTGGTTCACTAATTCCGACGCTCGCGTTCGGAATCCCAGGCAGTGCGGAAATGGCGGTCTTTCTGGGGGTCTTAGTGCTTCATGGCCTTGAACCTGGGCCGAGACTGTTGCTGGAACACGAGAATGTCATCTATGGTTTGATCATGGCGTTGTCGTTGGCCTGTGTGCTGGCGTCTGCAGTTGGGCTTGTACTCGCCCGTTTTCTGGTCTTGGTCACTCGAACGGATGTGCAGTATCTCGCACCGATCGTAATTTCCGTCGCCTTGATCGGCGCTTATGCTCTGCAGTCGAGTCTTGGTGACGTGGTGGCGGCCATGGTTTTTGGCGTGATCGGTTACTTCATGGTCCGGTTCGATTATCCGCGCATCACTATGGTCATCGCGCTCGTGCTCGGAGGTATAGCCGAGCGAAGCTACCATCAGTCACTAATGATGTCCGACGGCAGTCTCGGGATTTTCTTTACTCGTCCCGTGGCGGACGTGTTGCTTGCACTTATCATCATCAGTTTGACGCTACCCGCCTTGCGATTATTAGCTAGGAGGCTTCGAAAATGAGGGCTTGGGCATATGGACGTTGATAGTTTGCGCCGCGCGCGTGTCCCGCTGGTGCTCATACTTATTATGGTGGGAGCGCTGATCGGTTCCTACGACTATGAGCCCAGCGCGCGAGCCTTACCTGTGCTGGTCGCCTGGACCACGATTGGTTTGTTGCTGCTGGAGTTTCTCGTGCAGCTGGGCACTCCGCTCGGGCGCCGCATCGAAACTTTTTTTCAGAGCAAGACCGATGAGGAGGAGTCTCAGCCTGTGCCGGTGTCGCGTGCATTGATGTATGCGGTGGGCTGGCCCGGTTTCCTTGTCGTGATGACTGTATTCGTCGGTATCCTTCCGGCAGTGCTGGTCTATGTTTGTCTGTCCCTCAAGTTCGTCGGCGGTAAGTCGTTGCCGCGTGCATTAATAGTGGCGCTGGCCGTTACGGCGTTCGCGTGGGCGCTCTTTGAATGGAGCATGTCCTATCAGCTTTACCGTGGCGTACTGATGGGCGCCTCGGGTTTCTAGCCTGCAATTTCGCTCGGAGATAAGTGAGATGATTCAGACTGACCTCAGAGAGTTCCTAGCCGCGGTGGATGCCGCCGGTCAGCTCAAGAAGGTTAACGATGCCCACTGGGACAAAGAAATGGGTGCGGTGACCGAAGTGTTGTATCGAGAAAAGGTCGATCAGGCGCCGGCGCTACTTTTCGACCAGATCCCTGGTTACCCGAAGGGCATGCGTTGTCTCTACGGGATGCTCGGTTCACCGGCACGGCTTGCGTTGGCGCTCGGAATGGAGGCGCGCGTCGGCGAGGATCGAATGTCCATGCTCAACAGTGTTCGTCGCAAGATGGCCAACCATGAGCCCATTGCGCCAAGGACCGTCACCGACAGTCCTGTGCTCGAAAACATCGTCGAGGGTGATGATGTTGATATGTTCGATTTTCCGGTACCCGTCCATCATGAGGCGGATGGTGGCCGTTACATCGGCACCGCATGCGGCGTCATTACGCGGGATCCGGACAGTGGACGCGTGAATATGGGGACGTACCGTGTGCAGGCCATCGGGGCGAACAAAGCCACGTCCTATATATCCAACGGCAAGCAAGGTCTTATCCAGCGCGACAAGTACCTCGCCGCCGGTAAGCCTTGTCCGATGGCGATCGTTATCGGGATAGATCCGGTGAGCTTCCTCGCCGCCCGGTACACGTTGCCGGATTCGGTATGCGAGTTTGACTGGGCCGGGGCGTTGTCCGGCAAGCCGCTCGACGTTCTGGAAGGTGAGCTCACTGGACTGCCTTTTCCAGCGGGTTCGGAAATCGTGATGGAAGGCGAAGTCAGCCCTGATGAGACCACGGAGGAAGGACCGTTCGGTGAATGGCACGGCTATTACGCTGGCGGAGCGCGACCGGAGCCGGTCATCACCATCAAACGTATCTACCATCGGTCTGATCCGATTCTTACGTGTGCCGCCAGTCAGAAGCCCCCCCACTCACACCTGTTCGAGCGCTGCTTCCTGCGTTCGGCTGGCTTGTGGGACTCTCTAGATAATGCCTCGGTGCCGGACGTGAAGGGTGTCTGGGTACACCAAGGCGGCTCCGGGAGGACGTTTGTTGTCGTTGCCATCAAGCAGCGCTACTTCGGTCACTCCACCCAGGCAGGACTCATCGCCTCACAGATCAACCCCACGGGCTATTGTGGTCGCTATGTCGTGGTCGTGGATGATGATATCGACCCGAGTGACATCCAGGATGTTCTTTGGGCAATGGGCACTCGATCCGATCCCAATACTGATATCACGTTACTCGACAAGTGTTGGTCCTCTCGACTTGACCCGATGGTGAAGTCCCAGGACGCTTTGTATAACAGCCGTTGCGTGATTGACGCTTGTATTCCGTACGAGCGCATCGACGACTTTCCGGCTGTTGCGCAGACTTCGAGAGAGCTAGCCCGGGAGGTACGAGCCAAGTTCCCCGACGTCTACGTCTGAAGGGGTTCGAGGCGGGACTGGGCGATGGTGGTAGTTTAGCGGGGATTTACGTTCTGCT
>CAYLKA010000003.1:0-67705 GCA_964384125.1 uncultured Gammaproteobacteria bacterium | reverse complement strand
TTATACGATCTCGAACAGGCCAGCGGCTCCCATTCCTCCGCCGATACACATGGTGACCACGACGTACTTCGCCCCTCGGCGTTTGCCTTCGATGAGTGCGTGACCAGTCATTCTTGCACCGCTCATTCCGTAAGGATGGCCTATGGAAATTGATCCACCGTTGACGTTGAGGGTTTCCATCGGGATCCCGAGGCGGTCTCTGCAGTAGACTGTTTGCACTGCGAACGCTTCATTAAGTTCCCAGAGATCGATGTCGTTCATCCCTAATCCGTGACGCTTGAGAAGTCGAGGGACGGCAAAGACCGGTCCGATACCCATCTCATCTGGATCGCAACCGGCTACAGCGAGGCCTCGGTAGATGCCCATCGGTTGCAGATTGCGTTTCTCGGCTATTGAGCTGTCCACGATGACGCAGGCCGATGCCCCGTCGGAGAGCTGCGATGCATTGCCTGCCGTGATGGTTTTGTCTTCACCTACCACTGGTTTCAAAGTAGCGAGGCCTTCGAGTGTCGTCGATGGTCGATTGCCCTCGTCCTGAGCCAGCGCCACGGCTTCTTCGCTGATGGTTCCCGTTTCTTTGTCTTTCACGAGCTTCACTGTAGCGAGGGGTACGATTTCCTCATCGAAACGACCGGCTTCCTGGGCTGCAGCCGTGCGTTCCTGGCTCAGCAGCGCGTATTCATCTTGTGTTTCCCGAGATACGCCATATCGCTCGGCGACAACCTCTGCTGTTTCCAGCATGGGCATAAAAATGTCAGGCTGCATTTCCAGTAGCTGCGGATCCTTTGCGTAGTGAACATTCGCGTGCTCGTTTTGTACCAGGGAAATCGACTCCAGGCCGCCTGCGACACAGGCAGGGACCCTATCCACGATGATTCTCTGCGCCGCAGTAGCAATGGCTTGTAACCCTGACGAGCACATTCGACTCACAGTAAGCGCGGAAATGTCGGTCGGCAGCCCGGCGCGCAAGGCTGCTTGTCGAGCGATGTTCCCTCCGGTGGTGCCATCCGGACGGGCGCAACCCAATACCACCTCCTCGATCTCTGTCGGCTCCAGACCGCTGCGAGCGACGGCATGCTCCACGGCGTGCCCCGAGAGCGTCGCTCCGTAGGTGTTATTGAAAGCACCACGATAGGCTTTCCCGATAGGTGTTCGCGCCGTCGAAACGATGACCGCATCTCGACTCATACTCGATGCCTCCATTGATAACTATTACAGGCCAAGGATGGTCTCTGCATTGCGGTGGAAGAACTGCTTCATCAATTCAGCACTGTAACCCATTTCGTTTAATCCCTTGAGCAGCCGTACATCCGATATCCGTCAAATTGCCCAGTGCGCCTGGCGTTTGAGGGAAGTGTGAGCTTAGCGGATGGGCAAATCTGTACTGATCCCGTGCTGATCACGTATATTGACCGGCTCGGAGAGGAGTTCAGTCATGTCGCAGACCCAACAGCAACCAGTGTTTTCAGCCGTCGCTGCTGGACGGGATGACCTCGAAGCCTATTGGCTTCCGTTCAGTGGCAATCGTCAGTTCAAGACCAACCCGCGGATGATCGTCGCCGCGGAGGGTTGTTACTACCGAGATTCAGACGGGAGGCGGGTATTCGATGCGATGTCCGGACTTTGGTGCTGTGGGTTCGGCCACAGCCGACCCGAGATCGCCGAGGCGGTCAACAGACAGCTGCGTGAGCTAGATTATTCGCCCGCGTTTCAATTTGGCCATCCCCTGGTGTTCGAACTCGCCAACCGGGTCAAGGAGATGACACCTGCCGGTCTCGATTACGTGTTTTTTACCAACTCCGGGTCAGAGTCGGCGGACACGGCTCTGAAAATGGCGAAGGCCTATTGGCGTGCTAAGGGACAACCCGAGAAGAGCCGGTTAATCGGCCGAGCCAAGGGCTACCATGGCGCGAACTTCGGTGGCACGGGTGTCGGCGGGATCGAGCCGAACCGAGCGCCTTATGGGGAGCTCACGCCTGCGGATCACCTCCCGCACACATTGTTACCCGAGAATGCTTTCTCCCGCGGGATGCCTGAGCAAGGCGCCGAGCTTGCCGACGCGCTAGAGGAGTTGGTCGAAAAGCACGGGGCTTCGCGTATTGCTGCCGTGATCGTCGAGCCCTTCTGTGGCTCGGCCGGTGTAATCGTTCCGCCCAGGGGTTATCTTCAGAGACTGCGAGCGATTTGCGATAAGCACGACATCCTTCTGATATTCGATGAGGTCATCACCGGGTTTGGCCGTGCCGGCGGTGCTTTTGGTGCGGACGTTTTCGGCGTTGTACCCGACCTCATGTGTCTGGCCAAGGGCCTGACCAATGGTTCAGTGCCGATGGGCGCCGTGGTGGCGAGTGCAAACATCTATCAGGCATTCATGGAGACTGACGCGCCGGAATACCTGGTCGAATTTCCGCACGGCTATACGTACTCCGGGCATCCGGTAGCATGCGCGGCGGGGCTAGCGGCGTTGGAAATCTTCGAGCGAGAGAAATTGGCAGACAGAGTGCGGGATCTTGCCCCGCACTTCGAGGATGCGTTGCACGGCCTGCGCGGCGTCAGGCATATTACCGACATTCGAAACTTTGGACTGGCCGGTGCGTTGCAGATCGACCCGGCCTCGGGGGAACCCGCGCGGCGGCCTTTCGAGATCGCACTGGCTTGCTGGGAGAAGGGGCTATACGTGCGCTGGGCTGGTGACACGGTGGCGATGGGCCCACCCTTCATCTGCGAGAAGCACCAAATCGATGAAGCTTTCAATATTTTGAGCGATTGTATCGCTAAGGTGACTTGAACCATGTCGACCGCACCTGAGACTACTACTGCCGCTCCGCTCATTGGCCATGTGATCAATGGGCAGCGGGTGCTAGATGGGGGTCGCACCCAGCCTGTTTACAACCCTGCTACGGGCGAAGTGATCCGTCAGGTGGCACTCGCGGAGACGGAGACTGTCACTAACGCCATAGCAGCAGCCGAGGCCGCTTTCCCCGAGTGGCGCGACACAACGCCATTGAGCCGGGCCCGGGTGATGTTCCGGTTCAAGGAGTTGGTGGAAAAGCATGCTGAAACAATTGTGGCATTGATCACTGAGGAGCATGGAAAGGTTCTTGATGACGCTCGGGGCGAGCTTCAACGTGGTATAGAGAACATTGAGTATGCGTGCGGTGCGCCTGAGTTATTGAAGGGTGAGCACAGTAGAAACGTGGGTCGCGGTGTCGACAGCTGGTCCGAACACCAACCACTAGGCGTAGTTGCTGGTATCACGCCGTCCAACTTTCCCGCGATGGTTCCGCTGTGGATGTATCCCCTCGCGCTCATCTGCGGCAATACTTTTGTCCTGAAGCCGTCTGAAAGAGACCCGAGCGCTGCGCTGTTCATCGGTGAACTCCTGAAGGAGGCAGGTCTTCCTGACGGTGTATTTAATCTAGTTAACGGTGACAGGCACGCAGTAGAGGCTCTGCTCGGAGATCGCCGTATTCAGGCGGTTAGCTTTGTCGGATCCACTCCGGTGGCGGAGGCAGTTTATCGAGCTGGATCGGAAAACGATAAACGGGTCCAGGCCCTAGGCAGCGCAAAGAATCACGCTGTTGTGATGCCGGATGCGGATCTTGATAACACGATCAGCGCTTTGCTTGGGGCAGCCTACGGGTCATGCGGAGAACGCTGTATGGCCATCTCGGTCGCCGTGGTTGTCGGACAAGAGACCGGAGATGCGTTGGTTGCTGGTCTGGCGGAGCGCTTGACGGAGTTGACGGTTGGTGATGGGCGGGACGCTACGAGCGACCTCGGGCCCCTCATCACGGGCGAGCATCGCGATCGGGTGAAGGGTTACATCGACCTAGGCGTTGAAGAAGGCGCAGAGCTGGCAGTGGACGGTCGGATGCACTTACAGGGTGAGGCAGGCTTCTTCCTCGGACCCTGCCTATTCGATCAGGTGAAGCGTCACATGCGTGTCTATAAGGAGGAAATCTTCGGTCCAGTTCTGTGTGTCGTGCGGGTTGATTCTCTGGAAGACGCGATGGAACTCATTGACACTCACGATTACGGTAACGGTACCTGTATTTTCACCAGGGATGGTGAGGCGGCACGCTATTTTAGCGATCGCGTTCAAGTTGGCATGGTTGGTATCAATGTGCCGCTGCCTGTGCCGGTGGCGTATTTTAGTTTCGGTGGCTGGAAGCGATCCTTGTTCGGTGACATGCATATCTACGGTCCCGAGGCTGTTCGCTTTTACACCCGTTCAAAGGTGATCACGCAACGTTGGCCCTCGGGCGGGGTCCGAGAGACAGCTAAGTTTTCTTTCCCGGGAAGCGATTGATTTGGCGGTAGCGTCTATGGGCCTGATAAACCGTCCCCTCGTGCTGTCGAAGAAAACTATCGATCCATCCGCGTCATAGCCCAGGACGAAAGGGAACGGCCCAGGCGGTGAGACCGGCAAAAGCTAGAGCGTGCGCCACCCGAGCTTACTTTAGCGTTCCTCGTCAGCGGCTTCGTAGACGCGCACGGCAGCTTCGAACCGGTCACCGGAGCTGTATTCCTCGGTAAGTATTTGGTCAAGCCAGCGCTCGCCGTAGTCGTTTGCCGGATCACGCACGATGGTGTGGATGTGGTTCGGGCGTTGTGTCAGCTCAATCAGAATCCGGTCTCCTTGAACACGGTAGAACAGCGGACCGGCAGGGTCCTCAGATTGCCCGCGCCAAGCAAACCACAGGTTATCCCACCCCGCTTCCGTAATCGCAGTCAGCTGGGCCTCTGCGGCGTCGAAATCTGAGTTACGGACGTACTCTTCTACTAGGACGCGCAGTAGGCGTTGTTGCTCTGCTGACATCTCTGACGCTTGCAAACCCTGGTTACGTGCAATGTTGTCTTTGTAACCGACGCCGGCAAGTACGTCATTCGGTGGTGTACCCTCCTGAATCGCGGCGGCGTGCTGACTGGGGTCGAGTGCTTGCATCAGTTCGAAACCCCGCGTGACTTCATGGGACATTGCGGACCAGCCCGCATAGATACCCTGCTCTAGAACGAGAGGGGTCGCCCCGAGGAACAACGGAGTGAAACCGGTGCGTCCGTCTGAAACTGTGAAGTTTGCGCCCATGTGGTGACCTTGGATGAGCCAACTCCAATCTGTGTCTCCATTCGGGTCTCCGAAGATCGCCATCACATAGTTGCCCGCACCAAAGCTTTCGGCCTCTTCGCGAACATAGGGTCGATCGTCCTCCGCAGGCCCCACCCGATCGAGTTCCGCGAGGGAGCGGGCACCGTGCACGCTGTCCAGCCGCATGATGCCGGTGATCTTCTGATAACCCTGACTCGACATTGATGCTCGTAGTAGTCCGTGCGCCGCCTGGCGTTGAGTGTTGGTGAGCTCGGCTATGCGGAGCCCGGGTCGACGGTGAACGTATGGTGGCGTGTTGGACCAGTTCGTACGATTCTCCGGAGTGAACTCATACATGATCCCGTCGCGCTGCGTCTCGTCCAGTGACGCGAGGAATGCGATTGCCGCTTGAGTCATCTGTCGAGCGCTTGTGGATGCCGCTGGTATTTGGGCTTCGGTCCGTTGTTGTCCGAATGCGATTAACGATACCGCAGCGAGAGCGGATCCGATGACCAGGATGCGTGTGTTTTTCGGAATGTTAGTAATGCTCATGTGGTATTTCCCCGACCAGACTTTGCCTTGTCGGTTCTTATCTTAGCGCCGCAGCGGTCAGGCGTCCGCTTCTTCTTGAAGAGCATAGTCCGAAATGCCCAACGATTAGATTAAACTTTAATTTCCAGTCGTATCTCCTTGTCTTTATGCGGCGCATTTCCGTAGTAGTGTGCCCTGCCGGTTCTTGGGCTCGATCTGGCCGACGATAATTGACATGCCTGCGCTAGAAATCGGTTAAATTTGGACCACGAAGGACTGGAGAGTCCTAGATGCCGTTCTTCCTTGGGGAGAAGTAATGCTGAAACATCTTTCGGATCGCTGTGGTGCTCGTGATGATCTTCTGGCTGATTACCGTAGAAGGCCGTTCGGGTGCACCGAAAGGAGGGATAGGATGAGCGTTCGACAATGCTTTACGAATCTGCGAATCACGGGCGGGTTTATTGCTTCGGTATTGATGGTTGTGTTTTTGGTCTGGCCTGGACTGACCCCAGCGCACCATTCTTTCGCTTCCCAGTTGACCCCGGAAGGGGAGGAAGCTATCGAGGTCCTGGATGGAACAGTCCGGGTTTTTAGGATACTGAACCCCCACGGCGCATTAGTGGTTAACGTCCCTAATGAAAATGGCGAAGAGGAAGGCTGGCTGTTTGAGCTTAGTCCAGCCGCCCAGCTTGCTCGCGAGGGTTGGGCAGAGGATATCCTGCAGCCTGGCGACAGTGTGCGTGTCGCAGCGCAGTTGTCCACGACGCCGAATCGCGCTCGGCTGCGGGCTTTGTTGATCCATGGAAAGTCGGAGGATGAGGCAGCGCGTTTGTTGGTCTCTTATGGCATCCGCGGCGACACACCGACGATGATCCGGCTACGGGAGCGACTCCCGATTTGTGGAACTATCGACCAGAGCTACAACAGAACCGAATGCTTTCTGATAGATGATCAGGCGATGACTGCTCTTAACGATGAGTTCCCAGGGGAGATGGGATACGTGTTGCCCTAAATACTGTTTTGGGAAGGATTGCAATGGATAGAAGAAGAATAGGAGCGCTGGTAGCTTGCACAATCGTCCTGGTTAGTACGCCGTTTTTCGGTTTTGGCCAGGAGGTTGATCGGAGCGCTCGGGTGATTCTAGTAGCCGGTGCGACGGGCACACAGGGCGGTGCTGTTGCTCGAGAGCTGGTGAGTCGTGGTTATACAGTACGTGGGCTCACAAGAAACCTGGATAGTGACGCATCAAAGGCGTTGAGCGTGCTAGGCGTGCACATGGTGCGAGGGAACTTCGACGACGCCGGCTCGTTGGATGCCGCACTGGAGGGCGCGTACGGTGCCTTTTCCGTCCAGCAGTACCGCGGGGTTGGTGTTGACGGGGAGATACGACAGAGCCAAGCATTTGTCGATGCGGCGAAACGCGCTGGCGTCGAGCACTTCGTATATACCTCGGTCCTCTACGCTCGGCTTGGTACCGGCGTGCCTCAATTCGAGAGTAAGCGGGAGATTGAAGACTACGTTCGGGCCTTGGGTATACCCTACTCGATCGTGCGGCCGCCGAGCTTTATGGCCAACCTGGAGGCCAACTGGGAGTCCGCGACTAGAGGTGTCTATCGCACAGCCTTTCCAGGCGCTCTCTTCCGACACCATATCGCTCCAAGGGATATAGGGCGAATTGTTGCGGAAGCCTTCGATGATCCTGACGGATGGATCGGGCGAGAGCTGGACATCGCTGGGCATTTCACCTCCTATGCCGGTATTGCCGCCGCTATGAGCCGCCAGATTGGGCGGCCGGTCGTCTACGAGCAGATTCCCTGGGAGGATTACACGGCTACTGCTACGTCTACTGCCATAGCACGAGAGGCGTGGTACTTGGCGAATCCCGTATCAGTGGATATGGATGCGTTACACGAGGAGTTCCCGTGGCTCATGACAGTCGAGGAGTATTTGATCGATGCAGGCTGGGCGGAGCGATAGCTCCACCCAGCCTGCCGATAGCCTAGGGGGCTATGATTCGATTCCCAAAAGGCGGTGTAGGTTGCCGCCAAGGATCGCTACCTTCTCGGCATCACTCAAGAAGTCTGCGTTGACCACGAGGTCCATCGTGTCGGGCCAGGGGAACGGTTGATCCGAGCCGTAGACGATCTGACTAGCCCCCATCTCGGCCACGAGGTGCCGTAACCCCTCCTCTGAGAAGACCATGGTATCGGCCATAATTTGCTCGCGCATGTACTCGCTAGGCTGCCTAGTGTTGATGCAGTTGGCATTGTCTCGCTCGCACGCCACTTCGGTTCGCCCCAGGTAAGATGGCAGATAACCGCCACCATGGGCTCCGCACACCGTCAAACCCGGGAATCGATCGAGGACGCCGTCGAATATCAGGTTGGAGAGGAAAAAGGTGGTCTCCAGAGGGTTACCGATGATGTTTCCTTGATTGCCGCGGGCGGGTAGCCCGCCGTGCCTTAAGATTTGTGTGGCATTGTCGGGATGCATGAATACTGGAACGTTCAGTTCCTCGACCTTGGACCAGAAGACGTCGTACTTGGATAAAGAGTTCGGTTCTCCGAGGACCGTGCCGCCCACGGATACCCCGCGCATGCCCAAGTCGTTGACTGCGTATTCCACCTGTTCCGCCGCCAAATCTGGGAACTGCAAAGCGGGTGAGGTCATGGCGACGAACCGGTCTGGATGTCTCTGACACCACTCTGCCAGGCCTTCGTCATGAATCCGGACGATCTGGCTCGCGAGATCCCGATCGGCCTCGTACCACCAATAGGCATTGACGGTCAGCGCCGCGACATCAATGCCCCGTTCGTCCATGGGCCCGAGTCGGAAATCGCCAAGGACATACCAGTCCGGGAAGTTCCGGTTCATAGTGGTGCCGGTGATCAGAGGCGCCACCTCTGCGAACACGCAGTGCGCATGGATATCCACCGTTCTGATCTCGTTGCCGCCCACCATGATCCGCTTTCGGTTCTCTTGCGCGGCGGCACTGAGCCCATGACCTAGGAGATAAGCACCTGTTGCTGTGCGTCCTACGGCCCTAAGGAAGTCTCTGCGATTTGGCATGGCTAGCCCCCTTTTTTTGTTCTATCTGCCGCATGGTCACGGCAGCGGTCGTTAGTGGTTTCGGTTCACGGACTAGAAAATCAGAATAACACAAAGGCCTGGAGGGCTGAGGGTGCTGGTACGGTAGAATGGCCGCACAATAACGGTCCTAACCGGAACTTGTATCGCTGACAAAACCGACGACATCTGCGGGGGAGAGGCTCATGATTCGTTTTGGCGTGCTGTTGATTTCGGTGCTTGGGGCGCTGAGCGTGAGTGCTCATCATGCGTCGACAGGGCTCTACGAGAGAGATGTATTCGGTGAGGTTGAAGGTGAGATCACCTCAATTTTCTGGAGAAACCCTCACGTGCGTTTTGCGCTTGCCGTTGAAGTCGAGAACGGAGAGAACGAAGGGTGGGAAGTAGAGTTCGGTTCCGTAAACACTCTGGAACGGATAGGGGTCACACGTGACGTAGTCAGCGTTGGTGATCGAATTAGTGTCTACGGGCGGATGGGTCGGGGGGGGCTCAAGGCCATGTTCGCCGGTGCGATGACCCTGGCGAATGGTGAAGAGGTGCCACTTCAGGCCGATGTGGCACGGCGTTACGGGCTGGAGCGAGCCGCGCCTCGTGATCCGAACGCAAATGTGGATCCGCGCTCCGCATTACTGAAAGTGTGGATACCTACTGAGCGTCCGCGGACTGGCTTGGGGAACACGCAATACCCCTTGACTGTAGTTGGGCGCGGCTCGGTTGATGCCTATGATGCTTCAGACGATCCGGCTCTGAGGTGTATACCGCCTGGCATACCAACAGCAATGGATAACCCTTACCCGATCCAGTTCGTGTCTCAGGGTGAAGATCTTGTTCTGTTGCTGGAGGAATGGGACGGTGTTCGTAACATCCAGATGACGGATGTCGATGATGGCGATTGGCTTGCCCACCCGCGCATGGGTCATTCTGTGGGCCGCTGGGAGGGCAGTACGCTCACCATTCAAACCACCGACATCGGTTGGCGATTCGTCGACGATCTTGGTACGCCGCAGAGCGAGGATTCGATCATCGACGAGCGGTTTACGGTCAGTGCTGACGGGACACGCCTTAATTGGGAAGCACGGATAACGGACCCGGTGAATTTTTCGGAGCCGGTTGTTATGGAGGGGCTTTGGACATACGTGCCTGGAAACGAGCTCAAGCCCTTCAACTGCACTCTTCCGGAAACTGGTTAAAACTTGTCCTTATGGCCAGAGCCTCGCGGGTACGAACACCTGGCCATCCATAATCTTGCGCGCGGTGCTAACCACACCGGCTTGTACGATTTGCGTTTCCGCTCCGTTGCCCGAGGTTTCGAGTTCCACGTCGATCGTACCCGAAGGGTGTTCTATACGGATCGTGCCTGGGTTGTCGATCGAGTCCGCGAGGTTGCCGGCAACGGTCTCTTGAATGGAGACGCAGCTTGCGACGCAAATCGCACCTGTCACTGCGTGGGCGGCATGTACGTGGTGTGGTGTGAGGTAACACGATGAAATCGTTCCGCCATAGCGTGGCTGCGCGAGGATAGAAACCTTAGGAATAACCATCTCTGTAACGTTACCCAGTCCCATTCGCTCTCCGGCCTCGAGTCTGATGCCTTCAATGCGTTGCATTAGTTCGCGGTCATCTGCGGTTGCGTGTGCCTCGTAGCCACTGAGGCCGAGATCCTGCGCCCGCAGGATCACCATAGGCATGGCTGCGTCGATGCAGGTTGCTGACACACCCTGGATCTTCTCTTTAGACGCGCCTGTCGGGAATAAGACACCGCATTTCGATCCCACTACCTGGCTGAAGTTGAGCAGGATGGGCGCCGCTGTCCCTGGTACCCCGTCAATCTGCTGATCGCCTTCGTAAGTGAGGATGCCTTGGGGTGTCTGGATTACGGTCTCGATTCGACTCTGGGTGTTTACGTTATAAACGTTGACACGGGTCTCCTCGGCGGCCGCCTTGACAAGTCCCCGTTCGATCGCGAATGGTCCGATTCCGGCGAGCATATTTCCACAAGAGGGCCCCGTGTCTACGATTGCCTTGTCGAGCCAAACTTGAGCGAACAGGTAGTCAACGTCGATCCCGTCTTGTTCCGATGGGCTCACTATGGCGACCTTGCTGGTCAGCATATCTGCTCCACCGAGTCCGTCGATTTGACGCTCGTCGGGTGATCCCATGGCAGCGAGCAGGACACGATCTCGAACGCTAATTTCTGCTGGCAGGTCTCGTTGCTCGAAGAAGGGACCGCGGGATGTGCCACCGCGCATGAAGGTGCACCGAACGCTACGCTGGTTCATCCTATTTGCCCCATCAGCCAGGGGAGGTCAACGTAAAGTGACAGCAAACCGGCCGGTAGCTCCACGAGCAAGAAGTTTGTGAGGATCGTCAATACGACGAGCGCGGCAGTTGTCAGTAGCATAGTCATTCCCCAGCTCACTTGTGCCTTCAGCCTTAGGAACGCGACGAAGAAGCTCACGGTCCCCAAGACAAACCCCAGGACCGCCGTTATGGCGACTAGCACGCCGAACCAACCAGCATTGCGCCAGATAGCGCTCTTTCCGGCAACAATTCCGGTGTCTTGTTCAATGTCGAAGTTAGCCGAATTCTCAGGCGATCCAAACAACAGCATAGCGCCCAGATAGACGCATAATCCGAGCGTCACGATACCCACCCCCGTTGGGAACATATTGCCCAGTGGAGATAGTTCCTGGCTGCTCCAAATAGCATACAGGAGCAGACCAACCGTTCCGCTCAGAAACGCGAGCTGAGGTGTTCGCACCTTAGGACGTGAGCTGTTCGACGTGTCTTCAAGTCCCGCCGCGGCGACTCGGGCCTCGGTTCCTTGGCCCCGGGAACCGAGCCAGATGGAGACTAAGGTGATTGCCAGTATGCTGAGTACACCTGGACGGGCAAACATTTCCCAGCCATAAAACTGTACAGCTAGGTTCAGGTAACCCTCCGCCTGCCCCGCTAGCACGAAGCCGATCAGAAATGCGGGCCGTGACCAGCCAAATCGTTTTAGCATCACGCCGAGGAGTCCTATCCCCAATAGCGCAATTAGGTCCATGAATTGCCGCGTCGCCTGGAAAGCGGCGAAACTTACTACCATGATCATGAACGGGGCGAGTAAGTTGAAAGGGATCGTGGTCAGACGCGCGATGGGCCGAGCTAAGAGCATACAACTGCCTGCACCCAGCACGTTCGCCAGTGCCAGCGACCAGATGATCGTGTAGGTTAGGTCAAGATCGCTTG
Organism: uncultured Gammaproteobacteria bacterium; assembly: GCA_964384125.1. Taxonomy (GTDB): domain Bacteria; phylum Pseudomonadota; class Gammaproteobacteria; order Steroidobacterales; family Rariloculaceae; genus UBA6522. Next base: position 55,764 of record CAYLKA010000003.1, on the reverse strand, counting down.
AGACCATCGCGGGGCCGGCTTCGATACCCAGCAGCACCAAGCCTCCAAGAAATACGGCCATGGCGCCTGAGCCAGGAATACCGAACAATAAGGTTGGCACCAGGCCGCCGCCCTCCTTGGCGTTGTTTGCGGACTCGGGAGCTAGCACGCCGCGGATGTCGCCTTTTCCAAACCGGGACTTGTCCTTCGTTGTTTGAACTGCATGACCGTACGCGATCCAATCCACAACCGTCCCACCGAGCCCAGGAATGGCCCCGATCAGTGTGCCGATGCCGGCGCAGCGTAGGCACAAGAACCAATTACGGATCACGTCTCGAACGCCATGGAGCCATTTTCCCGCTAGCATGCCACCGGCTGCTATGGGCCGGTCCTTGCGCAGAAGATCAGTGATCTCAGGAAACGCGAAGAGTCCGATGCCCACGATCACCAACGGGAGTCCGTCATAGAGATAGTCAACACCGAGGGTCATACGGAACTCACCCGTGGCTGGAGCGCCGCCGATGGATCCCGCCATCAGCCCTAGCCCACACGCGGTGAGCCCTTTGACGAGGTTTGCGCCGGACATCACGCCCACCATGGAGAGCCCTAACAGTGCCAGCATGAACAATTCGGCCGAGCCAAAGGTAAGGATGAGTGGACGAGCGATCTGCACGAACAGAGTGAGAATTATCGCGCCGACGATACCTCCCAACAACGAGGCGGAGAACGCGGCGGCCAGGGCACGGGCAGCCTGTCCCTGCTGAGAAAGGGGGAATCCGTCCAGCACTGTGGCCTGGCTCGCACTCGAACCGGGAATTCCCATTAGGACGGAAGTGAATGTATCGGACGTTGGTATGACCGCGACCAGTCCCACCAGCGTCGCGAGTGCCGATGTCGTATCCATGCCGTAGAGAAACGGCATCATGATTGACAACCCGGCAATGCCCCCGAGCCCAGGGAACGCGCCGATGGCCAAGCCCAGCGATACGCCGAGGACCAGATGGAAAACGTGCTGGGCTGTAGCGAGGTTCGCGAGGGCGGTTAACAGCGCCTCAGTCAACTTCAGGCCTCGAGGTTGACTCGGAACTCATCCCTTAGCCACGTTCTGACCCAGTCCCGAGCGCTCTGGGGCACATTGGTTGCCAGGTCGTACATCCTTTGGGCAGCAGGACCGGTAACTTGCTCGTAGGTGCCTAATGCGGCGGGTTTTCGGGAACGGTATTCTGGGTCCGTTCGCATCGCCTGCACGGCGTCTTCGTACGCTTGAACGACTTCATCCGGCGTCTCTGCTGGGGCGACTAGGAGCTTCTGCGCGGGGAACCCAGCGGTGAAAAACGCAAACCAGCTCTCCCACTCGAGCCCGCTCGGAGTTTTTCCGTGTAGGGCTTCGTAAGCCTCGCCGAAGTGAGGCAAGTCCGGGAACGTCGGATCGCGGATCAGTTCACCCGCACCGTTCAGCGCGCCCCACGAGAACAGTGGCACAGCGTTTCCCTGCTGAATTAGCGGGACGACGTTGCGCAGGTAAGCAGTCGAGGTTTGATAGTCAATGTTGACCTCGCCACGCTCGAAGGCAAGACGCCCGGCTCCGCGCCCGCTCATGCCGAAAATCGGGCGCACGTTGAGTCCCAGAAGTTTGAAAGCTAGGACCGGTACCAAGTCCAGCGAGGTGGGGCCCTGACTCCCGTAGAGTAGGGTTCGGTCCATGATGTCATTGAGATCTGTGACACTGGAGACTCCAAGATCGGTCGACACGTAGGCCACGCCGCCTGTGCCGTATGCCATGAGTACGCGCCAGTCTCGGTAGTCGTAGTCGACGCGAGGATCGCTCATGAGATAGGGAAATTGCGTCGAGGCTGATGTCCCGAGGACGGAGAGCCCATCGGGGCGGGCGCGAGCTGCGAAACGATTGGCACCGGCGATCGAGTTGCCACCGGGTACGTTTCTTACGATGACTGTCGGTTGTCCAGGGAGGTAACGGGACAGGAAAGGGGCGTTGAAACGGCCCCAGGTATCGGACCCACCGCCCTCCTTGAAGGGAATGACAAGTTCGACGATCTCGCCGGAGAATCTGCCACCCTGGGCCTTAGACAGGCCTAAGCCCAACGCGCCCATTCCGAGCGAGAAAGACTTTAAGAAGCTCCTTCGGTCAATCGTGCTCAAACCTGTCCTCTTGCCGCAGTGGTGCCAGCGATCTTTCCGAAGACGGAGCCGGATATCAAGCCCGTGCCACCGGGGTAGTTATTGTAAAAGATCCCGCCGACCAGCTCTCCTGCCGCGTACAGCCCCGGCACGGGGCGTAGATCCGTATCCAGGACCTGTGCTTCCGTATTGATGCGCAGGCCACCGAAAGTGAATGTGATTCCACAGGTAACCGCATATGCTTCGAAGGGTGGCTCGTCGAGGGTATTGGCCCAATTACTTTTGTTGATGGCGATACCTTCCGTACATCGCCCGTCCTTGATGTTGGGGTTGAATGGTACGTCTTGTTTGACGGCTGCGTTGAATTCCTGGATTTCCTTGAGGCATGTTTCCGCGTCGACACCCTCGAGGCGGGGGAGCAGCTCTTCTAACGAGTCTGCTTTCGCCTTCGTGATCTCACGAATGTGGTATTCATCGCGCAATAGGTGCGTCGTCTTGGCGTCGAATATTTGCCAGGCGAATTGTCCCGGTTGTTTCATGATCTCACCGCCATATTTCGCATAGGTGTAGTTGCGGAAATCGGCTCCCTCGTCGACGAAGCGTCGTCCATGCGCATTGACCATGATTGCGAAAGGATAGGAGTGCTTCTGAAATTGATCACCGACAGTTAGGTCACCGAACTCGGGCGCATTTCGGTCCCAGCCTACTGCGTGACAACCGGACCAGTTCCCATAAGAAGCTGCGCCAATGTCCAATGCCATCTTGATACCGTCGCCGGTGTTGAAACGAGTACCCCGCACTTTCGCAATTTCCCAGCCAGGACCAAGATACCGTGTCCGCCATTCCGGATTCGCCTCGAAGCCGCCGGAGGCAAGCACTACCGCGTCAGCTGGTATCGTTTCCGGTCGCTCTCCGCCTCTGCGGACCACCACGCCCGTGACGTTCTTGCCGTCCGACGCGAGCTCAACAGCCCTTGTATCGTATTGAATGTCGATGCCGCGTTTGAGACATGCCCGAGTAAGGCTGTCCACGAGGCCAGGTCCACCGCCGACGGATTCCACCGTAAGTCCACCCCAAAAGGTGAACTTGCCGTCGACTTTAAAAGCTTGGCGGCCGTAGATGGGGATGAATCGAACGCCTTTGTCGCGCATCCACAGCATGGTTTCTTTGGAGTACCGCACGAGGCATTCGATTAGGTCGGGATCGCAGCGGTACTGCGTCACTTCGTACATATCGTCGAAGAACTGATCTTCGGTATAGGAACCGAAGTCGGTTATAGCGATGTCATTCTCGGAGAGATCGGGTATTAGCTCCAACAGGTCGTCGACCCCGGAATAGGCAAATCGAATGGCTCCGGCGGTGAAACGGCTGTTCCCGCCGCTCTCACCTTCCGGCGCACGCTCGAGCACAGTCACACTTGCAGCGCCGTTTTCCTCTGCGGCTAGCGCTGCGCACAGAGCAGCGTTACCGCAGCCTACGACGAGCACGTCAGTCCCATTCGAAGTCATGTAGTTCCTTTCTCTTTTACGGTGGGGTTCATCCGGGCGATCCGGCCGGATCCGTAGGTAGCGGAGGATAGACAATCCTTTCAGGGATGGCGAGCTAGCCTGATGCGGGGTGTGCTATGGTCCGTCCCGGTTCGTACAAGAACAACAAGCGAATAGGGACAGACAATGCCACTCTGGACTCAGGCGTTATTAGCGATTCTCCCGATCTTGGTTGCGGCCGTACTCCTTGTAGGCTTCCGTTTACCTGCCCGAGTGGCTATGCCTGTGGTTTACGTGCTTGCGGCGTTCATCGGTGGGATCGTTTGGGCGATGCCGCTCGCACAAATTGTTGCCGCCAGCATTCAGGGCCTTTTCATTGCCTTCGAGATTCTTTTCATCATTTTCGCGGCGATCCTGCTGCTCAACGTGATGAAGCACTCGGGCGCCATTGCGGCGATTCGGTCGGGTTTCACAACGATCACGCCCGATCGGCGCGTTCAAGTCATCATTGTGAGTTGGTTGTTTGGTAGCTTCATCGAGGGCGCGTCTGGCTTCGGCACACCTGCGGCCATCACGGCGCCCCTGCTGGTGGCCCTCGGTTTTCCGGCAATCACCGCCGTCATGCTAGGAATGATGGTGCAGAGCACGCCTGTTACCTTCGGGGCAGTGGGGACACCCATTCTGGTGGGTGTGAGAGGAGGATTGGACAGCGCTGACGTTACCCAACAACTTGCCAGTGCCGGTCTAGAGTTTTCGGAGTACCTCCAGATCATTACCTCCCACGTCGTTCTACTGCACGCGATCGTCGGGACCATCATGCCGTTGTTTATGATCATGATGATGACCCGCTTCTTCGGTGAAAACCGTTCGTGGACCGAGGGCCTGTCGATCTGGCCTTTCGCGCTGCTCGGCGGCGTTGCATTCACGGTACCTTATTACTTTACCGGCGTCGTGCTTGGGCCAGCGTTTCCTTCGCTCCTGGGCGGCCTTATTGGGCTGGCCATCGTCACTACGGCGGCCCGCAAAAAGTTTCTGGTGCCGAACGACACCTGGGACTTTCCGAAGCGAACTGAGTGGCCTGACAACTGGATGGGCAAGTTGGAAATGCGCCTGGAGACGCCTGACAAGGTTATGTCCCCCGCGCGGGCTTGGATGCCGTACTTGCTGGTTGCTGCCTTACTGGTCCTGACGCGGCTCCCGCAACTTCCATTCGGCGAGGCATTGAGATCTATCGTTTTTCGGTGGGAAGGCATTCTTGGGACACCAGTCACCGCTACAACGACACCCTTTTATCTTCCTGCTGCCATGCTGCTCATCGTCGCACTGGTGACCGTAGTGTTGCATGGTGTGCGGGTCAGACAGTTCACAGCAGCTGTTTCTGAGTCCACGCGAACGCTGCTGGGAGCAGGTTTCGTGCTCGTGTTTGCCGTGCCGATGGTGCGCATCTACATTAACTCGGACGTCAACGCACTCGATATCCAGAGCATGCCGATTGCCATGGCCGAGTGGGTATCGATGAACGTGGGAGTAGTATGGCCGTTCTTCGCGCCTTTCATCGGTGCCTTGGGCGCGTTCATTGCTGGCAGCAATACGGTTAGTAACCTCATGTTTTCATTGTTTCAACATGGAGTGGCGACCGCGTTAGATATCTCGTCCGCGATGGTCGTAGCACTGCAGGCCGTGGGTGCGGCGGCGGGTAATATGATCGCCATCCACAACGTGGTTGCTGCATCCGCAACCGTAGGCTTGTTGGGTCAAGAGGGCGCAACTTTACGCCGGACGATTTTGCCGACGATGTACTACCTTGTGGCCACGGGTCTGTTGGGCCTACTCGCCATTCAGGTGCTCGGCGTCACCGATCCCCTTCGGGGCTGAGGTCAGTACGCAATCGCGTAACAGTCGCGTCTTGCGTCCGCTCCAGCGATACGAGCGCCATCCCGAGGGTCGAGCATCACGATGGTTGCACAGGCTGGAATGCTTAGCGGCGGCACGCGATTAACCAAATGTCCACGGTTTTCCAGGCCCCGAATCACTTCCGGGGGTAAGTTGGTTTCAACGTTGATGCGATTGAAGCCCGATTCGTGAGGCCAGAACGAAGCCCGAAAGTGGAGCGTTTGAACACGGGGTGGCTGAAGCGCCTGATGCATGTTTGGGTACCAGTCTGCCGGAAACTCGACGATGTTCAGAAATGTTTGGAGTATCGTCTGTTCCTGGTTGTCTCCTCCCGGGGTTCCAATTGCGAGAAAGGGTTCACCGTCTAGCAGCACGATACTGGGAGTCAGCGTGTAGCGGGGGCGTGAACGAGGTCGAAGCTGCGAGGCCCGTGTCTCGTCGAGCCAGAATTGCTCGCCGCGAACACTCATAGCGATTCCGGTGTTCCCCAAGATTACGGCGCCGCCGATCCAGCCGCCACTCGGTGTGCTGTCGAAGACGTTTCCGTCTTTGTCGATTATGGCGATGTGTGTGGTGTCCTTTTCGGAGGGATCTACCCTTGCGAGTAATTGAGGTTCGGTTCGCTCGGGTTCAGGAACACCTGCCATCCAGTACTGCCAGTCGGCGATACTCTGGAACGAGTCATCGAAGGCAAACGGGTTACCGGCCACATACGTCTCTGAGGCACTCTCCATGTCGATCAGTTGCGCCCGCTCTGCGGCGTACTCCTTCGAGAGTAGCCCTTCCGCCGGGATATCCACGAAATCGGGATCCGCGTAAAACGAGTCACGATCAGCATAGCTAAGCTTCATGGCTTCGATGAGTGTATGGAGATACTCGGTGCTGTTATGCCCCATTCTTCTGAGGTCGAAATTTTCTAGAATATTCAGAGTCTGGAGCAGTGACGGGCCCTGGCTATTGAAGGATTGTTTGTAGACCGTGTACTGCTTGTAGGTGGTGCTCGTAGGCTCCTCGACTCTCGCGTAGAACTCCGAGAAGTCATCCAATACGAAAGGTGTACCGTGTGACTGGAGAAACTCCACCATCTCTTGAGCGATATCACCCTTGTAGAAGCGATCTCTGGCTGCGACGATTGCAGCGACTCGACCTTGGGTCGACGCTGAACGTTCCGCATCGACCATTTTCTTCAACGTGGCGGCAAGCGTTGGCAGGCGAATGATCTCTCCAGGGTAGTAGGTCGTGCCGTCGGGTCGGTACCAATAACGTTGGTTGTCTGGCCACTGATCTATGAAATCCTTCTCCCTCTGGATTGAAAGTGCAGTCCGAGTTCTGAGAGGAAAACCTACTTCTGCGTACTCGATTGCCCGAGCCGATACCTCCTCGAAGGTCATTGTGCCCCACCGCTCAAGCACGGTGAGTGCGCCGTGGAGAGCGCCCGGCACAACGGCTGGGTCCAACCCGTATCCATTCAGGTTCTTGTTTCTCTGGCGATACCAGTCGATCGTGGCGTCCCTGGGCGCCCACCCCTGACCTACGACTGAGGTCACCCGGCGCTCGGACTGCGGGTAAACAAGGACCAGAGCCTCGCCGCCCAGGCTGTAAAGATCTTGTTCCACCACACCCCCGACGAGGAGTGCGGCTACGCCCGCGTCGAACGCATTACCGCCGTTTTGCAGGACTTCGAGTGCAGCAGCGCTGGTTAGAGGATGCCCGGCAGAAACACCTGCGTTACGTCCCATGACGGGTGGACGCAGATGGTCCGGCACGACGGCAACAGTCTGCAGTACCGGCACCTCTATGGTTTCAGGTGTGCAGGAACCGAGAAATGTGCAAGCTCCTGCGAGAAGTATGGTCTGGCTGATGGAACGACTCATTAGTTGGTGCTCCTGCGAGTGATATCTGTCCGACGTTCGTTATGTCCTTATACGTATTGCGGAGTGCAGCGGCAAGGTCGTCCGGTTGCAACGTCAGCGTACGATCAGAACGTTCGGTTACCCTGCTTTCGGGTGGCAGCGGTTATCTTACGCGACGAACCCCGGGGTGCGCGATCCAAGCGGTTGAGGCCATCCGTCAAATATACTTATATGTTCAGGCCGTAGTATTTCCACCGGAGGTAAATCTTGGCAGTGGTGTGCTTGGTAAAGTCAGTTCATGGATCGAAAGCCAAGTTATAACGAACAGGGCGCTCTGCGCATGCCGATGGGTTTTCCACCTGAAGGGCTTGCTTCGGCGTTGGAGTGTTCCGCTGAGTCGGATGACATCATCGTTACCTCGTACCCAAAATGTGGTACGACCTGGTTGCAGAATATCGTCTATCTGATAATGCACCAGGGTGAGCCACTCGCGGCCGGTAGGAGATTGGCAGACGTTTTTCCGCATCTGGAGGAGGTTGGTCGAGACGGTGTCACTAGACTTCCGCAGCCGCGTCTCATAAAGACACACCTTCCGTTCGCCATGACGCCTCACCATCCGCAGGCCCGCTATCTCTATGTCGCTCGCAACCCCTTTGACTGTGCCGTATCTTTCTTCCATCACACGCGTGGATTTCCAAAGCACTATGATTTTTATGAGGGAACATTCGAAGAATTTTTCGAGTGTTTCGTGAGAGGAGAAGTGGACTTCGGAGACTATTTCGACAACCTGATGTCGTGGTATGCGCATAAGGATGACCGCAACGTACTGTTTGTGACTTATGAGTCAATGAAGAGGGATATTCGGACCACGGTCCAAAAGGTTGGTGCTTTCCTCGAAGCTGGAGCTGTTGATGATAAGAAGATCGTCGAAGATGTAATTCGTCACAGCAGTTTCGAGAGTATGCGGCAGAATCAAGGTCGCTGGGCGAGCCGGCGCCCGGAGGATATGCCCGGGTTTATCCGCAAGGGGATCGTTGGGGATTGGGTCAATGAGTTCTCTGCTGGCCAGGCGCGGCGCCTGTTGGAGAAGTTTTCAGAGCGTTCGCAGGGGACCGATGTGGGTCGACTCTGGCCCGATATACTGCAGGTGGCCAGTGAACACCGTTGAAGGAGATATTAAGATGGACTCGACAGCTCAAACCGAACTCGAAGCGGCCGTGTTTCGCCGCCTCATTGAACATTTGGGCGAGCGCAAGGATGTACAGAACATCGAGCTGATGATACTCGCGGGTTTCTGCCGTAATTGCCTGAGCAAATGGTATGTAGAGGCTGCTAGCGCGCGCGGTTTAGTTGTGTGTCTTGTTATGGCGCGTGTGATGGTCCATGGGATGCCTTTCGGTGACTTGAAGGCCCATCATCTGCCTCCCGCGACCGACGAGCAGCTCGAGCGTTTCGAGCAGGCTCAGAAAGCGGAGGACTCCTAGCCTAGCCCGTTATTCGTCGAAACGGCAGCTTACCGCGCCCGTGTTTTCGACTGTTGCGTGGAATGTATCTCCGGGCCGCACCTGAATAATCGGGACCAGACTGCCGCAGTACACGATCTGCCCGGCCTTCAACTCTTCGTTACGGCTCGCTAGCGCCGCCTGTAGCCAGATCAGCACGTTCATGGGATCCCCCATGCAAGTGGATGCTGCGCCGGACGACACCACTTCTCCGTTGTGTTGCATTTCCAGCGAGAGTGCAGCCAGATTGGTGGCGGGGGTCATTTCCAGGCGGTCGCCCAATACATAACCGGCGGCCGCGGCGTTGTCTGCGGCCATGTCGACGGCGTCGAACTTGCCAGCGAACGAGCCATCGGGTATTTCGAGCGCGACGTAGAAGGCGCTGACCGCGGCGGTGACCTCCTCGGGCGGTAACGTTTCTGCTGGCAGGTCCATGGCTAGTTCCAGCACGATTTCTCCTTCGAGCTTGGGATGGGCAAGTCGCCCGGCTGGAATCGTTCTATCCGAGTAAAAATGCATATCCTCGAATAGCGTGCCGTAAGCGGGCTCGTGGGTGCCGAAAATCTGCTGTGATTCCAGCGTAGTGAAGGCCACTTTGTAGCCGGTCACGAGTCGGCCCTGGGTGATCCATTCGGCCCGGTTGATCGCCTGGATCTCGTAAGCGTCTTCGATACCGCTGAGTTCCCCGTGAACGGTCTCGATGGGCGAGAATCCGCTCGCCGAGCGTAGCCGCTCGGCTACGCTTATAAGCGTGGCTTGATCCGCCATGATGAGTTCCTCTCGACGCTTCAGCGCCAGTTGTTTTCCCACTCTTGAGCGAGGTTCCTAACGAGGTCCGGCAACTCTGTGGCTAGGTCGGTTCTTTCGCCGGGATCGTCGGCCAGGTTGTAAAGGCGCCATGGTTCGGGTGTTACCGCCCCTCCGGGTACCTGCTGTCTGACGATTTTGTAATTCCCTTGAATGAGTGCGCCACCGTTGCCTTGTGTCCAACCCACCACGTCGGTCGGTTGGTGAACCGTTTCCGTTCTGCCGGTGAGATGGGGCCAGAACGATCGGCCGCGGATGGGGTTGATATTGCGGCCCTTGTAGTTGACCGCGCCTGGATGCTCGGTTCCGGCGATCTCCAGGAACGTTGGGAGAATATCCATCACTGTCATGAACGTGTCATTGACTGCGCCCTGAGCTACCTCGCTCGGAAAGTAGACAAAGGCTGCCGCACGAAGACCACCTTCGCTGTGGGTGCCCTTGTAGCCTTTCAAGGGAGCCGTGGCCGCTTCTGCGAATCCTTGCCCATGATCCACAAAGGAATTCGGCCGCCCCCAGTTCTCGAATCGATTGTCGATGAAATCCGGAACTTGCGGTCCCTGCTGTCTCGGCTGGCGCGTGCTGTGGCCGTGGTCAGAGGAAGAGGCTCCATGATCGGAGGTGAATATAACGATGGTGTTGGACAGCTCGCCGGTCTCTCTCAAGTGATCGATTAGCCGACCGACGTTGGTATCGAGGTTCTCGATCATGGCGGCATAAATCTCCTGGGCACGTCCGAATTCACGCTTTTCTTCGGTCGTTAAGGTAGTCCAGGTTGGAGCCATTGGTTGGAAGTCAGCTGCGCTTGCACCTAGCGGGACCACGCCCAGCTCGCCCGCGCGAGCCATTCGGGCTTCGCGGAGCACGTCGTAACCGGAGTCATACTCCCCGGCGAAGCGGTCAAGCGAGTCTTCGGGTACCTGCAGGGGCCAATGTGGTGTGGTGTAAGGAACGTAGGCTAGCCACGGGGTCTCGCCGTCATTGGACCTCAGAAACTCAAGCATCCTTTCCGTGTAATAGTTTGTTGAATAGAAGTCTGCCGGCATGTCCGCATATTCAACTCGCTCACCATCGAGCTCGTAGAAGCTTTCCTCCCCCCACAGGACCTCGGCGAAATGACTGGCTGAAGCGCCTAATTGCACGAAAGAACGGTCAAAACCGCGAGTCGCCGGCGTATAGCCCGGTTCCAAGCCTAGGTCCCACTTTCCGGTCATATAGGTCTCGTACCCGGCGTCCTGAAGAAGCTCTGGGAGCGTGGCCCAGTCGAGGCTCAAGCGGTTGGCTCTCTCGTTACTTTCCACCAGCCTGGGACGTATTTCTAGCGCGGGGGAAACGCCGCTGCTGGCCATCATCATCACGCGGGTCTGCTGGCATGCTCTGGCGGTATGAAAGTTGGTGAGACGTGTGCCTTGGAAAGCCAGTTCATCGAGATTCGGTGTCGGAATCTCGCTGCCGAAGGCGCCGATATCGGTGTAGCCGAGATCATCAGCAATGATCAACAGGATATTGGGTCGGTCATCGGTTGCGTTTTCCGTCGCCTGTCCCGGTTCGCGTGGGGATTCGGAGCAGCTGGTAAGTCCAAATACGCCGAGCGCAACTAGACAAGTCTTCAAATTCATTCTTGGTCTCCTCAATTTTCTCGATACGTGCGCGTGGACCGGACGGCAGGTTCAATAAATATCGATCTACGTTGCTCTCGTCCCGATAAATGGCCGGGAGGTGATGTTTTTGCATGCGCTGTCCTATAAGTGGGTTCGAAAGCGCGCATCGTCTTGGCTAGCTCGGTCAAAAGCGTCGGTCGACGGCAAATCTGGCCAGGTTCGCAAGGCTGTCCTTGTATAGGCTAGGCGGCAGAATTTCCAGATTCTTGACGGCAAGCTTCGCTTCCGAGCGTGCACGCTCCGCGGTGTAACGTAGTCCCCCGGAGGTCTCGATAGCGAGTTGAATAGAAGTAAGATTTTGAGTGCCCCCGGTTTCGATCGCTTCACGGATCATGTGCCGCTCCGCAGCGCTGCCTTGGTCCATCGCGTAGATCAATGGCAGCGTGGGTTTACCCTCGGCCAGGTCGTCACCGATATTCTTGCCGAGCTCCTCCGTGGTTGCTTCGTAATCCAGGGCGTCGTCCACGAGCTGAAATGCGAGTCCAAGGTGACGGCCGTACCTGACCATATGTTGCTGCATCTCTTGTTCGAGCTCTGCGAGTATTGCGCCACATTGGGCCCCGGCCTCAAACAGTCTGGCGGTTTTCCGATAGATGACCTCCAGGTAATCTTCTTCCTTGATGTCCGGATTGTTGCAGTTCATTAGTTGGAGGACCTCTCCGCCTGCGATTGTGTTTGTCGCATTGGCGAGTATGTCGAGAATTTCCATATTCCCGATCTCAACCATCATTTGGAACGCTCTGGAGTAGAGGAAATCTCCAACAAGCACGCTTGCCTCGTTTCCGAATACCTGGTTGGCTGTCTGTTGGCCGCGGCGCAGCCCGGAATCGTCCACCACGTCGTCGTGCAATAACGTCGCGGTGTGAATGAACTCGATGATGGCGGCGGTAGGGATATGCGAGGTTTCCTGGTGCCCACACGCGCGGGCGGCCAGCAGTACCGTTAAAGGTCGTAGCCGCTTTCCGCCGCCGTGGACGATGTGATGGGCTACCTGATTCACCAGTGCCACGTCGCTGCCGAGGCGCTGGACGATCACGCGGTTGACGCTGGCCCAGTCCTCTTGGACAGGGGATCTAATGGTTTCTAGGGACGGTGCATGAGTGCGGGTCTGGGCGATTTGCATCAAACGATGATGCCTGAACCTTGGCTGCTTGGCGAGATTTGACCGGCTCCGAAGTCCACCCCAGGAAACAACAGGCTGCTACGATTGGGGGGAGATAACTCATTGACCGGACACGGCTTAGTTACTACAATCTCGCGCCTTCCCACGTAATCTCCAAATGCAGGAGTTTCCTCAGGTGTACGCGGTTTTTCGAACAGGCGGCAAACAGTATCGCGCCAGCAAAGGCGATCGGATTAGAGTCGAGCGCCTCGATGCGGAGGAGGGCGATTCGGTAGAGTTCGGAGAGGTTCTGTTGGTCGGTGAGGGATCTAAGGTCAAGCTGGGCTCCCCATTGGTTTCCGGGGGCAAGGTCAAGGCCAAGGTCACCGAACAGGGCCGTGATAAGAAGGTGATGGTTATTAAGTTCAAGCGTCGCAAGAACTACAAGCGCGAAAAGGGACACCGCCAGCATTTCACCGAGGTGGAGATCACTTCGATTACGGGTGCGGTTAAGAAGAAGGCTGCGACGAAGAAGAAGGCCACGAAAACGAAGGAAACCGCTGAGGTTGAGGCTTAGTCCCGAGGAGCGCAGATATGGCACACAAGAAAGCAGGCGGCAGTTCCAAGAACGGTCGCGATTCCGAATCTAAACGACTTGGAATCAAGCGCTATGGTGGTGAGCTGGTCCTTGCCGGTAACATCATAGTTCGCCAACGGGGGACCAAGTTTCATCCGGGCGCCAATGTAGGACTCGGCAAGGATCATACGATCTTCGCGAAGGCTTCCGGTAAAGTAGTGTTCGAGACTAAGGGCCCTAAAAGCAGGAAGTACGTCAGAGTCATGCCCGAATAGGAAGATAGGGTGTGCGAAAGAAAAGGCCCCACAAGCGGGCCTTTTTTGTGTCCGTGGGGTAAGCGTTCCTGAACTGAGCGATGAAATTCGTTGATGAAGCCACTGTTCAGGTGGAAGCGGGCCGTGGTGGGGACGGTTGCGTCAGCTTTCGCCGAGAGAAATTCGTCCCCAGAGGTGGGCCGGATGGCGGTGACGGTGGTCATGGGGGCAGTGTCTTTCTTATCGCCCGAGAGAACATCAACACGTTGTCCGATTTCCGAGTCCAGCGTCGATACCGTGCCAAATCCGGGCGTGGAGGCGCGGGTAAAGAGCGTACGGGGGCGTCGGGGGAGGATCTTTACGTAGCTGTTCCCCAGGGAACCATCGTTTCCGACCTTGATACCGAAGAGGTCCTGGGAGATCTCTCCGATGATGGGCAAATACTGCGGGTAGCCCAGGGGGGGCGGGGTGGAGTCGGCAACAGTCGGTTCAAGAGTAGCGTAAATCGCGCACCACGTAAGTCGACAATGGGGGACTCAGGGGAGAAGCGTCGGCTAGGGCTGGAGCTGAAGCTTTTGGCCGATGTCGGGTTGGTCGGGCTACCGAACGCCGGAAAGTCAACTTTGGTGAGGGCGCTCTCCGCCGCCCGCCCGAAGGTGGCCGATTACCCCTTCACGACCCTACATCCGAGTCTGGGTGTTGTGAGTATCGAGGCCGATCGCAGCTTCGTAGTTGCGGATATCCCCGGCTTGATCGAAGGCGCTGCGGAAGGGGCTGGTCTAGGGATTCGCTTCTTGAGGCACTTGCAGCGTACGCGCCTGCTCGTTCACGTCGTGGATGTAGGAGGTGGGACTGAGGATCCTGTCGAGGCGATTCGTTCCATTGAATCGGAGCTAGAGCGCTACTCGGATAGTCTGTCGAAGCAGACGCGCTGGCTGGCGTTCAACAAACTCGATTTGCTACCCCGGACAGAGTGGAAGTCGAAAGTCGACTCGGTGGTGCAGGCACTAGGGTGGAGCGGCCCCGCGTACGGGATTAGTGCCGTGACCGGGGAGGGGGCAGACGAAATGGCTCGCGAGATTATGAGCTACCTGGAGGCCCAGGGAGAAACGACCTAATAGGGGCTACCGTCCCCAAATTACTCCGGGAAAGGGGAGGTTTGCCCGATCAGGGGGGTTATGAGAGCGCGCGGATCTTGGCGTTCAGGCGGCTCTTGTATCGAGCAGCTCGATTTTTGTTGATGATGCCCTTCGTCACCATCTTGTCGATTTGTGGTACTGCGGTCTTGAATCCGGCCAACGCCGATTCTTGGTCGCCGCCCTGAAGAGCCCTGAAAACGTGGCGCAAGGTAGTGCGGAGACGCGAACGCAGCGTCATGTTGTGCAACCGTCGTTTAACATTCTGGCGCGCACGCTTTTTCGCTGACTGAATATTGGCCATGGTGGTCCTGGTCTAGGGGTAACCCCGGAAAAGGGCGGTATTATTGGGATCCTCCCCCACGCAAGTCAAGCTGGGGGACTGAGTGGGAGTATCTGAAATTGCAGCAGATCCGGCAGTTCGCCCGGTTGGGAAGTCCATGACCGCAACGGACGAGGGTCAGAATCGGAGTGATGACTCGAGGAGCTTGCTCCGATCCACGTCCATAGTCGGAGCGATGACTCTGTTGTCCCGGGTCACGGGGCTCGCGCGTGATATTGGCTTCTCCCGGTGGTTCGGTGCCGGCGTGCTTATGGACGCGTTTTTTGTCGCGTTCAAGATTCCCAATCTCTTCCGGCGCTTTTTCGCTGAGGGTGGATTTTCAGCGGCGTTTGTGCCGGTGATATCTGAGTACCGCGCTACAGGAACGCGAGAGGACACTAAAGAGCTCGTCGACCGGGTGGCTGGTACGCTCGGGTTGATACTTTTCGCCATTACGGCCACTGGCGTAATCGCGGCCCCGTTATTGATCATGGTATTCGCGCCGGGTTTTCTAGATGACGATGGTCGTTACGAACTCGCCCGAGACATGCTCAGGCTCACTTTTCCGTATCTGTTTTTTATCTCACTAACTGCGCTAGCCGGCGCCATTCTCAACGCGTACAGAAGCTTCGCCGTCCCCGCTTTCACCCCGGTCCTTCTGAATCTCGTTCTGATCGGTTTTGCGGGTTGGATTGCCCCTCGCTTTGAGAATCCGGGGCTCGGTCTCGCGGCAGGGGTGTTCGTGGCGGGGGTCGTGCAACTGCTTTTTCAATTGCCCTTTCTCCTGCGGCTCAAGCTACTTCCCTTTCCGCGATGGGGTTGGGGGTATTCTGGAGTCCGAAAAATCTTAAAGTTGATGGTGCCCGTGATATTCGGGTCTTCGGTCGCCCAGATAAACATCCTCTTCGATACACTGATCGCATCATTTCTCGCTGCCGGCAGTATCAGCTGGCTTTACTACTCCGATCGACTGATGGAGTTCCCGTTGGGTGTGTTCGGCATCGCTCTCGCCACGGTGATTTTGCCCACATTGTCCGAGCAGCATGCAAAGGGCTCTAGTGAGAATTTCAACGCCACGCTCGATTGGGCGCTGCGGTTGGTTCTTGTCGGTGCCTTTCCGGCCGCTTTGGGATTAATTGTGCTAGCCGAGCCCCTATTGATAACAATCTTCTATGGGGGCGAGTTTACGGCGTTCGATGTGAACATGGCGACGGCTTCGCTGATCGCATACGCGCTGGGTTTGGTTGGATTCATTCTCGTAAAAGTCCTTGCTCCAAGCTATTTTGCTCGTCAGGACACGAGTACACCCGTGAGGATCGGGGTGTACTCTTCCGTGTTGAATATAGGTCTGAATGTAGTCTTGGTGGTGAGTCTCATCAGAACTGAGTTTTACGCGCCTCACGCGGGGCTGGCTTTGGCGACGACGCTTTCTGCGTTTTTCAATGCGTTGATGCTTTTCCGGGGTTTACGCAAGAATAATGTGTTCCAGCCGCGCCCTGGCTGGGGTTTGCTGACCAGCCAGGTGCTCGGGGCAACTGCGATTATGGCCTGCGGGGTCTTCTGGTTAGCGGGCTGGATGGGGGATTGGCTTTTGCTTGGTGTCCTGGAGCGCGTCGGTTCTCTCACTATTTGCGTGTTCACGGGTGTCGGCATCTACTTAGGCGCTTGCTACCTTTTTGGGTTGCGTGTACAGAGTTTTCGGAAAACGCCACTCGCGAACCTATAATCGCGATCCTGCTTTTTAATGTGTGCTGATTCAATCATGCAGTTCTACCGCCACCTCTCACAGCTAAAAAAGTCAACTGCGAAAGTACGGGCAGTGACTGTGGGAGCCTATGATGGGATTCACATCGGTCACCAGGAGATCTTGCGCCAACTTAGAGCGCAAGCAGAGCAAGTTTGCGCGTCGACCGTGGTGTTGTCGTTTGAGCCGACGCCCAGAGAGTTTTTCTCCCCAGAGCAGCCGGCAGCCAGGCTAACTCGTTTCAGGGAACGGTATGAGCTTCTAAGTAGGCTTGGCGTAGACGAGTTTTTCTGTCCACGGTTCGATAGTCTCCGAGACCTGTCTCCTGAGGCATTCATAGGGGATATTCTGGTATCCGGACTCAATACCTGCCACGTCGTAGTCGGTCATGATTTTCGTTTCGCGGCGAAACGGCTGGGGACACCGAACGACCTCAAGGCAGCCGGTGCCGTCCATGGGTTCGCCGTAACGGAGGTGCCCGCGGTCTATCAAGAGGGTCGGCGGGTGAGTAGTACCGCCATTCGGGAAGCGCTGAAGGTTGGCGACCTACAAACGGCAGGCGCCATGCTTGGAAGGGAATATTCTATGTCTGGGCGCGTCGTGCGGGGAATCGGCCTGGGTAAGCAGTTAGGTTTCCCAACTGCGAACGTCAGTCTTAACCGACGTAGAACGCCCGTGGATGGTATCTTCGCCGCCCGAGTCACAGGCCTCGCCGGGGAGCCGTTGGACGGGGTGGCTAGCGTTGGGACACGACCCACTGTTGGTGGTGTGGTTCCGCTACTGGAAGTCTTTATTTTCGATTTCGATGAGGACATTTACGGAAAATACATTACGGTCCATTTCGTTGAGCGTCTGCGTGAAGAACGCAAATACTCCGATCTGGCGACGATGACAACACAGATGCACAAAGATGTAGCGGACGCCCGAGCGGCGCTGGCGGCCTGAGGCGCATGGCTGACTATAAAGATACGCTGAACCTGCCGAGCACGAGTTTTCCGATGCGAGGCAATCTAGCTCAACGTGAACCCGCCATGCTGGACCTTTGGGAGCAGCAGGGCATCTATGGACAGATCCGCCAAGTTGCGAAAGGTAGGCCACGATTCGTTCTGCATGACGGCCCTCCCTATGCAAATGGGGATATCCATCTAGGCCACGCTCTCAATCAGGTGTTGAAGGACATCGTTGTCAAGGCGCGTACTCTGGCCGGATTCGATGCGCCGTACGTTCCAGGTTGGGATTGCCACGGTCTGCCAATCGAACACCAAGTAGAACGAAAGCAGGGTAAAGCCCTCGATAAACTGAGTGCGAGAGACTTCCGGAAAGCCTGCCGAGAGTATGCGACCACACAGGTCGAGCGACAGCGCGCAGACCTCAAGCGACTTGGCGCGCTCGGTGACTGGGATCAGCCCTATATCACGATGGATTCCCGTTACGAGGCGGAACAACTGCGTGGTTTCTCGATTCTCCTCGAGCGCAAGCTGATCTACCGGGGATACAAACCTGTGCACTGGTGCCTCGATTGCCGCTCTGCTTTGGCTGAAGCTGAGGTGGAGTACCAGGACAAGCGTTCCGACGCGATCGATGTGAGATTTCCCGTAAACGATAAACCAGAGCTCGGCTCCCGGCTCGGAATAGGGTCGCCCGACGGGCCGGTGTCTATACCCATCTGGACGACTACGCCATGGACATTACCGGGTAACCGGGCCGTTGCTTTGAACGCGGTGCTTGACTACAGCCTGATCGAGGCAAACCTCGATCGTGGCAGAGAGTTTCTCCTGGTAGCGAGCGACATGTTGAGCGGTGTGGCAGCTCGCTATGACTTGGATGATCCGAACGTGCTCGCTACTGGGCTAGGCCGGGTTTTTGAGGGTCTCGAACTCCGTCACCCCTTTTATGATCGTGTCATTCCGGTTGTGCTTGGTGAGCACGTCACGACCGAAGCGGGCACCGGCGCGGTGCATACCGCCCCTGGTCATGGTCACGAGGACTTCGCGCTGGGGGTAGAGTATGAGCTGCCTCTGGATTGCCTCGTCGGGGGTGATGGGAAGTATCTAGCGAATACGCCGCTACTTGCGGGCGAGCATATCAATCCCGCTAATAAACACATCGTTAAGCTCCTGGAAGAGCACAGCGCCCTATTGCACGCCGAACCTGTTACCCACAGTTACCCGCATTGCTGGCGGCACAAGACAGCGGTCATCTTCAGGGCTACGCCGCAATGGTTTATTGGAATGGAAAAAGGCGGACTCAGGGAAAAGGCGTTGGCAGCTTCAACCGATGTGGCCTGGACGCCCGAGTGGGGCGAGGAACGAATCCGGAGCATGGTCGATAACCGTCCAGACTGGTGTATCTCCCGCCAACGCACCTGGGGGGTGCCGATACCGCTGTTCGTGCATAAGGAAACCGGCGAGATGCACCCGAACTCGGCGGAGCTGGCGCTCAAGGCTGCGGATCAGGTGGAAGATCACGGTATCGATGCATGGTTCGAGCTGGATTCTCGCCAGCTACTTGGGGATGAGGCAGATGCCTATGACAAGGTAAATGACGTCATGGATGTTTGGCTCGACTCCGGGTTCAGCCACCATGTTGTTGGGACGCTTCGAGAGGAGGTTTCGCTGCCGGCGGACCTTTATCTAGAGGGTTCTGATCAACACCGTGGCTGGTTCCAGTCTAGCCTGTTGACGGCTGTGGGTATGTACGACCGTGCCCCGTACAAGGGAGTGCTTACGCACGGTTTCACCGTGGATGAGCATGGCCACAAGATGTCAAAGTCTCTCGGTAACGTTATTGAACCGAAGAAAGTCTACAAGACACTAGGCGCGGACATTCTTCGACTTTGGGTCGCCGCCACGGATTATCGGGCCGAGATGAGCGTTTCCGACGAAATTCTGAAGCGGGTTTCTGACGCGTACAGGCGGTTACGGAATACGCAGCGGTTTCTACTGGGAAATCTATCTGGGTTTGAACCCGGAGAGCACGATGTCCCGCGCTCGGAATTGATCTCCTTGGATCAGTGGGCGCTCGACCGGGCCGAGGCTCTCCAAGGAGACGTTGTTCGAGCATATGAAGGATATGAGTTTCACCATATTTATCACAAGGTTCATAATTTCTGCGTGATCGAAATGGGTGGCTTCTATCTCGATGTCATCAAGGATCGCCTCTACACTACGCCGGCCGGCAGCCTTGCACGTCGCTCTGCCCAAACTGCCATGTATCACATCGCTGAAGCCATGGTGCGGTGGTTGGCGCCGATCGTTAGCTTCACGGCAGAGGAGATCTGGCAGGCACTTCCCGGCGAGCGGGGAGATTCGGTTTTCCTAAGCACCTGGCATACATTTCCCGAGATGGATGGAAACACGGCTGTCGACTGGGACAGCATCCTCGAGGTTCGTCAGGCCGTGTCCAAGGAACTGGAGCAACTGCGCGTAGCTGGTGACATCGGTGCGCCGTTGGATGCTCGGGTTGATCTGTTCTGCCCAACACCCTTGGCGTCGACGCTATCGCAACTTGGTGATGAGCTGCGGTTTGTCTTCATCACCTCGGAGGCACGGGTTCATGCTGAGTCCGAACGCCCCGAAAGTGCCGTTGCAGCTGGTACGGAGACCGCCCCGTTCTGGCTCACGCTAGCACGCAGCGAGGTGGAGAAATGTGTTCGGTGTTGGCACCGTCGCAGTGACGTTGGTTGTAATGCTGAGCATCCTGGTCTCTGCGGTCGCTGCGTGAACAACGTGGCAGGATCGGGAGAAACGAGGGTGTACGTGTGAATTCGTCGAAGACGAAGAAGGTTGCCAGGAAAACTGCCGCTAAAAGCAAGGCTACCAAGAAAAAAACCTCGAAGAAAAAAACTGCAAAGAAAAAAGTTTCAAAGATAAAGACTGCAAAGAAAAAAGCCGATAAGAAGGCGGATGCCGATGAGGGGGCTCGCAATGCCTACTCTACAAGTCCTAGGATTGGCACTGGCCGGTCTTGGTTCTCTCGCGATGCCGGGGCGTCCGCCTGGTTATGGTTGGCGCTGGCAGTGATTGCTGTTGATCAATGGACCAAGTTTTTGATTGTGTCCAGCTTTGACGAATTCGATTCTGTCACACTGCTGCCCATGCTCGATTTTATGCGTCTCCACAATACCGGTGCGGCCTTTAGTTTTCTCAGTGATGCGTCGGGGTGGCAGCGATGGATGTTTACCGGTCTTGGGATTACGGTGAGCGTCGGAATCTTCGTTTGGCTAAGACGTTTGCCGGCTCGCGGGCAACACCTGCTGGCTGCGGCGCTTGCCTTGATCATGGGTGGGGCGCTGGGAAACGTCATTGACCGAATGCTTTGGGGGCACGTCATTGATTTCATCCGGGTGCACTACCATCAGTGGTATTTCCCAACCTTCAATGTGGCCGATTCCGCCATCACCGTTGGCGCGGCTTTCCTGATTTTGGACTCCCTGATCCATCGTGAACAAACGGTCGATAAGACCTGATGCCACAGCGAGCTAAATTTGAACTCGGATAACAACCACGAAAGAATTGATGCGGGTCGTGCGGTGCGAGTCTTCGACACTGCCCCGCTATTCAGCCTCCCAAACTGAGCGTTCAGGCTGCCCAGTCCGAAGTCTAGATCGGTGGAGCAGAATGTTGCGTATGTTTATGAAAACATGAGCGAAAAGAGCCTTTGGGCTCGTTCTCCTTGAGCGATAGGTGCCTGTCGCTAGCATTTCATCGTTGTCAACCGTGGTGCGTGGGAGGTATACTCCACAAGTCACTGATTTATAAGGGCGTACAGTCGTGACCCGGGATGAAATTGCACAACGACTAGAGCGCTACGGTGTCTTACCCACCGCTCAGCGACTCGACGTGGGGGAGGTCATTCTCAGCTCGCCGCAACACGCGTCCGCCGATCAGATCATTGCGCGCATCCGGGAGAGGGGCTCGAAAGCCTCGAAGGCAACGGTCTACAACACGCTGAACCTGTTCTGTGAGCGAGGTCTTCTGCGAACCGTGCATGTCGATCCATCAAGACAATACTACGATCCCACCATCGAGCCGCACCATCATTTCTATAATGTTGATACCCGTGAGCTGACGGACATCGATCCCAACGCGATCGATCTGCAGATCAAGATGCCGCTACCGGAAGGCACAGAACGTGCCGGTGTGGAGGTAGTCATTCGAGTGCGCGATTCGCGCGATTGATAGCTAGTCCCCGCCGCCGGCCAGTGTGGAAGAATACAGTGCTTCCAGACGCTGGAGATCTCCGTTCGAGAGGCCGGCGAAATTAGCGATGTCCTGTCTGGATTGCAGTTGATTACGGTACCGTTCGAAGAATCCAGGAATATCTCCGCCGAATCCGAAGAAATACATGATGTCAGTGTAGTTCGAGGTGTGGCTGAGGCCGAGCGCATGGCCGAGCTCGTGAAGACAAGTGAGATAGACGACTGTATCCCTAAATAGCGAATCAGTCCGTGCGCGTTGTCCGATTTCCTGACCGAGCGCATCAGTATTCGGTCGGATGAAGACCTCCGCTCCCCGGCGTCCGTCGACGAGTAATGGGCGCATCTCACCGTACTGGCCCGTGCCGGGTGGTACCCAGTACACGCGTAGTAGCGCGGTTGATTCGGGGCCGGGAACGAAGCGCAGGGTACCGTTCGCATTGCGTTCCCACGCCTCCAGGGCCCATATTGCGAGCTCTTGGTCACTGTCGCGGTAGCCCGAGTCGGCAGCGCCCTCCGAGATGAAGTAAGTCACCGGCACCTCTGTGTCGAGGCGGTCCAGTGTGTCGAGGCGGTCCAGCATGCCGGGTTCTTGTGCCTGGATGGCAGCGCCAAACGCTAGGAATAGACTTAGGCGAACCTCTACAGCAACTGACTTACTTTGGGACATTGGCTGCTGCTTCTGTCAGATGCGTGAAAATAGAAAAGTAGCTTACAAGGTATACCTTCGGAGTTAATTTAGGCTGTGTGCGAGATCCCAGTGCCTTTTTCTTTATTCGCATGGTTAGCTTACGCAGAAGTCGTTTCCACTTGCATGAAGAATACCTAAAATCTAATCAAAGAAGCTTACCCAATTCTTTGGCCCCTAGTAGTATTGAAATTCTGCGGCCCTAGAAAAAGAAACCTAAGTGTCTGATAATACAAGGCCAACCCGCCAAAGCCGGTGTAGCTCAGTCGGTAGAGCAACGCATTCGTAATGCGTGGGTCGGCGGTTCGAATCCGTCCACCGGCACCATGAAAATAGAGAATTTAAACTCAAACACTCGTGACCTTACAGATTCCGCCAACCCATCCTAGGCCGTTTCGCTGTATCCTATTTGCCTTGATGAATAGGGAGTCTGGGTGAGGAGGGAAGCGCTTCGCGAGACACCAGAACAGCCGCGTGGCAACACGGCTTTATTCCATGTCATTGACCCAAGGGACTTCGAGCGTCCCCTTCTGGACGAGCTCTGTGACCTGGCCACTAGGGTCAGGACGATAGCGAAATCACCTGCCGGTGCGCGATTTCTCCAGGACCTAGCACCCAATCGGCGCGCTATGCTGTATTTCACTCAGCCTTCAACGCGGACATTCCTTTCCTTCAATAACAGCTGTCATCTCCTCGGGATCCGCACTAGCGAGATCCGAGACCCGTCGACTTCGTCCGAGGTGAAGGGCGAGAGTTTCGAGGATGCTATCCGTACGTTTAGCTCATACGTCGATGTCATCATCATGCGCTCCCGGCAGCCCGGCCGTGCGGCCTATGCGGCTGGCCTAATGGATACCATTGCCCGGCCCATACCGATCATCAATGCGGGTAGTGGCAGTGATCAGCATCCCACTCAAGCTCTGCTCGACATCTATACACTGGCTCGTAGCTTTTCCGAACGCGGCGGTATCGATGGCAAGGTCATTGGCATGATGGGCGACCTCAAGCGTGGTCGAACCGTGCGCTCGCTTTGTTACTTGATGAAGAACTATACCGATGTGCGATTGGTGTTTATTGCCCCGGGTCAGTTTGCGATGGAGGACGATGTCAAGGAGCATCTCAAGGATCAGGGGATTCCGTTTTCGGAGACGGAGAGACTAGGAGAAGTGTTGCCCAGCCTCGATGCGCTTTATGTTACGCGTATGCAGTCCGAATGGGACAGCGCCGGTGAATCAAGTGACGTAGATATCGGGCGGTTTTCCATCGGGATAGACGAGCTCGAGATGCTTAAGCCTGACGGCATCATCATGCATCCTTTGCCCCGGGGGGTGGAAATAGACCCTCTTGTGGATTCCGATCCACGTGCGATGTATTGGCGCCAGGAGCGCAATGGTATGTGGATGCGCGTTGCTGTTCTTCTTAAGATTTTGCGACTGGATAAGACCATTCAAGAATCGAGCCGGAGGGAGTTCTCCTGAAGGCTCCCCAGTGCGTTAGACGTGGCGGGCTTTCTTGTCTGCGCGCTGTATACGACGCTATGCCTGAACGCCGGAGTTGGGTAATCTAGGCGTACTGGAAAGCTTCCCAACCAAGAGGGGGCCTAGGGAGCGATGTCAGAATCTAAAGCTAATAACCTTGAAGAGTTCGTAGCTGGGAACGGGTTGCTGCACCGGCGTCTCTTTCTGGCACAAACCGGCGCAGTCCTTAGTGCGGGCACCTTGGGTCTCCTAGCGGCACAACCCGCTCAGGCTCAGACGGGGCAGGCGCGACCTCCCTGGATGCGTGCCCCCGGGATGGGCATGAGCTCTTATGGCAGCCGTGCCCGGTACGAGGAAGGAATACAAAGGAGTACAGGTTCGGCGCCCGGTACTGATGGTGCGGGGGCTTCCCGTACTCCACTGGAGCATCTTGAGGGAATCATCACGCCCAGTGCATTGCACTTCGAACGTCATCACAGCGGCGTACCCGATATTGACCCCGGGGCACACCGGCTGCTCATCCATGGGTTGGTCGAACGGCCTTTGTTCTTCGATATGGATGCGCTGACGCGCTACCCGATGATTTCACGCATCCAGTTCATAGAGTGCTCCGGTAACAGCCGGGTCGCTGGACTCATTCCGGAACCGGTCGCCGGTACCTGTAGCTCGTTACACGGTCTAGTCTCGTGTAGCGAGTGGACGGGTGTGCCGTTAGCGGTCCTGTTGGACGAGGCGGGCGTAGACCCACAAGCCGGATGGATACTTGCCGAGGGCAGTGACGCCGCGGCGATGAGTCGCAGCGTCCCAATGGCCAAAGCGATGGACGACGCTATGATCGCTCTATACCAGAACGGTGAGAGACTTCGCCCGGAAAATGGCTATCCCATTCGGCTCTTTCTGCCGGGCTACGAGGGCAACATGAGCGTTAAGTGGCTACGACGGATTAAGGTCACCGCAGGGCCTACGATGACCAAAGATGAGACGTCAAAGTACTCAGATCTGCTAGCTGATGGGACGTCGATGATGTTCACCTTTCCCATGGAGGTTAAATCGGTCATCACCTCACCCTCGCCGGGACTTCTCTTGCAAGGTCCGGGGCTCTACGAGATCTCCGGGATCGCATGGTCCGGTGCTGGTAGGATCGCTCGCGTTGAGGTTTCGGCCGACGGTGGTAGGACCTGGGGTGAGGCGGCAATGGCGGAGCCTGTCCTCGACAAAGCACTCGCGCGGTTCCGTATGGCCTGGCGATGGGATGGCGCGCCTGCCGTTATCATGAGTCGGGCTGTGGATGAGACCGGCGCAGTTCAACCGACACGCGACGCTGTTATCGCAGAGAAGGGAATGAAATTCGCCTATCACTACAACGGCATCCAGGCTTGGAGCATCGAAGCTGATGGGCAAGCCGTGCATACCTATGCTTAGCCGAGAAGCAGCGCTCGCACTGGTCGCCGTCCTCGCTTTCGGGAAGGTGCAGGCTCAGGAAGGCCCGGACCTCGGAGTGGAGGCCAGCGCCGAGGAGATTGCGGCCTGGGATATTAGTATTAGCCCCGACGGCACTGGGCTCCCTGCTGGATCCGGGACCGCAAGCGTAGGTGCTAGCATCTACGCGATCCAATGCCTTGTATGTCACGGTGCCGAGGGTAGCGGGCAGCCGAATGATCGATTGGCGGGCGGGCATGGGTCGCTTGATCAGGTCGCGCCTATCAAAACCGTGGGCAGCTATTGGCCTTTCGCGACTACGGTCTTCGACTACATTCGTCGGGCCATGCCGTATCTTCAGCCGCAGTCCCTCACAAACGACGAAGTATACGCATTGACGGCCTACATTCTTTTTTTGAATGGCATCGTTGAGGAAAACGAAACCATAGATGCTCACACGTTGCCGGAAGTTCAGATGCCTAATCAGGAGAGTTTTATTTTGGCCTATCCGTAACGATCGAGAGTCGTTTTGGAAAGGTTAAGCATAAATTGGTAGATCAGCCTTGGGATGGCAAGCGTCTAGCGGAATATTTCCTCGATCGAGGCTATGAGCACATAGTCATATTAGGATGCTGGTCCTCCGAGATGGTGTTCGGTCAGGCGCCGATGCTGTCTGACAGTCGTCCGTAGACTCTTCGCGCGTTGTCCTCAAAAATCTTTCGTCGATCCTCATCGCTCAGTGTTGTGTTGCCGAGGATATAGCGTTTGGTATCGTCGAAGTAATGCCCGGTCTCTGGGTCAATTCCGCGAACGGCTCCGACCATTTCAGATGCGAACAAGATGTTATCTATGGGGATAACGTCGAGTAGTAGATCGATACCCGGTTGGTGATACACGCAGGTGTCGAAGAAGACATTGTTTAGCACGAGTTCATCAAGTGGCGGTTTCTTCAGCATATCCGCGAGCCCCCTGAAACGCCCCCAATGAAATGGCACTGCTCCGCCGCCGTGGGGGATGATCAGTTTGAGTTCCGGGAGGTCTTTGAACATGCTCGAGGTCATCATCTGCATGAAAGCAGTGGTGTCGGCACTAAGGTAATAGGAACCGGTTGTATGGAAAGCTGGGTTACACGCTGCGCTTACGTGGATCATCGCGGGCACCCTCAGTTCGCACATTTTCTCATATAGGGGGTACCAGTACTTGTCGCCTAGTGGTGGTGAGTTGAAATAACCGCCACTGGGGTCAGGGTTTAGGTTGCATCCAACGAAACCCAGTTCTGTGACACATCGTTCCAGTTCTATAAGCGAATTATTAAGTCCCACCCCAGGTGACTGAGGTAACTGGCACACACCTATAAAGTTTTCAGGATAGAGTTGGGTAAGCCGGTAGATTAGTTCATTACAATGGGCCGTCCACGCGATGCTCGTAGATTCATTGCCGATGTGATGACCCATACCACTGGCTCGTGGCGAAAAAATTGTTCGGTCTGTCCCACGTTCTTTTTGAAGTTTTAGCTGGGCACCCTCCACGCTCTCCCGGAGTTGGTCGTCGGTTATGTTTAGCACTCCCTTGCTAGCCTGATGGAGTGGGTTGGTTTCTACATCTGCTTTTTGCTTGTCACGGTAGTGGCCAAGCTCTGGGGGTTCGGTCGTGTAGTGACCATGGCAGTCTATGATCATGTCAGGCCAGCAATGTTCGTAGATTTTTCATTAGACGCCTTTATAGCATCTTGAGCCTTAGGGCGTCACCGAGCTTTAGAGCTGTAAATGCTCAAAAGACCACGTGTTCCCTCTATGACATATTTTTCATCTTTGGGCCTCTCCAGAGCCCATAAACACGGCCTTTTTGCTATAGAATGCGCTCGGCGATTCCCTCCCTGGACCTAATGAGGCGCTTCTTACGTGAGATCCCGCTTTTTAATGCAGTGCTGTCTTGGAGTGCTGTTAATCCAGGTAGGCGCTGTTGCCGTATCCCAGGAGACGGCGGCCCTCCAAATACCCTTCATTGAGCGTCCACCAAGTCTTGATGATTTTCCGGGTATGCAACCCACACCCGAAATTTCGGCCATGATGACTAGAGTGGAGGGCTTTGTTCAGCGTGAACCTAGTGATGGGGACCCAGCCAGCCAAGAAACTGTCGTTTTTGCTGCCTACGACAACGTGAACTTTTATGCGATTCATCTCGCTTTTGACACTGAGCCTGACCAGATCCGGTCCAACCTCGCACCACGGGAGGAGATCCAAAACGATGATTGGGTGGGGCTTCTCATCGACACTTTTAACGACCAGCGTAATGCCTATGGTTTTGGGGTCAGTGCTGCAGGGGTGCAGAGTGATGGGCGCTGGTCTGACCTTGAAAGTGGGTTTAGAGCATGGGACGGGTCGTATGAGGCTGTTTGGTACACGGATGCTCGGTTAACAGACTTGGGTTACATGACGCAGATGACTATTCCTTTGCGTAACCTGCGTTTTCCAGCTAATGCGGAGCAGGTGTGGCGTGTTCAGTTTGGTAGGAATATTCCAAGGCTTAGCGAAAACTCCTACTGGCCAGCTTATTCATCAGTCATAGAAGGCCGATTGAACCAAGCAGCTGTTGCAACAGGTATCCGAGATGTTTCTCCAGGCCGAAATATACAGTTGGTGCCATTTGTTTTTGGGCGCAATTTTGACGTACTCGATTCGGCAGCTACCGGCGGGCCGGTTTTTAGCGAGGGTTCGGAGGAAAATATTGGCCTTGATGCAAAGTTTGTGATTCGAGATAGCTTAGTGGTGGATGCGACCTTTAACCCTGACTTTAGCCAGGTGGAATCCGATGAGCCACAAGTCACAGTAAATGAACGTTTCGAAGTACGGTTCCCAGAGCGTAGGCCCTTCTTTCTGGAAAATGCAGATTACTTCTCTACGGATTCAACATTACTGTTTACAAGGCGAATTGTGGATCCGCAAGGGGGATTAAGGTTAACGGGCAAGCTTGGTGACTGGGGCATCGGAACGATGTCCATGAACGACGAAGCACCCGGGCAGGAACTTTCTGCCGAAGAGCAATTCGCAGGAGATGCAGCGGATATAAATATTTTCCGATTGTTCCGTGACCTGTCTGACCAGGATCGGGTTGGGATGTTCTATTCGAGCCGGGAGTTCGGTAATACAGAAAACAGCGTTCTTAATGTGGATGGGAACTTTAGGATAACTGATAACTGGGCCACGCAAATGCAATTCGTCGATACCCAGTCTAAGGACGCTACAGGTGTCGCTACCGACGGGAGTCAGACCAACATAAAATTCGACCGGCAGGGACGAAGTCTGCGCATTCACCTTCATCTGATTGATACTACTGAAGATTTTCAGGTAGATCTCGGTTTTCAAAATAGAAATTATGTTCCTGACTCAAGGTCTACCCATACGAATGTCGGCTATACATTCTGGCCAGAAGATGCCTGGGTTAATAGCTGGACCCCGAGAGTAGGCATCAATAGAGTGGTGGATCAGAGCGGCCTCAGGCTTTATGAGCACATTGATTTTCGGCTGGAGGCGACTTGGGACGGGGAAACCGCTCTGATGGGACGGTTAGATAGTATGCGGGAGCGCTTGAGGGCCCAAGACCATTCTAATCTGGTGAGGGCTAAGGATTTTAAGCAGAGTCAATGGAGGCTTGAGGCCGAGACTCAGATGTTCTCTTCCACTGGATTTACGGCAAATATTAGAGGGGGGGACACTATTAATCTGTCGCCAGTGGAGGGGCAAGAACCAGACCTGGCAGATTTTATTACTAGTGAGCTAGGTTTTTTGTGGAGACCATTGGAACGGTTGAGGCTTGATCTGACCTATCTGAACACTTCACTAGAGGACCCATTAAGTGCTACGGAGATCTTGAAGGATTCAATAATAAGAGCGAAGTGGAATTATCAGTTCTCAAGAGAGGCGTCACTGCGTTTTATCGTACAGGAAGAGTTCATAGATCCTGGGCCCTTAACTTCTTTAACTAATACAAAGGGCCTGAACTACGACTTACTGGTTCGATATGTTTTAAATCCTTGGTCAGCGCTCTATGTGGGTTACAACAGTAATTCTAGTAACTTTAATTTGATAGATACCGAGGATGGGACAGAATTGATACGCACAAATGACTTACGCCAGGACGGCGAGCAGTTCTTTATTAAATTCTCCTATCTCCTGCAACCTTAGTTTCAGGCATTGTCAGGGTACCCTGGTTCCCAGGGTAGAATAAACTTCCGTTCACCGGCTCCCTCTATTATCCAGGGTCTGACCTTCACTATAGGTTCCCGCCAACGCTCCCGAGCCCATTGCCGTAATTCTTGTGGCGTAGAGAACGACGCCAGTTTCTGCAGGTGCTTCATGTGTGGAAACGGTAGCTCGATCTCACCAATTTTGTGTAGTCCCAAGGCTTCAGTCGGTGTAAGCCACCGACTGTCGATTAACTCTTTTCCGTCATGTTTCGGTTCCTGACCAGGTGGCAGATCCGCAAGGAAAAAACGGGTTGAAAACCGCGCACTCAAAATCACCGGTGTTTCCCAATGACCCACGTAATGCAGGTGGTCTGTGGCAAGCTTAATGCGCCAGCTGGATAGGGTTTCAGCCCACGATAGCTCACCCGCGTATAGCGCCTGGCGCGTATCGGAGAGCGATACGCGGCGATCGGTCTCTTTGGTGATCCATTCGCCTTCGGTATCGGTGGCGAGCAATACGCCGGTTTCCTCAAAGAGCTCACGAATCGCGGCGCTGAAATAGTCGAGGCCGCCTGAGACGACGGACAAGCGTCGATCTGCATCCGAACTGTCCACACCGTTACAGTGCTCGTGAACCAATGCGTCTTCCGGCTCGACCACACCACCAGGAAACACGAATGCCGAGGCGAAAGTCGCGCGCCCGTGGCGTTTACCCAAGAAAACCTCAGTGTCGCCTGCTTCCTCCCGTAGGAGTATCACGGCGGATGACGGGCGCGCGGGATTCACACTTGGTGTTCCATGAGTGACTTCGGCGGGGGCCTGGTGCTGGGGAAGTCCTTATTCGCACACCGATAGATGGATTGCAGTAGCGCTATCTGCTCTGCAGAGAGGCGTTGTTTTTCTCCGACGAGCTTTCAGAAAAAGCAACGAATTGTCTCTAAAATCTATAAAAGTGCAGCTAAAAGTCGCTAAAATGTAAGAATTGTTGCTAGCGCTCTAGGTGCTGGAGTTTGTCTTTCACCTCGCGCCAGTCGTCTGCGTCTTCGGGTGGGTCCTTGGCCTCAGTAATAACCGGCCAGGCCTGGGCCAGTTCCGCGTTTAACTCAAGAAACCCTTCTTGACCATCTGGTATCTCATCCTCAGAGACAATCGCCTCGACGGGGCATTCCGGTTCGCATAACGTACAGTCGATGCACTCCTCCGGGTCGATAACCAGCATGTTCGGCCCCTCGTGGAAACAGTCCACTGGGCAGACCTCCACGCAGTCGGTTAACTTACATTTGATACAGCTATCGGTGACGACATAGGTCATAGTAAATCCTCTGTGCGCTTTCGCTCTTTGTCGGCCGCGGCTATTGTAGCCTCAACGGCTGTTTTTCCGCTAAATTTTCCTCCGGCCTTCCGCGAACGCTTTGCTGGAAGTCTGAGGAACCCCCTCGTCAGCATCACACTTGCTCTAACGTCACCGGTGCCCGCCGGACTTTGTACCGACCAGATTCTGTGGTAGCGACTGGAGAAGACGGCGCAGTGATTCCTCCACCGGCTGATCGGCGGTATCGAGCGTGGCGTGCGCTTTCGCGTAAAACGGTTCTCGTTCGTCCAGCAGTTGCCTCAGGTTTGCCATCGCATCCGGGCGATTGAGCATGGGGCGAAGATCTCCCTGATTAACGACCCTTTCCATGTATTGTTCCGGAGCTGTCTTCAGCCAAATAACGAAACAAGTTGTTAGCAGGGTGTTCAATATCTTCGGTTCGACGACCATGCCGCCGCCTGTTTCGATAACGCAATTCCCATTCCGGTTTAGGGTTTGATAGAGAGCCTGCTCCTCCAAGCGCCGGTAACCGAGTTCGCCGGAAAGGGAGAAAATCTCCGACACACTCATGCCGGCCAGTCCCTCTATGACGCTCGCCAAAGCAACGAAGGGGATGTTCAGGCGATCGGCGAGCTGTTGCCCCAATGTGGTTTTTCCGGCGCCGCGCAAACCGATTAGAGCGATGCGTTGTTTCGAGGGTTCTGAGGCGACGAAACCTTCATAGAGCATCTGCAGCGCGGCCTTCTGATCCTCGATGGAGAGTTGACGGGCGAGATCGATGATTAGGTTCTGTTCTTGCGTCTGGTTATCACAGACCTCCAGCAGTTGATTCGGTTCGATCTCCAGCGCATTGGCAACGCGTCCGAGAAGGCGAATGGAGATGTTGCCTCGACCCTGCTCCAGCGCGGCGAGATAGCGCTCAGAAACCCTCGAGCGAAGCGCTAAGGTCTTGCGTGTTATGCCCCGGAGGGCTCGAATGTCGCGCACCCGGCCGCCGAGATGCTGAAGGAGGTCGACGGACTCCTGGGGGGGAGTTTTTCTCATAATCATGGAGAATAGTGAATTATAAAGCTGTTTTCTTGCCTAAAATCCGGATAAAGTAATATGATAATGCATATCAGGTTACACAAACTGAGTATATATGCAATATAGTACTTATAATGGTGTCGGCTAACCAGGTTTCTGGCTATCTCGATTTCCGGACCCAGCCGGAACGGTATCGACATTGGGCGGTATCCATCGAGGGTCCTATTGCTTTCCTCAAGATGAACGTTGATGAAGACGCACCGGAATTCGAAGGTTATGAGCTGAAGCTCAATTCCTATGACATCGGTGTCGACATCGAACTGTATGACGCTGTGCAGCGTTTACGTTTCGAACACCCTGAGGTCAAAGCGGTCGTGCTGACGTCTGGCAAGGCAGGGATGTTCTGCGCGGGTGCCAACATCCGTATGCTGGGTTCTGCGACGCATTCTCACAAAGTTAACTTCTGTAAGTTCACGAACGAGACGCGAAACGCGTTGGAGGACGCGAGTCAACGATCGGGTCAAGTCTATCTGGCTGCGTTGAACGGGTCGGCTGCCGGAGGTGGATATGAGTTGGCTATCGCTACCGACCATATTCTGTTGATCGACGATGGTAATGCGGCCGTTTCGTTGCCCGAGGTGCCGTTGCTGGGCGTTCTGCCTGGAACAGGAGGGTTGACCCGCGTCGTGGATAAACGCCGCGTTCGCCGGGATCTTGCGGATGTTTTTTGCACTGTTGAAGAGGGGGTTAGGGGCCAGCGTGCGGTGGACTGGCGGTTAGTCGATGAGCTGGTTCCGCGGTCGAAGTTCGAAGATAGAGTAAGAGAGTGCGCCTTGGAGTTGACGCAGCAGTCTGACAGGCCGGATGACGAGCCGGGTATCGAGCTCAGTCCGTTGACCAAAGAGATCGATGGCTTGCAGATTCGCTACGATTATCTAACGGTGGATTTGGATCCAGAGGGACGAACCGCGACCCTGATGTTTGTCGGGCCGACCGATGAATGCGGGAGCCTCGAGGAAGCGAAAAGCCAGGGCGCTGAATTCTGGCCGTTAGCCATCCTTCGCGCGTTCGAGGATGCACTCTTGCACCTACGGTTCAATGAGTTGGAGCTCGGCACCTTGATCCTCAAGAGTAGAGGTGACGCCGCTAGGGCGGCTGCTCACAGTGCCTTACTGGAGGAGCAGAGCGCCGACTGGTTTATGCGTGAGGTGTTGCTTTTCGCCCAGCGCGCTTTCAAGCGGCTCGACGTGACTTCGCGCACTACATTTGCGTTCGTCGAATCTGGAAGCTGCTTCACTGGGATCTTGGCGGAGCTGCTTTTTGCAGTAGATCGATCGTACATGCTCGATGGTCAGCTTGAGGGTGACCGCAGACCGGCACCGACTATTGAGATTACGGCTATGAGTTTTGGACCGCTAAAGATGGCCAACGGTTTGACGCGCCTCGAGACCCGCTTCATCGGCGAACCCGAAAGCATTAATCGTGCCGAGAGCTTAAACGGCAAGCCGATGACTGGTCGAGAAGCGCTCGAGGCAGGATTGATCACTTTTGCGCCGGATGATATTGACTGGGAAGATGAGATCCGTTTGCTTCTCGAGGAACGCGCGAGCTTCTCCCCAGACGCGTTGACTGGCATGGAGGCCAATTTGCGTTTCGCCGGTCCAGAGACGACAGAGTCCAAGATCTTTGGGCGGTTAAGTGCGTGGCAGAACTGGATTTTTCAGCGCCCTAACGCGGTTGGGGAAGAAGGGGCATTGAAGCTCTACGGCACCGGTCGCAGAGCAAAATATGATCGGAATCGTGTTTAGTACATAACGATTAAGATGTGAGCACGGCTCGCGAAACGGATAAAACCAATGACCACAGATGTAAATTACGATTCTTTGATTCCCAACAATGTCGACCTGGCTTCTGATGCGAAGCTCAAGCGAGCTATGGAGCAGTGGTACCCAAAGTACCTCGATTGGTGGAACGAGATGGGGCCAGATGGGTTCCAGGACTGCGAGGTGTATCTTCGCACTGCCGTGAGTGTCGACAAGGAAGGCTGGGCCCAGTTCGGCTTCGTCAAGATGCCTGATTACCGTTGGGGTGTGCTGCTAGCTCCCAAAGAAGAAGGCAGGACTATCGGCTTCGGCCAGCACAAGGGATCACCCGTGTGGCAGGAGGTACCTGGCGAGTACCGTGCAATGCTTAGGCGACTCATCGTCATCCAGGGTGACACGGAGCCCGCTTCCGTCGAGCAGCAGCGGTTTCTCGGTCATAGCGCACCGTCTCTATATGACATGCGTAATCTCTTTCAAGTGAATGTTGAGGAGGGGCGCCATCTTTGGGCCATGGTTTACCTGCTTCAAAGGTATTTTGGTCGAGACGGTCGTGAGGAAGCGGAAGCCCTGTTGCAAAGACGTTCCGGAGATGAGGACAAGCCAAGAATTCTCGGGGCGTTTAACGAAAAGACGCCCGACTGGGTTTCTTTCTTCATGTTCACGACATTTACGGACCGTGACGGCAAGATGCAGTTGGAGTCGCTTGCCCAGTCTGGTTTCGACCCCCTGGCGAGAACCTGTCGCTTCATGCTGACTGAGGAGGGTCATCATATGTTCGTCGGTAGAACTGGTGTGGAACGGATCGTTCAAAAGACTTGCGAGGTTATGAACGAGCATGGCATCACTGATCCAGATGACATCGAGGGGGTCCGAAAGTACGGCGCTGTTGATCTGCCGACTATTCAGAAGAAGATCAACTTTCATGTCTCCGTTACGCTGGATTTATTCGGCGCAGAGATTTCCACGAACGCCGCGAACTCTTTTAACGCAGGGTTAAAGGGTCGTTTCCGAGAGAATCGGATTGACGATGACCATCAACTTGAGAAAGATACCTACCCCGTTGCGCAGGTGGTCGGCGATGAACTGCAGGTTGTCGAGGTTCCCGCGCTTAGCGCGATCAATACCCGGCTCTCCGATGACTACCTTGCCGATTGCGAGAACGTGTTAAAGCGGTGGAACCGAGTGCTCGAAGAGCAGGACATTGATCGTCGCCTGACGCTCCCCCATCGTGCTTTCCATCGCGCGGTTGGAGAGTTTTCTCAGGTCAAGGCAACACCTGAAGGGCAGCTGCTCACCGAGTCGGAGTGGTCGAGGCGCCATGGCGAGTGGCTGCCGTCGGAAGCAGATTTGGAGTATATGCTTTCGCTGATGAAACCCACGTTCGAACCTGGTGAGTTCTCGAGCTGGATCGCGCCGCCGAGGGCGGGTATTAACGGTCAGCCCGGTGATTACGAATACGTCAAGCTAGCGGCGTGAGCTCATGACACAAGCGAAGTTTGAAGCACTCGTCACTTCCGTTGTCGAAAGCGTTGCGGGAATGGCGATCGCTCCGGAACTGGCAGATGAGCTTGAGGCAGCCTTTCCCGCCGATGGTGAGACCTTTGAGTCTTTGGCGTCACTTTGTCGGCAGGGCGTCGATGAGGGCTGGATATGCAACCGCGAGCGTGGTGGTATTAGGTTTGGGCGAGTTATTAGGCCCGGACCAGAAACCCACGGGTTCTCCGTCGATGTGGTTGAGATGGAGGACATTGTTGGTCCCCGCCACCGCCATCCGAATGGGGAAATTGACATGGTCATTCCCGAAAACGATGACGGGGAATTCGACGGGCATGGTAAAGGATGGGTCGTCTACGGACCCGGCTCCGCTCATTCCCCAACGGTGACCGGTGGGCGTGTGATCGTCCTTTATCTTCTGCCCGAAGGGGCGATTGACTTCACGCCGTCGGAGTAAAGATATGATTAGGCAACGGTCACGAACATTCCGTGGCGGTCCCGACCCATCACACATTGCTGGAGGTGGTGAGCGAGTGGTGTGGGCTCACAGGAACCCAACATGGTATGACCGTCGTTTTATCGTTCAGATTTGCGATCATTCCGTCTGAGCGTAGACGGGGAGGGCTTGGAGGATCCTTTCGGGTGGCGGCACGGCCTTTATCGTGCCCGGAGTGGGCTGTTTTGCCAAAACTCGCGTCTCGAGACCTTCCCCGCAGCACTTGCCGTTTACCTCGGCTCGATGGCCGATCTGGACCGTCATGCGCTGCCATGAGGAGACGAAGCTAACGAGGCGGACGGTGTCACCGAAACGTATCGGATTTAAGAACTTGCCGTTCGCCTCCACCAGAGGTAACCCGAGCAGCCCGAATTCCGAAATTAGCTTTTTGTAGGGCAAACCGGCGGCGTCGAGGAGATGACGGGTACCGATGTCAAACCATCTGAAATAATTGGGATAGAACACGATGGTGGCGGGATCGGTGTCTCCCCATTCAACGGGAATCTCGATTTCGTTTTTCATAGTTTCTATGATGGCATAGTTTCGAACGCATTAATTTCGCGACCGCACCAGCACACATCTTTCAGAAGGAAACCGAATGAGCGTAGTCAAAGTCGAGTTCCAAAGTGGTCTAGCGATCATTACGATCGATAACCCACCAGTAAACGCTCTATCGCAATCCGTTCGTTCGGGCATCGTGGCTGTGATGGAGGAGGTTGATGGTAATAGCGACGCGAAGGCCGCCGTACTCATCTGTGCGGGACGCACTTTTTGCGCGGGAGCTGATATCCGGGAGTTCGATAGCCCGCCGAAACCGCCACATCTCTCCGAAGTGATTGCCCGTGTGGAAGCCAGCGATAAGCCAGTGGTTGCAGCGCTACACGGTACGGCGCTGGGGGGTGGGTTCGAGCTGAGCATGGGATGTCATTATCGGGTGGCTTTGCCCAGCGCCCGAGTCGGTTTGCCAGAAGTTACCCTCGGGCTCCTGCCCGGCGCTGCCGGAACCCAACGGTTACCGCGCCTCATCGGCGCGGAGCAAGCTCTAGACATGATGGTTACCGGTAAGCCGATTAGTGCGGTGGCTGCGGACGCAGCTGGGATTGTTGACCAGCTGATTGAGGGCGAGGACCTTCTGATGGGGGCCATCGCATATACAACCGATCTGGTTGCCCAGGGGCGGGGCGTCAGGCGAGTTCGCGATCTCGAGGTTGCGCCAGTTTCACCCGAGTTTTTCGATGAGTATAGAAAGAAGAGTGAGCGCAGTACCCGTGGACTGATGTCCCCGGAGAAGATCATCCAAAGCGTGAAGGCATCGATCGAGATTCCATTCGATGACGCGGCTGCTCAAGAACGGGCGTTTTTCGCCGAGTGCAAAGCATCATCCCAGTCCAATGCGCTGCGGCATGTTTTCTTCTCCGAGCGGGCCGTCGCCAAAGTGCCTGGAATTTCCCAGGATGCCTTGCCCCGGGATGTCGCGAGCGTGGCGGTGATTGGGGCTGGCACGATGGGTGCAGGGATTGCCTATAGCTGTTTGGGTGCTGGTCTCGAAGTCGCACTGTTGGACAACGACACCGCGGGACTTGCTCGGGGCCGTGAGACCATTACGAGTCTCTACGAACACGGCGTTTCCCGCGGGCGGGTGACCGAGTCCAATATGTCGGAAGGACTAGCTCGTCTGACAACCACTCAGGACTACGATGCCGTTGCGGATTTGGATCTGGTGATCGAGGCGGTGTTCGAGAACATGGCGATAAAAGAGGAAGTGTTCGCCAGGCTTGACGAAGTATGTCGGCCCGGCGCAATTCTCGCAACGAACACGTCAACACTCGATGTAGATAGAATTGCGGGGGCCACGCAGCGGCCGAGGGATGTTGTCGGTCTTCATTTTTTCAGTCCCGCTCATTTGATGCCGCTGTTGGAAATTGTGCGTGGGGCGGAAACGGCAGATGCGGTGATCGCCACTTCGCTCGCTCTTGCGAAACGGTTGAGAAAGATCGGTGCAGTCGTCGGTAACTGCTTCGGTTTCGTGGGGAATCGTATGCTCTACGGTTACGGTCGTGAGAGCCAACTTCTCTTGCTGGAAGGTGCTGCGCCGGAGCAGATCGATAAAGTGCTTCGGGACTGGGGCATGGCGATGGGCCCCCATGCGGTGGGTGATCTCGCCGGGCTCGATGTGGGCTACAAAGTCCGTCAGGAACGCGCGGATTTGCCTGAGGACCCCCGTTTCTATCGGATCGCGAATCTATTGGCTGAATCGGGTCGTTTTGGACAGAAAACCGGTAAGGGAATGTACCTGTACGAACCTGGTTCCCGAAAGCCTATTCCAGATCCTGAGGTGCGATCACTGATAGCTCGTGAGGCTGGCGCGTTGGGCGTAGCACAGCGAGAGATTGGTGCTGATGAGATTGTCGAGCGCTGTATTTATGCGTTGGTCGTCGAGGGCGCGCGGATCCTGGAGGAGGGGATCTCACCTCGAGCCAGTGACATCGACGTCGTATGGATCAATGGATATGGATTCCCACGGTACCGTGGCGGACCGATGCACTATGCCGATGCGGTCGGTGTCAATCGCGTGTACGAGACCGTTTCCCGTTTTCGGGATCGATTCGGCTCGATGTACTGGGAAGTGCCGAAGCTGCTGGAAGAGTTAGGCACCAGTGGTGGTAGGTTCGCCGACCTCTAGACCGTCGAAGCCCCAGTCTTTGAAAGCAGTCAGGCTCTAAAGGGGGCTGCCCGCTAGAGCGTTTCGGCGGCGATGCGTTCGACTTCACGCCAGACCCGCAAGAGATTGCCACCCCAAAGTTTTCGGATCTCTTCTTCGTTGTAGCCACGGCGCACGAGCTCCAACGTCACGTTTAATGTCTTCCCGGCATCGAACCACCCCACGATACCGCCGCCACCATCGAAGTCGGAACTTAGACCGACATGATCGATGCCAATTAAGTTGACGGCGTAGTCCACATGGTCGATGAAGTCGCTGACGTTAGCGTAGCCGATCTCGGACAGTCGTAGCTCAATCTCCTCGCGCTGTTGTTCCGTAAGGTCCCACCATGCGCTGAGACGTTCAATGCCGTAGTCATTCAAGATTTCACTCGTCTGTTCCCGTTGTTC
The DNA here is from genome assembly GCA_964384125.1 of uncultured Gammaproteobacteria bacterium. Taxonomy (GTDB): domain Bacteria; phylum Pseudomonadota; class Gammaproteobacteria; order Steroidobacterales; family Rariloculaceae; genus UBA6522. Next base: position 17,081 of record CAYLKA010000003.1, on the reverse strand, counting down.
AGGATTCAACCTTTTGAGAAAGGCGGCGAGAGCGGTTGCCTGCATGACCCCGCCGCTTTCCCCGAGAGCCAAGAGCGTCTCGTCATCCATATTGCGGTAGTGGTCGGTAAGCGCCCGTGCATTTGAGTGCGATGCGATCACTGGTGCGGTAGACAGGCGAATGGCATCGAGTGCTGCCTGCTTGGAGATGTGAGAGACGTCAACCATGATTCCGACTCGGTTCATCTCGGCGATCACCTGTTCTCCGAATTCGCTTATGCCGTTGTGTTCCGATTCTTCATCGCCGAGTTCGGGGCGTGGCTGAGCGGAGTCTGAGATGTCGTTATGGCCACTGTGGGCGAGGGTGACGTACCGGGCGCCCAGATCGTGGTATTGGCTGAGCAGTGAGATATCGGTGCCGATCACATAGCCGTTCTCGATACCGATGGCCGCGACAAGTTTTCCAGAGTCGTGAATGCGTTCGACGTCATCCGCCGAATGGGCGATTTCTATGAGCTCTGGATACATCTCTGACATTCGATGAATCGCGTTGAACTTTGTCATCGCATCGGTTTTTGCCTGCTCGTAGTTCTCCGGTGTGCGTTCTGTTTGGCCAACATAAACAATAAAGAATCCCGCATCGAGACCGCCGGAGGCCATCTTCTCTAGATTCACTTGCCGGGAGGCGTCTAGTGGATCGACAGCTTCGGTGGCGAAGTCAAAAGGAATGTCGTCGTGGCTGTCGATGGTGATGACTTGGGCATGGATGGCCTCAGCGCGGGCGTGTAGCGCCTCATCGGTCTGAGCGTTAACCAGTGTGGTCAATGAGACCAGCGGAACAAGATACCCCAGATGCTTGGGCACATACTTCATGGTTGTTCAAGGCTCCGTTATGAGATACCAAGCGCGATCTTCTTCCCGGGCACGACTATCTTCTCGCAGTTTGATCAGATGGGCCAGCAGTGAACGCTCTGCCAACCCGTGTAGGCGGGTGTCCACGTCGTCGTAAACCTTTTTAACCAACTCGTTGAGAGGTTCGCCACCGCTGGAGGTTAGGACGGTCACGACTTTCGCTTCGCGCTCAAGACGATGTCCGATGATCCAATCAAGTGTTGCAGAGGGATCTTGAAGTAAGGCTCCGTGCCCTGGCGCGAGTCTAGATGGAGCCAATGCCTTCACCCGGTTTAGTGATTCAAGGTAATCGCCCATGTGGCCGTCCGGTGGGTTGATCACGACGGTCGAACCATTCATCACATGGTCGCCTGTAAATACCCATCGCAGCTGTTCGTGCAGATAACACAGATGGTTCGAAGCGTGTCCCGGTGTATAGATCGCGCGCACGGAGAACTCTTCAGATTCCAGCCGCTCGCCGTCATCGAGCACCCGGTCGGGTGAAAATGTTTGATCCTGTTGATTGCCTGCCGGCGGATGTTTCCCGAGCAACTCCGCACCCGTCGCGGCCGCTAACGGGTGGGCTGCAGGTGAATGATCGGGATGCGTGTGAGTCACGAGGATCCAGCGAATAGGCGCTGGTGCGAGCGTCTGAATCGCGTCGATGTGTGCGGGAATAGCGGGACCAGGATCAAGCACCGCGATCTCATTCTTGCCTAACAGATAGGTGTTCGTGCCGGGCCCGGTCATCATGCCCGGATTGGGGGCGAGTAGTCTGTGAACCCCAGGCGCGAGTTGCTCTAATTTTCCCGGTGTCGGCTCCAATTCATGCATCCGTAGTCTAGAGTAGGGCTTCCCGAACTGTTTCCGCTATGGCCAGTGAGGCAGTAAGCCCCGGAGACTCGATACCGAAGAGGTTAACCAGACCGGGAATTCCATGGTCGCCCGGCCCTTGAATGACGAAATCACCGGGCGGATCACCTGGGCCGACTATTTTAGGCCGGACACCGGCGTACCCAGGCGTTAGGGCGTCGCGGCTCACGTTGGGCCAGTAGCCCTTGATTGTGTCGAAGAATCGATCCATATGCTGGCTGCTTACACTGTACTCCGGCTCGTCCACCCATTCGACGTTTGGACCGAAACGTGCGCCTCCTGCTAGATCCAAAGTGACGTGGATGCCTAATCCGCCCGGCTCAGGTACGGGATAGATGAGATGCTGGAACGGATGCTGCGCTTGGTAGACGAAGTAGTTACCTTTCGCGAATCGAGTCTCGGGTATGTGCCTGGGATCGAGTGCGGCGATGCGCCGGGCGACCCGTGACGCCTGCAGACCTGCGGCATTGATCAGACACCGGGCGCCCACCTCGGTCGTGCTCTCCTCAGTTGCCACACGGAGCCGAAAGCGATCGCTTTCGAAGGAAGCCTGACTAAAGGTCGACAGAAACGCGACGTTGCCCCCGGCATTCTCCAGGTCGCCCCGCAGAGCAACCATAAGGCTGTGAGCGTCGACGATACCAGTAGACGGCGAGAACAATCCTGCGATGCACTTAACGGCGGGCTCCAGGTCTGAAACCTCTGCGGCGGTCATAGGCTGAAGATCCTCTACCCCGTTATCGATGGCCCTCGTTCGGATGATGTCGAGCGTTTCCTCTTGGTCCTTAGTCAGGGCTACGATTACCTTTCCGCATCGGTCGTAAGGAATCGACTTCTCTTCGCAGTAGGAATAAAGCAGCTCTTTTCCGCTCACGCAGAGTAGGGCTTTAAGACTGTTTGTTTGATAGTAGATTCCTGCGTGAATGACCTCCGAGTTACGCGAGGAAGTCTCTTCGCCGATGCGACTATGTCGCTCCAGCAGGACGACTTCACGTCCGGCTAGCGCGAGCGTTCTCGCGATGGCTAATCCGACGACACCCCCGCCGATTACCACGACATCTAAGGTATCCATTTCGGGAGGGTGACTGTTAGAGTCGCTGGGACGTTTGGGATAATCTGGACACGACCCACGTGCGCCTTATCAGCTTTGGGATTGGTGCCCTCCGAGGCGTCCGACTTATCCAGTGTCTGGACATTGACAGGGACTTTGAGAGATCTCCTTTGTTGTCGAAGTCGTCTCGCAATATTCTGGCATCAAAAGTGCTCATTTGAGTTCCTCTGAAAAGCGATCGGCGAGAGTGATAATGACCTTCTTTTGATCCGTGTCGTCGATGGTTGCGGCAACGATATGTGCGAGTTCCGCCAGTGATGGACCATCGAGGCGAATGTCATAATAATTTAGATACTTCCGAAGATTGCAGGCCGTATTAACCATCTGGGTCTGAGGATCCGTAGCCTCAGATAGTGGCGTCGACGTGAGTCTTTCGAGCGTGTCCTGCTGAAGATGCTCCGCCTTGAACTCTGCGGCCTTGATGTCGTCCCGCAGGGACATGCATGATTCCGTCGATACGTCCGTGTTCCCGCATCCGGCGATCTTCATCCAGGTTCTCGCTGTGCGTAGTGGACGGACGACTTCGTTTGCCCAGGGCTCCGAGAAGGACAAGGCGGCGTTGAATGTGCGCTCGTTCATGAGCCCGCGTGTGCACCCGAACCAGCAGCAATATAAGAGAACATTGACATCGCAGCCGAATCTGTCCTGGAGAGATAAACAGGCCTCAGCAACACCCGGTTGACGGTATGTGCTAACTGAGAAATCCCAAAAGTTGTCGGTTCCCTTCATCGTTTCTAGTCTAGGGTGTTTTCAGCACTTTGATACACAATCCAGCGTAATGCAGGAACTTCATTAAATTCTCTCCCTCTCGGCTTTTCAACTCGTGCGTTGAGCAGTCTATGCCGGTGGTTCGAATTGCGCTCATTTCGGCCTATGGATCCGATTCGCCTAGTTATCAAGCGCTGTTGCGGAGACTTGGAGAACCGTAGCGTACAGTACTAAGATGCCTTCAGCATGATCCCTCACTCCGCTGCGTATGTAGTTCTGGTGGCCAACATGGCTCTTTGGGGAGGAGCTCTGGTTGTGGCGCGAGGTATCCACGAGCTTGCCCCCCCTATGGCGTTAACTTTCTGGCGTTGGGTTGTCGCTGTGCTCGTCCTGCTCCCGTTCGTGGCGCGCAAGCTCCGTCAGGAACTCCCTTTGAAGCCACAGGCACGGCGCTCCATTTATTGGATCTGCGTGACAATGGCTGCAGGCACCACGTTATCCGTTGTCGCTGTCAACTTCACGACCGCCATCAATGCAACGGTCATTAATGCCACGCAACCCGCCCTTACCGCATTGGCGGCATTTCTCCTCGTGCGTGAGCGGCTTTTTCCGTTACAGACGCTTGGAGTCGTATTGGCGTTTCTTGGAGTCATCGTCATGGTTTCTCAAGCGAGTCTTGGAACGCTCTTGCAGATGGACATCAACATTGGTGATTTGGTGATGCTCGGTGCGGCTATTTGTTGGTCCCTTTACTCAGTTGAAATGCACCGATCGACTCACCTGCCAAGCTCCGACGTTCTCGTCTTCCTGATCGCATGTACCGGTATCGCTCTATCTTTTCCGCTATACCTCATTGAAGCGAGCTATTTCCGATCATTCCAATTGACTCCGGTGACTCTGAGTGCGGTTTCATATCTGGGGATAGGTTCCACGGTGCTTGCGGTGTATCTGTGGAACGCTGCAATCCGATCGGTCGGTGCGAATCGAGCCGCTGTCTTCCTGAATCTGATTCCGGTGTTTGGCGCAACGTTTGCGATTATCTTTTTAGGAGAACGCATATTGGCGTATCACGTCATCGGCGGTCTGTTGATAGTCATAGGCATCTTCTTCGCAGTCCATCGAGCCCACCATCGCTCCGTTCCGCCGTTGTCGGCTGAGGAAAAAACCTAGTTCTTCCAAAACGATTTAGGAAGCGGTGTTCCTGGTAACGAGGTAATGCTTTTGGCGGCGCGAGGTGGGATTGAGCTGCTGACTTAGTGGCAGTTCTCTGTGGTATTCAAACCCAAAAGGCAAGGACGCGTTCGATCGTCCAAAAACTGGCCACTGCCCCGACGGTGTAAGCGGTTACAGTGCCTGTCTTGGCACCGGACAAGCTGTACCAGCCCAGGCGGGATTCCGCCCGCCGACCAGTTGAGCGGACGGCTGCGGCGATCCCGAAAATAATCATTACGAAGAGGACTTGGCCGATTTCCACGCCAATGTTGAAAAACAGCAATGCTGTCGGTAGTTCCGTAGGCGGCAGGCCCACTTCTCGAAGCACGCTAGCGAATCCAAACCCGTGGAGTAGCCCGAAGGAGCTGGCAACCAGAACTGGATAGCGGTACGTCAGTGTCGTTTCATCAGCCCGCGCAATCTCGGTTGCGACGAAGACGATGCTCAAGGCGATCACGGCTTCTACCGCGAGAATCGGTAGGGCGATTAAATCTAATGTGGACAGGGCCAGCGTTAGCGAGTGCGCCAGCGTAAAGCCGGTCACTGTGATGAGGGTTCGTCGGCCCGTCCGCGCGATTAACACCAGCAAGGCTACGAACATCAGATGGTCCCAGCCCAGCCATATGTGCTCCAAGCCGAGCTCGGTGTAGTTGTAGGCTACTTCCCATCGTTCGGGTGCCTCCGGTATCTGCCAAGCCAACTCACCGGGAGGTAATAGGCCAGATAGGAGCAGCCCGTCGTGAGTCTGCACTCGAACGACGGTTGTCAATGATGGGTTCGACCCGGGAAACTCCAGCGACAATACCTCACCCGTCAGGCCAGCTTCACACCGATAGAAGCGATCCGCCTGATAGCTATCGCCTCGAAGCACGACCTGGAGTTCGTTCTCGGGCTGACATCCACCCGTCAGAGAGACCTGTGGCAATTGTGTGCGCGGCACCGACGATGGAACCTTCCAGCGAAGTGCGAGCGCGTCGATTGAGGTCTGTGATACGTCGATAAAGATCGGACGAAGATCGTGGCCCAGTGCCGGTGCCGATGTCACCAGCAGCGAGAGGCCGGCAAAGGCGAGGAGTTTCCTCACGGCTCGGAGCCTGTCTCCGAGTTTTCTAGATCCGGGCTGATCACGACCTCATAGCGGTTCATGATGTCCTGAATAGCAGCTTCCGTTTGCGCCCGTGCCCTTGCGGCCAGAGCATCGGACTCGATCCTATCGCGAACTTCCTCGAACGTCGGGGTCCGTTCCGGTGCCTGGTTGGTTATTAGCACCAAATGGAAACCGAATCTGGATTCGAAAGGGCCGTGCCATAGGGTTTCGTCTGCCGGGAGCTCAAACAGCGCATCCGCTACCTCTCCGCCCAAATGACTTGCAATCAGTTGCGGAGGGCGTTCCACGTAATTAACGAAATATGGGAAACGGTCACCATGGCTGGAGGCTTCCTCGAACGGTACACCCGTTTCATTCAGTTCGGGCAGTTTCTCTCGGGCGAGTCGGATTGCTTCCTCACCACCACGGCGCTCGGCGTTGTAGAAGACGTGAGTGAAGGTGATGTGAGGGTCAATATCGTATGTGCTGCGGTTTGCCTCGAAATAGGCTCTCACGTCCTCCTCGCTCAGCACGATCTCGTCGTTGGTAAATCCCTCCGCTAGGTACCGCAGCTTTTGTACTAATCGGCTACGGATGATGTAGTCGTCTCGCTCCAGCTCCAGCGCCACCGCTTCCCTGTAGAGTATCTCTTCCCTTGCCGCTTCATTGATCAGATCCTCGGTCTCACGGGGCATCATGTCGTCCAGGAACAGTTCGAATTGCTCTCTATCGAAAGCAACCGATTGATATTGCAGGTAGGTTAGTAGCGCTTCTCGATCGATGAGAACTTCTTCATCAGCCCCGCCCTGGTTTCCGGTCAACTGGTAGAGCAGGAGCAGGCCGAGCCCTAGCCCAAGAAAATGAAACAATGGGTCTTTTAGAAAGGCTCTTACCAATTTGTTGATCCTCTTACTACTATGGGACCTGTAATCCCCCGCCCGGTGGACCTCCGCCAGCTCCTCCACTGCCCGGTACGATGATGGAGGATGCGGCCTCCCGCCGCATCTCGTCGAGCCGCTGCATCGCATCAGAGAGCGCGCTCTTCGCCCCATCCCCGAACTTCTCCACGGCTTCCTGGAGAGAGCTCGCTTCCAGTTCGAAGTTCAATGGCAGTGCGCCCGCAGGTGTCAGGATCTGAGTCTGGCCCACGTAGACGGCCTGACGGGTGCTATCGGCTGTTCCATCCGAGTTTACTGGGGTCAATATCTGTAACGTACCCACGCGGCGATCCGTGAAGGTCTCTTCTCGATAGAGACTGTTGGCCTCCATCTGTACGTCTGTGTCCGGTAGTTCTTCTGCCATTTAGCCTATTCCGTATCTCGAGTAGCGGGCGGGTTCGTTTTCAGGCCGCATAGGCTAACATACCCTCCGTCCCTGGCTCGTAAAATGAGGCCTGACGAAGCTTTCATGGCTCCCAAGAGCGACACGACACCGATCTCTCTATGGCATCAGCGGTTGACTCGCCGGCTCCTGTTGGGCCGCGGTTCGGAGCTCGCGCTCCTCTCGGCGTTGGCCCCGAGGTATGCTCTGGCTCAGAGAGCCGATCCTTTGAGAGATCTGGGCTTTGAGAGCGTTGCACCGTCCAACGCTGACGCGGTGGTCGTGCCGCCAGGCTATCGTGCGGATGTTCTGATTCGATGGGGCGATCCGCTGTTTCCGAACGTTCCTGCCTTAGATGCTCATTCAGTGGCGAGGGGCGGGCTCTTGGAGCCGTCGGCGGCTCGGGCTCAGGCGAGACAGTTCGGCTACAACTGCGATGGCATGGGTCTATTCGATATTGGTGGCGGCGAGGCTTTGGTCTGCGTCAATCATGAGTATCCCAATCCCGAGTTGCTTTTCCCGGGGTTTCGTGTGGCCCAGCGGGCCCGTCAGGCTGCCGCTTTCGTTCGAGAGAACCCTCAATGTGTCGCGTTTATGCAGGCTGCTGTCGGTGTCAGTGTCGCCCACTTTGGCTTGTCACCGGATTGGCAGTTGCAGATCGATTCACCTCTCAATCGACGGATTACTGCGAATACTCCGATTCAGCTCTCGGGGCCGGTTCGTGGACATGAGCTTGTTAAGACCGCACAGGACCCCACGGGCACTAGCGTCAACGGTACCATCTTTAATTGTGCGGCAGGGACTACTCCTTGGGGCACCTACCTCACGGCAGAGGAGGGCGTAGATACTTTCTTCGGCAACCGTCGGGCTGCTCGTTTTACGCGCGATGTCGAGCGCGTTCACAATCGCTTTCGCCCGCGAGGTTTGGAGAGTCGGTTCCGGTGGGAGTTTGCTGATCCTCGGTTCGACGTGGCGCTAAATCCCAAAGAGCCGTTTAAGTTCGGCTGGATAGTGGAAATTGACCCCCGGGATCCGTCCGCACCCATAAAGAAGAGAACCGCTCTCGGGCGCTTCAAGCACGAGGGAGCGACGACGGTGGTTGCGCCGGATGGCCGGGTCGTCGTCTACATGGGAGATGACTCGGCATTCGAGTATCTCTACAAGTTCGTTACTCGTGATGCATTCGATCCGGAGAATCCGGAGGCGAATGTGGACTTGTTAGATTCGGGGACGCTCTATGTGGCTCGTTTCAGCGAGGACGGTGGCGGTGAATGGGTGCCGATGGTCTGGGGAGAGCATCCCGAGTTAACGGATCAACGTGATTTTCATTCCCAGGGTGACGTCATGCTCCGATGTCGGGAGGCAGCAGATCTGATGGGTGCAACGCCGATGGATCGGCCGGAGGACATTGCTGTCAGCCCAGTGACAAATAAGGTTTACGTGGCTTGCACGAATAATCCGGATAGGGAGGAGGGCGAGTTGGAATCTTCCGGGCGCGTAGTCAGCGCGGGTTCACATAGCTCCAATCCCCGGGTCCCGAATCCTTGGGGGCACATCATCGAGATTTCAGAGGATGGTGCGGATGCCGCCTCTGTAGCGTTTCGTTGGGAGATCTTCCTGCTGGCAGGCGATCCTGCCCGCGGGCAATTCCTGGCCACGCTTGCACCCCATGCTGGCGCGTTGGATCCAGACAGTACCTATTACGCGGGATATGCCGAGCCCGACAGTCTCAGCGCGTTCGCGGCTCCCGACAATCTTACTTTTGATCATGACGGCAATCTTTGGATAACGACCGACGGTGATCAGCCCAGGGGCAACAACGATGGTTGTTACGTGTGTCCGACGGAAGGCGCGGCTCGGGGTGCGGTGCAACGGTTCATGAGCGGCCCGGTCGGTTGTGAGGTGGTTGGTTGCGAGATAACGTCGGATGGCAGAAGCCTCTTGCTCGGCGTTCAGCATCCGGGTGAGGGTGGAACCGTGGAGGAGCCTATCAGTAGCTGGCCTGACGGCGGGGCTGCTGCGCCGCGTCCCAGCGTGGTTCTCGTCCGATCGGAGGACCTTAGCCGCAAGCTTACCGCTTGAAACCTTGCATTCCTCCCTGCCTTCTTTTTTTACCACTATCCCCGCTAGACGCTGGATGGCGTATTGCGTACGTAGCGGTGGCCAGGCGTTGCCTGTCAAGTAGCGGCAACTGCTTGGCGGCGGTTGCGTACCGTCTCTGGAACCGCTAGGTTGCCGGGTTCTAGCGTCAGACAGGCCTTGGAAGGCTCGTGAGTTTTACGCAACGCATTCTACTCTCTATGTTTGCTGGCATTGTCGTAGGCCTTGCCCTCAACATGTTTGGTTCCATCGTGCCAGTGGTGAACGCCTTCCTAGTGGACGGATTGTTCTACGTAGTAGGCGCGGCCTTTCTCGCCCTATTGAAGCTCATGGTTGTGCCGCTCGTGCTGGTTTCGCTGGTCTGCGGTGTCAATGCCATGGGGGACCTGAGAACGATTGGGCGGGTCGGAGCGAAGACCTTGGGTCTGTACCTCTTTACCACCGCGGTCGCGATCATGCTTGCTCTAACCTTTGCGCGTGTGGTGTCACCTGGCGGCGGTTTTGAGATGTCTGGCGAGTTTGCGGAGTATGTGCCTCGAGAGGCACCACCACTCGCCGATGTGCTCATCAATATTTTCCCCGAGAATCCCATTCAGGCGATGGCTGAAGGACAGATGCTTCAGATCATAGTCTTTGCGCTACTGTTCGGTTTTGGCGCCAATCTTGCGGGTGAACGCGGCAAGCCCGTCGTGCGGTTGTTCAGCGACCTCAATGAGGTCATTTTGAAGATGGTCTTGATGATTATCCTCCTAGCGCCGATTGGTGTATTCGCGCTGATTAGTCGTACCTTCGCGACGCAAGGAATCGAGATCTTCGGGCCTTTAGCCGAATACTTCATTCTTGTAGCTGTCATTCTGGTCCTGCACCTGCTCTTGACATACAGCGCGATCCTTAGGTTTTCGGGTATGGGCCCTGTGAAATTCCTGACGAAGATGCGGGCGCCTATGTCCTTTGCGTTTAGCACCTCCTCTTCTGCCGCCACGATCCCGGTCACTCTGAACACGCTGGAGACCCGGCTGGGTGTCAAGAATTCTATTGCTTCATTCACCGTCCCGTTGGGCGCGACGATCAACATGGACGGTACGGCTATCATGCAAGGAGTCGCTACGGTCTTTATCGCTAATGTCTACGGTGTAGACCTCGTATTCAGCGACTACCTCACTGTTGTGCTGACCGCGACACTCGCCTCGATCGGTACAGCGGCTGTCCCAAGCGCGGGTCTGATAATGCTGGCCATGGTCCTGGGTCAGGTGGGGCTGCCGGTTGAAGGGATAGCACTCATTATCGGAGTCGACCGTTTGCTGGATATGTTACGTACGGCCATCAACGTGGCGGGTGATGGTACCGTCACGTGTGTCATCGCGCATAGTGAGGAAGCGCTTGACCTTGAGATTTTCAATGATTCTAAGGCGATACTTGACCCTTCTTTGCGATCGGCATCCCTGGAGGGTGGTTCCGAAGGTGATCCATGAGCTGGCAACCTAAAATACTCCTAGTCGGCTGCGGCAACATGGGTCATGCGCTCCTGCGCGGATGGCTCGATAACGGATGGTCGAAGAAGGACGTAAGTGTGGTCGAGCCGGATGAGCGGGCGCGGTCCAATGCGGCATCACTTGGCGTCAGAGCTACCGATGCACTTGATGTTGGTGCCGACTCAGACTTGATTGTACTTGCGGTCAAACCTCAGCAGCTCGACACTGCGCTGCCCGTATACCGCGATCTTGCAGACAGCAATCGCATTTTCTTGTCTATAGCCGCTGGCATACCCATCTCGTACTTAGAAGGTGTTATTGGACAAGCTGCCATTGTCCGTGGAATGCCGAACATGCCGGCCGCCATCGGACAGAGTATGACCGTGCTGGTCGCCAACGCGATGGTTGAGCCCGATCAGCGTAAAGCCTGCGAGGACGTAATGTCGGCAGTGGGTCGGGTCGCCTGGCTGGAGGATGAAAGGTTGATGGATGCCGTAACCGGTGTTTCTGGGAGCGGACCGGCGTATGTATTTCTCGTTATCGAGAGCCTGACCGAGGCGGGTGTCGACATGGGACTCAGTAGAGAACTATCAGCTGAGCTTGCCGTTACGACGGTTGCCGGTGCAGGTGCGCTGGCGTTCGGAGCGGAGGTCGATGCTGCGGAGCTTCGGCGTCGCGTGACGAGTCCGGGAGGTACGACGGAAGCGGCACTAGGTGTTTTGATGGGCGACAACGGGTTGGTGGAGCTTATGACGGAAGCGGTGCGGGCTGCGACGGAACGGGGCCGCGAGCTTGCCTGACCGTTCGCAGTACAGCGGGGCGGTTATGTCGTGTTAGTTAGAGAGCCACCAAATAAAGAACGCGAGGATTATGACCACAGCAGCTAAGGCGAGTACCGTTATGGTTCGCGACGGCGGAGGCTTGTCGATGCGTTCGGCTTTCGAGTCGATGTGTTTCGTCAGTTGCTCGAAAAAGTCGTCCGCAAGCTTCCTAGTAGCAGCCAGTACCAACCTCGAACCTAGTTGCGCAAGTCGTCCCCCGACTTGAAACGCTGCGGTGTATCGAAGGACGGTGTCACCGTCCTCGTCGTCCAGGGTTACGTCGGCATGCCCGCGTCCGAATCCTACGGCGCCTCCCTTGCCTGCTCCGTCGAGTCGATAGCGCTCCGGAGGCTTGGCATTCCTGATGTGCAACTCAGTATCGAAGGTGGCTCGGACAGGCCCAATAGCCGTCTTTATCCGAGCCTGATAGTGATCTTGGTCAAGCCGTTCGAGTGATTCACATCCCGGGATACAGCTGCGCAACGTATCCGGATCTAGGAGAGCGTCCCAAGCCTGTTGCCTTGGTACGCTGAGGCGATATTCACCTGAGATGTCCATTCATTGCCTGTTTTATTCTGATGATGCGGTGTGGAATATGCTTAGGGATTAGGGGTTAATGGGTCGAAGGGGTTCTTGCCGGCTGTTTCCTGAGTCTTGTTTAGCCCTCGCTAGAGAATTCGCATCGAGAAGTCGATGGCCTTAGTGTGTTTTGTTAGGGCACCGACTGAAATGAAGTCTACGCCTGTCAGTGCGATCGTCCGTATCTCATCCAGATCGATTCCTCCGGAAGCCTCCAATTTTATACTCGGTTGACGAGTTTTGCGTTCCAGAACGGCAGCTTTCAACTGTGGAATAGAAAAGTTGTCTAGCATGATTCGGTCGACGTCGGAAGCGAGTGCTTCTCGCAGTTCATCTAGTGTCTCCACTTCGACTTCCAGCATGACGAGAGGGTCGAGCTTGCGGCCGGCCGTAACGGCTGGGCCTATCCCGCCCGCGGCAGCGATGTGGTTTTCCTTGATAAGGATAGCGTCGAATAGCCCCTGACGATGATTGCCTCCCCCACCGCAGCGCACGGCATACTTCTGTGCGGCTCGGAGCCCGGGGATCGTTTTACGGGTATCCAAGATTTGCGCTCCGGTGTTGTGCACCGCCTCGACATAGACCCGTGTAGTGGTTGCTGTTGCGGACAGCAATTGGAGGAAGTTTAGAGCTGTTCGCTCGCCTGACAGCAACACCCGCGCCGGACCTTCCAGTGTACATACCACCGTATCGGCCGTGATGGCATCACCATCAGAGTGGTGCCAGTCCACAACCTCCTCGTTGCAGAGTTGGAGGAAAACTTCGTTAAACCAAGGAATGCCACAAAGCACACAGTCCTGTCGCGTTCGTACTTCCGCGGTCTTTGTGGAGCGTTCGTTTACCAGTTCGGCAGTTAGGTCCCCTATACCGATATCCTCCTCGAGCGCGCCAGCAACAGTTTGGGTAATGATGTCTGCGTCGAGGTCGACCGGTGATTTTTTTGACAGTTCTGCCATCACAAGGGTATTTGGAGTTCAATATTGCGAAACGAAAGAAGCCCGGAAAGGAAAGAACCTTTCCGGGCTTCGCAATTCAATTGGGCCTGTTCTTAGATGAAGAAACCACCGTGACTATAACCTACCATGCTCATGAGCATTGGGATGGAAAGAAGGGTGTTCGTTCGTGAAGCGAGAAACGCCACTCGGCGGGCCTTTGCAATCTCGTCAGCCGTCGCCTCGACCATGCCTAGAATCTTTTTCTGATTAGGCCAAATAAGCGCCCATACATTGAACAACATGATCGTGCCGAGCCATGCACCCACGCCAATCACCAGGCCGGGGCCAGAGCCGCCGCCAAGCATGAAGGCGTCGCCCAATTGTCCAATGCGAAGTAAGTAGGAGGCTCCGGAAAGCCACGTGACTACTGCTCCCCAGCGAAACCACCACAATGCACGCGGAGCAACGTATTTCGTAATGCCGGCGCCACCGGGGCCACCTTCATCGGAGGCTGCTTCCGCAAGTGCGGGAACCTGAACAAAGTTAAAATAATAGAGGAGCCCGATCCAGGTGATCCCAGCTAGGGCATGGATCCAAATGATAAGGCTGAGTTCGTTGATCTGGATGCCGTTGGTCAGGATTCCGATCAAGAGGGCAAGCACAACACCACTGATGATTGTGCTTTTAACGGTGGTCAGCGGATTCATAGGATGTCCCCTCCCAGGAAGCAAGTTCTTGCGATAATTTCGGGATCGATCAGGGCAAAAGCTTGATCGAATGACCCTTGAAGGATAGGTTACAGACCTTCATTATTCAATAATTGCTGCCTCCAATATCGTCTTGACATTTTTGGCTTGCACGATTTTCGAGCGCCCTAACGGAGACTAAGAGGAATGGACGTCAACGAACGAATTAAGGGTCAGCTGGACAGCTCCCCAGTTCTGCTTTACATGAAGGGTACGCCGGATTTCCCGCAGTGCGGCTTCTCGGCGCAAACGGTTGCGGCCTTGCGGGCTGTGGGCGCGGAATTCTCTTCTGTGAATATCTTCGAAGATCCCGAGATTCGAGAAGGCCTCAAAGCCTATTCGAACTGGCCGACATTTCCTCAGCTCTATGTGAATGGTGAGTTGATTGGTGGCTGCGATATCGCGCTCGAGCTCTACCAGTCGGGAGAGCTGAAAGATCTGATTGAGTCGGCCGGCGATACTCCGCGATCGGATGAACCTAAGGAGCTGGGCGAGTAGCTACCTCGTAGATTGGCTTGCACCGGTTCACGATTTCGCAAAACAGTAAAGCTGTCATCTCCGCATCGTAAGCTGCGGAATGGGCTTGGTTCTCGTCCCAGTCGAAGCCGGCAGCGACCACGGCCTTACCCAATACCGTCTGACCGACTGCGAGACCGCCCAATGTCACAGTGTCGAAACTCGAGAACGGGTGAAAGGGGTTTCGCTTGATGTTTGTCCGTTCAACGACTGCATTTAGGAACTGAAGGTCGAAAAATGCATTGTGACCGACCAATATTGCCCTATTGCATTTCTGCGCCTTGACTTCTTTTCGGACATCCTTGAAGACGCGTCGGACTGCGTCCGATTCTTCCAGCGCTGGACGCAAGGGATGGAACGGATCGATTCCGGTTACTTCGAGAGAAGCAGGATCCAGTCTCGCTCCAGGGAATGGTTTGACGTGATAGCGGATTGTTTCGCCGGGACGCACGTGGCCATCGTCATCTAACCGAATTGTTACGGCTGCAATTTCCAACAGTGCGTCAGTTGCGGACACGAACCCCCCCGTCTCGACATCGACTACCACAGGGAGGAATCCACGGAACCGTTGGGCGATCCCTGGGGCGTCGTCTTTGGCCTGCTGGCTTTGTTCGGATGATGAGGTCACGAGAGTTTTTCGGCGAGCTTAGCGGGATCCCTGTTGCGCATGAGTTCCAACGTTAGTTTGACTCCGAAACCGGTGATCTCCGATGGAATATGGGCAAGTCCACCCTTGTGTTGGCCTGCGCTAAGGTCGATGTGAATCCACGGTATCTCTTCGGGCACGAATTTGGAAAGGAACCGGGCCGCAAGAATATGGTCGCCATAGCCCGCCTCAGAACACTGCTTGATATCGGCGACCTCGCTGCGGAGCATCTCGTCGAAATCTTCGTCCATGGGAAAAGGCCATACCCGTTCTCCAGATAAGGCGCCAGCGTCATAGAGCATCGAGTTTGCTTTGAGCCGGTTGGTGAAAACACCTGAGTAAAGTTCTGTCAAAGCACTGACGCATGTGCCAGTCAATGTGGCGTAGTCGATTAGGAGTTTTGGATCCTCGCGCGCAGCAAGCGCAAGTGTATCCGCAAGAACCATACGTCCTTCAGCGTCTGTGTGAATGATCTGTATGGTTGTCCCATTTGCTGCTCGAATTACATCCTGGGATTTGTAAGCTGTGGCAGAGAGGCGGTTCTCGGTGATGGGCAACCATGCATCGACACCGTAGGGCACTTCGAGCGTTGCGAGCGCGATCAGTGTGCCAAGCGCGACAGCGCTACCTTCCATATCCATATGCATGTCGAGCATGCTTTTGAACGGTTTCAGGTTGTTTCCACCCGTATCAAACAGGATACCTTTGCCAACCAGTACCAAGTCAGCGTCCTTGACGCCGGGAGGACGATACCTTAGCTGTATGATTCCAGCATCTCGTTTTGCGTTGCCCTGCGACACAGCCAGGAACGCGTTGGCCCCGAGTTCGGTAAGCTTGGACTCGCCCAGCATGGTCATCTGGATCCCGTGCCGGGCAATCAGTGCCTTGATGAAGTGACGATAGTTTTTTGCGTCGAGTTCGTTGGGCGGTAGGGCGGTGAACCAACGCGCGATGTTATTGCCTAGCGCCTGAGCACGCACCGTATCGAGATTGACTCGGGGCTTGGATGCGAGAATTCTGATTCGTTTCAGGCGGGACCCGGGTTTCTGTTCGGACTTGAAGGACGGCAACTCGAATGCGGTTGCCTCCGCGGCGGCGACCAGAGCTTCAACCGCGGATGTCCGATGTTGCTCGTTCAGACCTAGAATCAGCATACCCAGGCTGGTCGGTTTCTCCTGGTTGCACTGGGCGATGAGTTTTCGAGCCCACGTGAGCTGAGCGAATGCCGACCCCCCATCGAATTTAGCAACGGTGAGCCCCGTCGCTCTGGTGTTGTTTAATCTCGTCGAAGCCGAATCGAGGTCAGTGGTGCGTGCCTTTCTCAGCAACCGTTTGAGCTGAGCGCCTTGGGGAGCCCGGCGGAACAGCGCATCCGGTGGGTTGTTGGGTAAGATGATGAGGACATGATCGAGGGCGTCAAATGTTTTGCGAGTGGGTTGTCCTCCCATCTGAGAGATCCTGAGCAACTCGAAATCCGGCAGGTTTTTCATGGGCTTACCTTGATTCTCTGATACCAGGCCCCGATCATATCGCGTCGGACCAGTAGGTTCGGACGCGCGGGGGAATGCGGCCCGACATCGTATCAAGAGCACCTGTCGAATTCACTTACTGTTCTTCTGCCAAGTCACCCAGGCCAAAGGTGACTCCAGTCACTAGTACCCGAGCAGGAGGGGTTGGCTATTCACTGGTAGGGATGGCGCCAGGATCCGACGGCTGTAATGGGCGAATTATCACGCTTGCTGCGTTTGTCTTCGAAACACGCCGTTGGCCAATAGTGATTCGATAGGGCTAAAACAGCTTCGCTGTGTACTCGCAGAGGTCCGAGATGACGCAGTCGGGGCATACGGGTTTTCGCGCCTTGCAGACGTGCCGTCCGTGGAGAAGCAGCCAATGATGCGCATTCAGCTTGAATTCTTCTGGAGTGAACTTTAAGAGCTTCTGTTCGACTTCTTTGGGGTTCTTGCCCGGCGCCAGGCGCGTGCGATTGGAGACCCGGAAGATATGGGTGTCGACGGCGATCGTAGGTTGACCGAATGCCGTATTGAGAATGACGTTTGCAGTTTTTCTCCCGACACCGGGTAGGCT
>CAYLKA010000002.1:65875-106474 GCA_964384125.1 uncultured Gammaproteobacteria bacterium | reverse complement strand
ACGATCGAGAGATCGCTGCCATCTGCACGGACACATGGGGCTGTGAGGTAAGACCCAACGAAACTACCGAAGCCCAGCAGCCGTGGCATTGGGTAGTGATCCCCATGATCGGAATCACCATGGGCGAGATCTTCGTCGTCGACCACCTGGCCGATGACTGCACCGCGGATGGGGTATACGAGTTCTTCTTCTGCGCGCCGCCGCTGCCCATAACGGGAGGTTGTGGATCCCCGTTGAATCCCATCGCAATCAAATAGATCGGGCACTAAACAGCCTTAAAATCAGGCTTGACTGAACCTGCCAGTCAAGCGATGCTCACGAAAGCCCGGAACGGGCTGCTGTAGCTAAAAATCATCGGGCGGCGAGGACGCTCGGGGGGTGATCGAATGGCTTATTCACTGCTTGGAAAGAACTTCACACCACCCGATGTCGAGGCCAAGGTCACCGGTCGAGCGAAGTACGCTGAGGACTTCCGTGTCGAGGGGATGGTTTTTTGCCGCCTGTTCCTGAGCCCCATTCCCCACGGGCTGGTGAGGAATATAGATGCCAGCGAAGCCCTAGCCATGGAGGGCGTGCTTGGCATACTCACTGCCGATGAGGTGCCCTCGTTCCCCGAGGATCCGATTCTGACCAACGAACCGAAGTACATCGGAGAACCGATACTGGCGGTCGCCGCCGTCGATGAGACGACGGCCATGGAAGCGTTAGACAAAATTCAGGTCGACATCGAACCACTGGATTTTGTAGTGGACCCACTTGTGAGTCTCTACCCGGGCGGGCCGAACGCTCGCACCGACGGCAATGCGGCAACGCGCGGGACGGCGATCGAGACCATAAAATGGACAGCGCAGGACTTTGCGGCGGTGCCCGAAGGCGTGTTGCCGATGGGTGAACACGCGTTCGAAGAATGGTCCTACGGTGATACGGAGGCTGGGCTCCAAGATGCGGCCCTAGTACTGGACGAAACCTTCGTGACCGCCGGAAACTCGCACCATTCCATGGAGCCCCGCAGCAACATGGCCTATTGGGAAAACGGGCGGTGCCACGTCTTTGGCTCCGGTCAGAGTCAGTCCTTCAACATGCCCGTATTGGCACGACTCATTGATGAACCGGTGGAAAACATCCACTACGTGGGAGAGTTCTGCGGCGGCGGATTTGGCTCCAAGGGACGGTCCTATCCCGTGATGGCCATTCCACCGTTGATGTCGAAGAAGATCAATCGTCCGGTGATGATGCGGATCAGCCGAGAAGAGGAGTATTACCTCGGAATCGCGCGGGGCGGTCTGCAGGGGCGGGCCAGACTAGGATTTCGCGAAGATGGCCGCATCATCGCTGCAGATATTTACCTCGTTCAAGACGCCGGGCCAACCCCTGGATTCTGGGATTATCGCGCAGCGGCAGAGTACGCAGCGGTAACGTACACGCCGGTAGCCATGCGTATGCGCGGCGTCCCGGTTCACACAAACACGATACCGCGAGGACCGCAGCGTGGTCCGGGGCAAAACCAGATGGCCAATGCCATGGAGCCCCTCCTCGACAAGGCCGCCAAGGAGCTGGGCCTTGACCGGGTGCAGATCCGTAAGGTCAATGCCCCGGTTCATGACTCGGTCGTGGAAGAACGCCGCATTCCCCTAACGAGCGCCTATATGCACGAAGCGCTCGATCGGGGCGCGGAGATGTTCAACTGGGCGGAGCGGAGCGCACGCAGCGGTCAGCGTAACGGCTCGAAAGTCAGGGGCGTCGCAGTCGGCCAGGGCTTTCACCCAGCGAGCTTCGCCGGCTTCGACGGCCTGGTCCGGCTCAGCCCGGAAGGGAAATTGCATATTCACACGGGCGTCGGCAATCTCGGAACCTATTCCCACACGGATACCTCGCGGGTCGCCGCCGAGATATTGAAGTGTAACTGGGAGAACTGCCTCGTCGTTCGTGGCGACTCCGACCGTCATCTGCCCTGGAACTCTGGGCAGTTCGGCAGCAACACCAGCGGCACCCAAACCAGAACCGCGTACGCCGCCGCAATGAACGCTATCGGCAAACTTAAAGAGATCGCCGCCATGGACCTGGGCGGGTCCCCAGACGACTACGATATAGGCGACGAGAGAGTCTTTCGCAAGGATAATTCCTCAGCCAACATGACCTATGCAGCAGCCGCGCAACGCGCGATCGAACTCGGCGGTAAATTCAGTGGCGAAGAAGTACCCGAGGACGTACACCCAATCACCCAAGCTGCCGTGCGCGGTCTTGCGGGCAGTGGACTGATCGGCGTTGCCAAGGACAATCTAGCCGCGGGCGGAATAACACCAGCGCTAGTTGCGGGGTTCATGGAGATAGAGTTGGATGTCGAGACTGGGAAGTTCGAGATCATCGAATATGTCGGCGTAGCCGACTGCGGCACGGTCATTCACCCACAGAGCCTGGCAACCCAGATCAAGGGCGGTGCCGTCATGGGCATCGGGCTCGCAGCGCTAGAGCGCATCATCTACGACCCGCAGACCGGGCTACCGGGGAATATTGGCCTGCACCAAGCCAAACCGCCTTCATACCTGGATGTACCGGCCGAGATGCAGTGGGACGCCGTCGATGAACCAGACTTCGTTAATCCAGTGGGTGTGAAGGGTATCGGCGAGCCCGTGATGGGCGCCGCTTCAGCCGCCCTAGTGTGTTCGATCTCCGATGCTCTCGGAGGACATTACTTCAACCGCAGTCCGATCGTGCCGGACATGATTGTGAACGCAGTGTCGGGACAGGAGCCCTCCCACAAACCGCTGCAGATCAGCACAGCCTAACTGTTGTCGCCAGATTAAGGGCTACACACAGAGTAATCCCGCTTAGTCCTCATAGAAGGCCTCGGGATCGATTGGCAAGGAGATCTCTTTCCCGAGCCGCGCCGAACGATCCATTGCCATCGTTAGCAACAGGTTCCTGTGGCCGTCAGCCGCCGAGGCGTGTGGGGAATCAATGCCCAACATGATTCGGGTG
The DNA here is from genome assembly GCA_964384125.1 of uncultured Gammaproteobacteria bacterium. Lineage (GTDB taxonomy): Bacteria > Pseudomonadota > Gammaproteobacteria > Steroidobacterales > Rariloculaceae > UBA6522. Next base: position 103,495 of record CAYLKA010000002.1, on the reverse strand, counting down.
AACCAAGAAATCGTCTCCTCTTTCATCGGGCCCCAGAGTTGGTCGTTCCAGATATCGCCCGGTGGATAACTGGTCAGAAAATCCACATGTCGCTCCATCGGGGGCTCGAATCCTCTCGTGCGGTAGCCCGCGGGCAACGGCTCCTCGGTGGCAAGCACTAAATCCCGGTGGGTGTCTTCCACGTCGATAACACCCTTGGTTCCGACAATTCCGATTTCGATACCGTACACGGCGCCCGGCCAGACGACGGGCAGTGCCCAGCTGATATTCATGGAGAAGATCGTCCCGTCCTCCATAGTGAACAACCCAAACGTGGAGTCCTTCGTACCCAAGTGCCCCAACACCTTGTCGGTGGACCGAGCGTAGACCGATGTAGGCACCTTGCCCTCCATGAGCCACATGGACATGTCCAAGCTATGCGTACCCGACACGACCATGGGCGTCAGGTTTTTTCGTTCGCTCGTCTTCTCGATTGTCGCAATAGGTACCATACGGTTCATCAACGCCCGCGTGACAACCGAATGCACATCTCCGATCTGCCCCGCAGTCAAACGTTCTTTGATAGTCAAAAAACGGCGGCGAAAGCGCTGCGTATAGGCAACACACGCATCCACGTCAGCCTCGGTGATCGCGTTAAAAATCTGTACTGATTCTCGTGGATCTGTAGCCAAGGGTTTTTCGATGAATAGTTTGTGACCGCGATCGACGGCCATGAGCGTCGGCGCCGTATGACGGTTCTCGTCGGTGAGGACCATAACCGCGTTTACCTCGGACCTATCGACCAACTCTTCAAAAGAGGTAGTAAAGAAATCCGCGTTTGTGTCTTCAGCCAACTGTTTGCCGACGGATTCCTGCTCATCGCACAAACCCAACCATTCAACACCGGGAAATTGTCGGGCGAATTTCGCCCGGATTCGCCCGATCGTACCGCAGCCAACGATCGCTAGCCCTATTTTTTCCATATTTTCAACCATTTATGATGAATCCTTTCGTTGCCCGCGCCTAAAGATACCGTCATAGAACGTATAAAGCACGACCAACAACAGAACGGTTCCGAGCTTCCGATCCCAGAGTACGTTGATAACACCTACGTCCTCAAAAACCAGCAACGCACGACGCAGGTTTTCATCTGCGAGTGGACCGAGGATGACAGCCAACACCAACGGAGCTAAAGGAAAACCGAAACGGTGCAAAACATAACCGACGAGACCAGAAATCAGCATGACATAAACATCAAAGAAATTGAGATTCACGGCGAAAGCGCCCAGAACACAAACTGGGAGGATCAAGGGCATCAGTAATGTCTTCGGCAAACTGAATAGCTTCACGCACGGCCTGATGAGCGCAATCGCCATACCGTACATAAAGAAGTTGGCAATAATCAGGCCAATGTAGATGAAATAGATCAAGCCGGGGTTTTCCACCTGGATCAACGGCCCGACCACGACATTCTTCAATTGAAGCGCTGCGAGAATGGCCGCCGCAGCCGCATTGCCCGGAATTCCAAGCGCCAGCGTAGGCAACATGGAGCCACCGACATTGGCGTTGTTGGCTACCTCAGAGCAAACGATTGCCTCATAGCTGCCTGTACCCCATTTCCCGCGTTCCTCTTTAGAGGCTCGGCGCCTGCCGACATCATATGCAAAGAAAGACGCCACGTTAGCGCCCGCACCCGGGATCGCACCGATAACCGTGCCGATGATGCCTGAACGAAGGCTGGGCCTGACATATCTAATTAATGTGCTCAGAGACGGCAGCACGCGACCGACGTCGGAGGGAATCTTCGGTGGGCTCTTTTGCGGCAGAACACGAAGGATCTCCGCCAATCCAAATAGGCCGATGAGCACGGGGATGAACCCGATACCGTCATCCAGATAAAAGGAACCGAAGGTAAATCTGGAAACGCCATGGATCGCGTCCAATCCGACGAATGAGACCAGCAACCCGATCCAGCCGGAGATCCATCCTTTGATGGGCACCTCCGTAGAGGACATGGAGCCGCAGATGGCGATACCCCATAGTGAGAGGAGAAACATCTCCCAGGACCGGAACTGAAGGGCAAGAAAAAGAACGGCCGGAATGAGAGAGATCAGCAACAGGATGCCAACCCAGTTTCCCAGAAAAGATGCAGATATCGCCGTGCCCAAAGCCAACCCGCCCTCCCCGCGGCGAGCTAGTGCGTATCCCTCGATCATGGTAGGTACCGCGTCGGGTGTGCCAGGTATGTTCACTAGCACGGCTGAGATCGCCCCGCCAAAGACACTCCCGGTATAAACCCCCAGCATGAACATGATCGCAACGGTCTGGGACATACCCACAGTAAGACCGATCAGCAATGTCATCGCCATCGTAGTAGAAAGACCAGGCATTGCGCCCCAGAGAATCCCGAGAGAGACGCCCGAGAGACAGGCCACCCAGAGCCAGGGGTTCTGGGCGATCAGAAGGAGCTGTTCTTGAACCTGAACGAGCGCTTCCATAGCCGGATCAGAACGTCTCCGGCATAAGAATGCCGAATCCGTAACGGAACACGAAGGCCAGAGCCTCAACCGTGATCAGCGTAGTCAGAAAGCACCGTAGCAGCGAAGCCCCCCAGAATGTCCGCAACACCCAGGTCACCATGATCACTGAGATCACCTCATAACTACTGATCTGAAGCACGAAAAGTGGCGTTGGGAGACGAAGTTCGAAATTTATGAAGGCGACTAGAAGCACGTAGGTTACGACTAGTGCAGTGAGTATGGGTCTGCGCCAATTCTTAGCTGACAAGAAACCTCTGATCATCTTCGATGAGATGCCGAGCAGTCCCGCCACGCTCATCTTTGCTCCCGCCCTAATCGCTCGCACACCAAGCGTCAGAGCCATCAACAGAAGAGTGAACCCGGTGATAAAAGGAAGTAGCCCCGGTGCGGTGTAGAAGGATCCGGGTACGTCGAGACGAAATGAAAAAACCAGGGTGAGCACAGCGACAACCGCTACAACTACTGCGCTCGCGAGATCCTTATTCGGTGTAGAGCGCTCCACCAGCTCTTCTTCGCCGAGAGGTTGTGGGACCTTCTCAGTCGACATCGTGAATCAGAGGCACCTGATAGCCTTCGCAAGTCCGCCGTTGACCGCAGTCTTCTGACGCCGGTCGGCTTAGCTCTGCATCCAACGTCCTCAAGACGGTACCCGGGGAGCACATCGCCACCAGCGTAACGGGTCATTCGGGCCAGCCGGCGTTGCTGGCCACACGAGATCCATAGGACAGAGAATCAACCACCTCGACCCCGATTCGACCCCAATAATCCGTCTCAGAATTTGCAACGTGAATCCCGCTCCGAAAGCATCGATCTGATGCGATGCATTGAAAATCATTCTTGCAAGACTGTTCTGCTGGCGCAAGAGAACCAGGGATCTCATTGGCATTTCGCTCTGGCTTGGCGGGTGTTTCATGTGAATGTGGGCTAGCGTAGAATCCGTCCCCGCAGTCAGTTAGCGTGCCTTCCGCGGATCTATTTTAACCAGCCGCGAACCGCACCAAATCACATAGACTGAGCAGCAACGGAGAGGGTGAGACCCTCATCCATACTTACTTGCAGGACATACAGGGGATCGAGCATGGCTAATTTCGGCACGGTTGGAATGGACTGGCAGCAACGGGTCAACTGGGATCGGTTGCGCACATACCGGCTCGAAAGGGCCCGGGAGATGATGAAAGCCCACGGGCTCAGTGCACTCGTCCTCATGTACGACGAGAACGTCCGCTACGTGACGGGCACGCTGACGCCAGGCTGGAACCGACTCAAGCCCGGACTCCGTTACGCCATGCTGTGTGGTGACGATCCACCCGTACTGTTCGAGCAAGGTGATATCGGCAAGCAGATCGAACGCCACTCGCCGTGGATCCCACCAGAAAACATCCGTTACTCCTATGCCTGGATCAAGGGTGCTGCGGGACCCGCCTCGCAACAGCAGGTGAAGAAGTTCGCCAACGCTGTGCTACAAGAAATGAAGAAGAGCAACGTAGCCGGTGAAAAGGTCGGCGTGGACTTCGTCGATATCAATATGATGAGCGCATTCAAAGAAGCGGGTATCGACTGGACCGACGGGATGACGCCGATGATGGATGCCCGTGCGGTCAAGAACGTGGACGAGCAGGAGTGCTTCCGAATCGTGGGGGCTATTGGCGATGCGGCGCACTGGGAGACGATGAAGTTCCTCCGGCCGGGCCTGACCGAGAATCAGGTCACTGCACATATTATGGAATATCTCTACAACATCCCGGGTATGGAGGACGTGGAAGACGTTATCGTCTCTTCCGGCCCCAATACCTGGCCGAACTGGCGCAATTTCTCCGACCGCATAATCAAGCCGGGCGACATTGTCTTCATGGACCTGGCTGCACTGACGTGGAACGGTTACAAATCTTGCTACTACCGCACCTACTGCGTGGGCAAGGAACCCACGCAGAAACAGAAAGATATCTACGCGATAGCGCTGGAATGGCTCTATAAAGCGATCAACGAAGTCAAGGTGGGTGCGACCACGCGCGATATCGCATCGGTCTGGCCCTCCGCGAAGGAAGCGTGGGGATACGAAGAAGAGGATCAGGCAGCTGCGAACCTCTGGGGTCATGGGCTCGGACTCGCACAGTACGACCCACCCGTCATCTCACGGATCTGGTCCCTGGATCATCCCATCGACATCCAGGAAGGCATGACCTTCGCACTGGAAACCCAACACGGGATTCCGTTCGAGTGGGGTGTTCGCATCGAAGAGATGCTGATCGTGCACAAGGACCACACCGAAATCGTCTCTAACTTCCCTATAGAACAAATTACGGTAGTGGACCCAATCCCCGGTTATGCGGCACCGGACTCGAGGGATCGCAAGCTCGTCTAAGTCCGACGACGGCGTAATGAGTGAGATAACGGTCCCATTAAGCGCTGCAGTGGCAGCGGATGCTGATCGCTTCGGACCCAAGGCCGCCAATCTGGCGGCTCTGGGCGCCGCGGGTCTACCGATCCCGGGTGGCTACGCGCTGGATGCGGAAGCCTATCGCATACAGCTACGCGCGCTAGGGCTGGAGGAAACGGCTCGCAAGGTGTTTAGCACCGAGGGGATGGAGGCTCGCCGAAGCGCTCTCGCGATAAAGCTTGGTCTCTTAGACGAGCCCATCGCCGATGAGCTCATGGAACCGTTGCTTGAGGCCTGGCGTTCTATCATGGCCGTGCCCGGCGCCCTCGGCGTGGTCCGATCGTCCGCACTCGTTGAGGATCGATTCGGCTCCAGCTTTGCAGGACAGTTCGAGAGCTTTTTGGGGCTCGAAAACGAGACCGAATACCTGACGGCCGTGCGTTCGTGTTGGTGCGCTCTGTGGGCGACACGGGCGTTGCGCTACATGGCGACAAACGATCTCGATCCAGCGGATACGGCCATGAGCCTAATCATTCAGCCGCTGGTGCATGCCAAGGCCTCCGGTGGGGGGCTTAGCCAAACGGCAGAGGGTGACATGCTTTTAAGCGCTACCTGGGGGCTCGGATCCGCGATCGCTCAGGGAGAGGTAGTACCCGATCGTTACCGGTTAACCCGTGACGGTGAGGTCCTGGAGATGGCGGCAGGCAGAAAAACTCACGCTGTTGGTTGTGCCCATACACAAACGATCAGTCATACCGAAGCATTTGAACCTTGCCTGAGTGAAGACCAGGTGAAGGAACTCGGGAGGTACATCCTTACCTCGGAATCTGTCGTAGACGGTCCCGCGGAAATCGAGTGGTCTCTGGACGAGGAGGGTTTTAAGCTCCTCCAAGCCAGACCACTGCATGTAGAAACCAACCACGCACCAGATCAAATTTGGGAGGCGCACCCCCGACTCAGGGGTCACCCGGCGGGCGTCGGCTGGGGAACGGGCCCGGCGCGTGTGGTGAACTGCGAATGCGAGCTCAGCAGGGTGGGACCGGGCGACGTCCTGATCACCAAAGTGCCAGGCCCAGCCTTGACCCAAGTACTGCCCCAGGTATCTGGGGTGGTCGCAGAACTCGGCGGAAGCACATCGCACCTAGCTTCCCTCGCAAGGGAGCGCGGAATCCCCATGGTGCTCGGGGTACTGGATGCTACCGGCAACATTCCAGACGGCTCGACGGTCGCAGTGGACGGGGTCGCCGGTATCGTGCGCTGGATGTCCTAACTTACGATAGGTATCAAGATGACGAAAGCAAAAGTCGTGCTCACGGACTATGTCTGGGATTCGTTGGATGTCGAGAACGAGATTCTCGGTGCGGTAGCCGAGATCGTCCCTCTTCAGGTCACAGACCCTGAGGCGTTCTTCCCGGAAGCCGAAGACTGTGAAGCATTACTAAACACCTATGGCGGACCAATCACCGCAGATATCATGGCACGAATGCCTAACTGCAAGATTATTTCCCGCTATGGCATAGGCGTCGATACGATAGATCTAGCAGCTGCGACAGATGCGGGAATCATCGTCACAAATAATCCAACCTACTGCATTGAAGAAGTTGCCGAACACACCCTCGCAATGCTTCTCACATGTGCACGTAAAATTGCATTCTATGACCGTCTTGTGCGCGGTGGTGAATGGGCCGTGCCGCCTGGAAAACCGATGTTCCGGATAGCCGGCTCGACTGTCGGATTAATCGGCTTCGGTAATATTGCGCGCCGTGTTGCACGAGGTGCTGCAAGCCTAGATATGCGCATCCTTTACTCTGACCCCTTCGTTGAAGAAGGACAATTCGATGTACCTGGTGAAAAAGTAGAGTTCGAAGACTTACTCAGGGAATCAGATTACCTTTGCGTCCATGCACCACTCACGCCCCAAACTCGTGGAATGGTAGGCACAGAAGCATTTTCAAAAATGAAAAGCTCCGCATTCATTATTAATTGCTCGCGCGGCCCAATTATTGACACGGAAGCATTAGTCCACGCCCTCGACGAAGGGCAAATAGCAGGTTGTGCTCTAGATACCACCGACCCAGAACCGCTCCCGACAGATCATGCGCTCCAGTCTCGAGAGAACGTCATTATAAATCCACATGCAGCGTGGTATAGCGAACAAGCGATGGCGGGACTGCAACGCGGCGCACCGAGTGAGGTCCGCCGCGTCCTTACAGGCCAATGGCCGGTCAACCTAGTTAACCAAGCCGTGAAAGAAAATAATCGCGCTGGTATTAAATAGAGACTCTAGCGAGTTTTATTTCTCTAGCTGACTCCTAACTATGGAGCCGTGAGCTTAAACAGATAACCATCGCCACGACGTCCATCCTCAAGCACCCATATTGCACCGTCGGGTCCCTGCTCCACATCTCTTATGCGACGACCGTCCACCTCTAGCCTCTGTGCTTCTTGAGCAGCTGCGCCATCAAACTCTACCCTGATGACTGCCTGTCCAGACAAGCCACCAATAAACGCATCACCATTCCACTCTGGGAACTCGCTGCCACTGTAGAACATCAAGCTTGATGGGGAGATGGCTGGAACCCAGTAAGCCGAAGGCATATCAAACTCAGGATTTAGCCCATGATCAGAAATTTCCAATCCATAATCCCTTATTGCAACGGCAGTCCGAGATGAAAGCGGATGGTCAGGAATAGATTGAGTCTCATAATGATCACCATTCGATACGATTGGATAACCGTAATTTTTGGCTCGCTCAACCATATTTAGTTCATCACCATGCCTAGGGCCCATTTCAATATTCCATAGCTGGCCCGATTCATCGAACGCGAGCCCTAAAGGATTACGATGGCCCATCGACCAAATCTCAGCTGCAACACCACCACGGGCATCAAACGGATTATCGCCTGGAACAGAACCGTCCATATTTAATCTAACAACCTTACCTATGTTAGTACCTAAGTCCTGAGATGGATCAAATTTTTGGCGATCCCCAGAACTGATCCACAGATAACCATCCGGACCAAATGCGATTCGATGACCATAATGACCTTGGCCGCTAACTTTGGGTACTTGGCGCCAAACGACTTCCAGATCCGTGAACTCTCCTCGATTACCACTCAAACTCAACTCGGCGCGTGCAACGGCCGCACCTCTAGTGTCACCGTCACCGGGTTCGACGTAACTCATATAGACGAGATTGTTTTCTTCGAAGTCGGGGTGAAGAACAACGTCACCGAACCCGCCTTGGCCGCCATGACTGATCTCGGGTAATCCCGTAATTTCACCGATCGCGCCATCGGCGCTCCTCAGTTTCAGGGCGCCGGCCATTTCGCTGATCAGCAACCGGCCGTCAGGAAGAAACTCCAGTGCCCATGGCACCTCGTATCTTTCCAACTCGGTTACTGTGAAATCTGCGTCTTGTGCATGCACCGTGCACACGGCGAACACACAGCTCAAAAACGTCAATATATTAATTTTATGGAACATTTCAGACCCTCCAGCCGTAAAAACGGTACGGGATTACGGCTTAATTAGTAATCGCCCCTCGGCAAGACCTCCGGGCAATCGATTCCCTGCTGTCGATTAGTTTACCTAAGACTCGCTGACTTCGCCCACCCTAAACGTTCAGCGCACGAAATCGGTGCGTCGCCAGGCCTGATCCGCGGGCTCGTCCGGATCTGACTTCAAAAAACGTATCAGCTCCGCGTGAAATTCGTCGGGGCTGTCAAAGGCCGGCGCGTGACCAACCTCCGGGAACAACACAAGCTCGGCATTCTGCAGCGACTCTGCGACGTGGCGAGCTCGGGCCGGGTAATCGTCGACGAGTCGGTCTTCGGCGCCGCCGATCACGAGCGCTTTGGATGAGATGTTCTGCCATTCGTGGACCACAGGGTCCTCAAATAGGATCATCCTTTGAGCAGCGCGCACGCGGGCCATCCGTGGCCAATCCCCACTCAGCGTGAGCCCGTATTGGACTCCCACCCAGTACAGGTATTCGGGTTTCCAGCCCCTAGGATAATAGCGAGTATGGCTAGCTAGGAGTCCAGGGTAGTCGGTTGCGAGCGCCCGCTCGTAGGCCACCTCAGGATCTGTCCACTCATTGCCGGGGCGTGGGTCCGTAAGGCCTATCTGATTGACCATAACCACATGCGAGGTCGTTTCCGGATAAGTCGACGCGAAGCGAGTCGCCACCATACCGCCCATCGAGTGCCCAACGATCGCCACCCGATCGAGTCCCAACTTGTCGATCAGCATCTTGGAGTGCCGCGCCGGCATATGAAGGTTGTAGTGGGTGTCGGGCTTCGACGAGCGACCGAAACCGATGCGGTCGATGGCTACAACTCTGAAGCCCTCTCGACGCAGAGCCTCGATCGTCACTTCGAATGCAGCCGCAAAAAAATTCATGCCGTGGAACAGCACAACCGTACGTCCGTTCGGTGTTCCGGCGGGTGCAACGTCCATATACGCCATGCGATAGTCCTTACCCCCAAGACTCACTGGCAGGTACTCCACAGGGAACGGATAAGGCACGTTGGAATAATCGATCGCGGTGGTCTGCCAATCAGCGGGCGGCTCGGCAGGCGGCCCATTCTGCGCGACCGCGGGTAACACAGATGCGGCAATCAGTCCCGCGACGACTGGAAACGATGCGATTCTGCGCTCAATCGTTAACATAGGATTCCCCACTATCGTGATCCCAGCGGATACCAGCCGGCATCCCGAAACTCAATACCCAGACCTTCGATCGCTTCCCCGAACGCGCGAATCGTCGCCGCTGTCGCCCGAGCGTCCGGCGGCGGGTTGCTCTGAGAATCCACGAGCCAACGTGCATGCGGGTTGTCGTAATGATTCAGATAAACCACTGCGGGCATAAACGTCTTCAGGCATTCAGCCACCGGAATCGGACGCATTCGATCCACAGGGAGATTCATAGGCATAACCGCGACGTCGATATTCTGTAACGCCTGAATCTCGGGTACGCACTCACCTACTCCGGAGAAGAAAAGACGCTTGCCACCGAGCGTGATCACATAGCCGTTCGCCTCACCTTTTGGATGGTAAGGAAGCCCGGGTGTCATGTCGTAGGCGCCCACCGCCTCAACCTCGATGCCGGCAAAGACGCTGCTCTCGCCATTAGAGATCACTATCCCATCAGGAAACTGCCCATGGGCTTTCGCGGTTAACACGACCGGCGCACCCGGTTTGCGAAGCTGAGCGATCGCAACTGGGTCCAAGTGATGCCCGGGGTCGTCAGTCACCAAAATGAGATCAGCCGCCTTAGCCTGGGACAGGTCTCCGAGACTCCAGGGATCGATGTGGATAACCCGTCCCGCGTGCTCTACCTGCGCGCTTGAATGGATGATTGGCGTGATAACAATGTCGCCACCTTCGGCAGCGATCCTGTTGGAGGACTGCGCAAACGCTGGGCTGACCCCCACCATGAAAACCAGGCTCGACAGTAACAAGCGCATGATGCCCTACCTTTTTGCTTTTTAGTAAGGGTCCGGGGACCCGGGAGACATTCTCTCGAGTGTGGACCCGCAGTGATCGGAGATCAAGAAATTCTCGGCACAGTCACCCACCCAATTCAAGGAGATAATACTCTTCCTAAAGCTAAGGCTGATTGCTGCTGGACCGGGCCCGAGCCATGAGTTCCTGCAGGTCGAAGATTCGATCATTAGGGTGATTTTTCAACTCCTGGGGGTGGCGCAGCATTCTTGTGAACGAACCCCAACGATTAAGGACATTCTCGAATAACGGGAGTAGTATCGAGCTAAAACATCAACCGCAATCGAGAAGGGGGGACCATGCGGCTGATCCTTGAGCGGTCCATATTAACGGCCGTACTTTTCCTAATGATGCTGTCCGCGACAGCACATCATAGCCGGGCGATCTACGATCAAGAACGAACCGTTACGATCGAGGGTGTTGTCACCAACTACGAATGGACCAACCCCCACGTCTATCTCTATGTCGAATCGCAGGACGATTCCGGTGACGCTGTAGTGTGGGAGTTAGAGGGAAACGTCACAACGATAATGAGAAGACTGGGCTGGTCCAAAGACACCTTCGCGCCGGGTGACCGGGTCATCGCGAAAGCCAACCCTTCGAGGAACTCAACGAGAATGATGGCTTACTTGGAATCGGCCGAGAAAGACGGTATCACATTCGCCGGCCGCCCAGAGTTAATCGATAGAACTGAGGCCTCTCGGCCCAGGGCCGACAGCCTATCGGGAATCTGGGACATTCCAGTAACATCGTGGATTCGCCAATTCAGCGAACCGCTTTCTTGGCCCTTAACAGCCAGCGGCGCTGAAAGCGCTGAACTCTATGATGACCTGACGATGAACCCACAGATCGAGTGCACGCCCCGCACAGCGCCCTGGCTCATGATATTTACGGGTGTGCAAAAGATCGAGGTCGGCGACAGCTCGATTTCGATTCTCACCGAATACAATACCGTTGAACGAACCGTTCATATGAACCTCACCTCACATGACGGTGCCGACGTCAGCCATCAAGGGCACTCGATCGGCTGGTGGGAAGGTGACGTTCTCGCTGTCGACACGACACACTTCGCCGATCACCGCAGCGGTAACGCTCGCGGCATCCGGTCGGGATCACAAAAGCACCTCGTCGAACGATTCGAATTGAATCCCGATCGAACGAACTTAACCTATCGCTTCGAACTCGAGGACCCGGAGTACTTGGCTGCTCCCATCACGGGTGAACTACAGGCAGCGTACCGACCAGACCTCGATTTCGTCCCGGTAACATGCAGTCCGGAGGCCGCGCGCCGTTTCACCAAAGATTGACCTAGAGGAACATCATGACAACAAGACTTAAGGCGGCAATAGATTCAAATACGTTTGGCCGAACCATGATTCGGCTGATCAGCCTTCTGGGTGCCGCTGCGCTAAGCGTCGGTATCGCCGAAGCTCGGATCACCCGCATCGAAATCACTAGCGTCGAATCACCGACTTTTGATGGTCGAGCCTTCGGCCGCGTGGGACCATACGAGAAGCTGCGCGGTCGAGCGTATGGCGAAGTCGACCCGACTGATCCCCGCAACGCGGCGATCACCGATATCGAGCTGGCGCCGCTAAACGCCAACGGTAGAGTCGAGTACTCGATGGATATCTTCATCCTGAAACCGGTTGACCTGAATCGTGGCAATCACAAACTTTTCCTTGATATGAACAATCGCGGCCAAATGCGCGTTGGCCGACTAAACGATGTCGCATTGACCAATGACCCCGCAACCGCCGCCGATGCAGGCAACGGCTTCGTCATGAACCTAGGCTATACGATTGTCGGTAATGGCTGGGATTTCGGGGCAACGAGTGGGGGCGCGGGGATGACAATCTCCGTTCCGGTGGCAAAAAACTCCGATGGTTCAGAGATTACCGGTCCCTCTTACGAATACATCACGTTCAATAGTGCCGACGGGGAGAGCTACACGTTGACGTACCCGGCGGCCAGCCTGAACAAGGCCGGGGCAGCGCTCAGCGTACGCGAGCGTCTGGACGACCGACCAACGACAGTCCCGTCGATCGGATGGGAATACGTGGATGAGAAAACGATCCGTCTGCTCCCCGCCGGAACCTCATTTCGCCAAGGACATATCTACGAGTTTACCTACACCGCCAAGGATCCGGTGGTTGCTGCACTCGGGCTCGCGGCAACGCGCGATTTCGTCTCCTTTCTTAGACACGCGACAGAAGACGATCGCGGCACACTTAATCCGCTGGCTAGTGACGTGCAGCAAACCTACAGCTTCTCCATCTCACAGCCCTCACGAGCTTTACATGACTTCCAAACGTTCGGTTTCAACGAAGACGAACAGGGTCGGCGTGTCTTGGATGGCATGCTCAAATGGACCGGCGCCGGAACCGGCGATCAAATCAATTATCGCTTCGCCCAGACTGCAAGAACTCAACGCAATCGCCAAAACCACCTATATCCTGAAGGTGTTTTCCCGTTCGCGCACCAAATATTGACCGACCATCTGAGCGGAAAGGTCGATGGACGCAGCACGCAATGCCAGGAAAGCCAGACTTGTGCCAAGATCTTCGAGGCAAACTCTTCCAACGAGTATTGGGTCAAAACGGGTTCCCTGTTGCACAGCGACACGCACGGAAGGGATCTCGAAGATCCGAACGACGTTCGCTACTACCTCATCTCCGGAACGTCGCACGGCGTTGGCAACCCCTCCAGCCGAGGACTCTGTCAGCAATTCCTCAACCCGACCAGTCCGTATCCCGCGCTTCGTGCGCTACTCGTAGCGCTTGATCAGTGGGTCACCGACGGTACCGCACCTCCGATCAGTCGCGTACCACGACAGGCCAACGGCACAGCCGTGATGGCGGAGCCTCAGCCAGGCTATCTCACCGGCACTGTCCCGCAAGAGGACTTGGGCTGGCCGGAGATCCCCGGCGTTACCTACACCGGCCTGATCACGATGCGATATCACCTGGATTTCGGGCCAGCCTTCGACGAAGAAGCCATTATCTCCAACTACCCGCCCTCGCTTGATGGGCGTGAAACGTATCCCACCTACGTCTCCAGTGTGGATAACGATGGCAACGAGGTAGCAGGGATACGCCTTCCACCCGTCGCGGCTCCCCTAGCGACGACGACCGGATGGGCTCTGCGCCGTGAGGGCTTTGGCCTGAACGACGGATGCGAAGGATCGGGCCAACACATCTCCTTTGCAACGACGAGAGCCGAGCGACTCGCGTCCAATGACCCCCGGCTATCCCTGGAGGAACGGTACGGCACCCACGACGAGTACGTCCAAGCGGTGGCGGAGGCCGCTCGCGAGCTGATGCAAGAGCGCCTCTTACTCCAGAACGACGTTCAGCGATATATCGATGAGGCGTCAGCCAGCGACATCCTCCAATGACAAGTTACTGGCAGACTCTCCCACTATTGAACGAGCAATGACTCGGCGAGTTCCCGGTAGTCGTCGGATTGCTGCATCCGGATCGCTTGATAGTCGGCGCCGTCGAGATACTCAGTGTTCTCTCCGAGCCTAGCCATTAGCTGCTGATAAGCCCCTTCCTGCTGCATCTGGGCAAACGCCTGACGAAGAATCGTCAACCTATCCTCCGGGATCCCAACGGGAGCCATCACCACGCGATGCATGAATCCCGTCGTCGTCGGCAAACCGATCTCCGCGAATGACGGCACGCCTTCCAGGATTCTTTCAGGACCGGCCGTCGCCAGGATTCTAACGCGTCCCGCCTCAACATCCGCGGCCACTGTGGCAGGAAATGCCATTGACATGTGCACGTCCCCTGCCATGAGTGCGGCTTTCGCGGGACCACCACCACGGTAGGGCACCATTCTCATCTGAAGACCCAAATTATTCATGATCTGCAGCGCCGGAACGAAGAGAGCCACCCAAAGCCCGCTGTGAGACATCGTAAGCTCTCCCGGCCTAGCCCTGGCATCCGCCTCGAACTGAGCCCAAGTCTCGTAAGGCCCATCCGTTCGAGCGATGATGCCGATCTCGCCGTAATTCACACGAGCCACGGGAACCAAATCCTGGTTTGTATCGTATGCTAGGTTTCGGAAAGTGTACCGGTGCAACTGATCACGGTAGTTGTCAGTGAAGAGCAACGTATGCCCGTCCGGCGCCGAGCGCACGGCCTCAAGCGTCCCTTTCTGTCCAGCCTGACCGGGCACCAACTTGATCAGCATCGGCTGACCCAGATAATCATCAATGAAACTGGTGAATACCCGCGCGTTAAGATCGTTAGACCCACCTGCGGCATAAGGCACAATCAACGTTATCGGTTTCTCGGGATACTGTGCTAGCAAAACCGCGTGAGCGCTAAAAAGCAGCATCACGAATGAGCAACGTTTAATCATGCGTCGAGCCGATGTCATGGCCTCATGCCTGATCCCTTTCCAATGTTCGTTGACGGAAACGCTTCATGCGAGCCCCAAGAAGAACACCGATGATAGGCGTCGCTACCACCACTGCAGTCATACCGATCCGATCCACAAATGCGAAACGCACCCAGTCGTTACCCGCCAACGCCAGCGTCTGCCCAAAAGTGTATTCTAATTCCCGACCCAGGATGAACCCCATTACCATTGGGGCAACGTCAAACCGGGCGGTCCGGGCCGCAATACCCACCAAACCGAATCCGATCAGCGTCACGATGTCGAAGGGGTTACTGCGGGCGAGATACGTACCAGAAAAGGCGAGCATGATAGTTACTGGAATCAGCAGTGAACGCTTGACGGTGACGACCCTGGCGAACAGCGGGATGGTCAGGTAACCAATCATGAGGAACAGAATGTTTGCCAGAACCATGGCTATCAGGATCGCGAACACAATCTCGCCGCTAGTCTCCAAAAGCGTTGGACCAGGCCGTAGACCCTGCATCATGAAGGCGCCGAGCAGCAGAGCCGTCACAGCGTCGCCAGGAATACCAAGCGTCAGCAACGGCACCATGGTGGGCCCATTCACGGCGTTATTGGCGGCCTCAGCACCAGCGACCCCGTCGAGTTCCCCCTTACCGAAGTTTTCCGGCGTGTCGGAAGCGTTCTTAGCCGCTATATAACCCATCATTGCAGCGATAGGTTGACCAAGTCCGGGTACCAGACCGATCGACGTGCCGATGGCCGTCGAACGCAAAATCGTGCGGAGGCTCTTCTTGAACTCCGCCAGCCTCAGGCGCTCGCCGACGAACCGCGCGATGCTCGCACCGGTCCGATCCCCCTCCTTCACCGCCGCGAAAATCTCCGGCAACGCGAACAGACCTATCAGCATGGGGATCAGATGAAAACCGTCGTAAAGCTCGTTAGTTCCGAACGTGTACCGGGCTGTCCCGGAAAAAGGGTCGGCCCCGATAAACCCGAACCACACGCCCAGACAGAGCATGATTAGGCCCTTGATCACCGGGCCTGAAGATGTAACGGCGATGATCACAAGGCTCAGAAACATCACCGAAGCAATCTCGGGAGGACCAAATCCAAGGACTATCGCAGCGACCGGGATGATCATAACTAACGTGAAAAGATCGCTAAAGAGATCCGAAATCACTGACGCATAGAGCCCAATCTCCAGCGCTTTGCGTGGCTGCCCCTTCTTCGTCAACTCGTGCCCGTCGAAGACCGTTGCAATCGAAGCACCGGTCCCTGGCATGGATATCAATATCGCAGGGACGCTCCCACCGTATATGCCGCCCTTGTACACCCCGATGAGGAATGGGATCCCAATCAACGGATCACCGACCAGGAAGGAAATCGGCACGAGAATAGACATCCCCATGGTTGTCGTAAAACCGGGGAGAGACCCCATCAGCATGCCCAGAAGAAGGCCGCCGCTAATCCACACGAAGGTATCGATGCGAAGCGCCGCATCCAGACCTACGAGCAGAGTCTCAAACATGGTCTAGAAGGCCGGTAAAAGTTGAAACACCGGTGCCAGGAGTCGCTGGATGATGTCGACTTCCGGAAGGGCGGTCCGAAGCACGTGAGTCACTACGATATAAAATCCCAGCGGTATGAAAATACTGATAATCAGAATCTGAAAGGGGTTTCGGTTTCCGACCAGAACAGCCGTACTCGCCATCAGTAGGAACATCGTGGTTATAAAGCCAAGGGTGGTCAACAAAAGTGCGCAGACCACGGTGATGAACAGAAAAGCCACTTGTCGTCCAAGGGCAGCGGAGACGCCACTGCCAAGGGAAAATCGGGTCATCTCCAGCGCGCCCTTTCGAGCCTGGCCCACGAGAAAGGCCGACGCCACGACCACAGTCCCCCCTAGAATCAGAAAAGGAAATACCCTCGGGCTCATCGCCAGCAGATCAGCACTGAGCGATATCGGCGGGTCGACTATGAGCTGTCCGCCAAAAAGCAGCGCCACAACCGCGAGTACAAGCACGACAACCGTGAACCGAACGTCAGCTTGACGTGGAATCACGTGACCTCTCGATAACTATTCGGAGCCCTTCCTTGTCAGGCGACAGCGACGGAGGAAAGGGCCGGCCCGCTGAGCGGTAGTGTGACAGCTTCGTTTCGTTCCACAGAAAGGTCGGCGGCCATATAGACCTCCATTACCCTTCTAGCTTTCTCGGCGGAACACATCTCCGGGCGATCGAAGGCCACCGCTTCGATCCAGTGCACGGTCTCATCGTGCATCGGACCGGCAAACACGTGACCGACCGACTCGCCAGGCATGGTTGACATCGGAAGCCGGATACCGTGTTCCATCGTATTGAAGATGACATCACGATGCGTGTCGTCAATAACCAGCATCCCCTCGGTGCCCGTAACCTCGATCCAAGTGCCGGAATAATTCGGATGACCTGGGGGCATGGTCCATCCCGCGCCTATAGTGAAGATCACTCCGTTGTCCATCGTGACCATGATCCACTGGGCATCCTCCGAGCCCGTAACGTCCTTCATGGCGCCGTAAACCGACTGCGAGTACACGCGCACGGGGCGCGCCGGCTCCATGAGCCAAAGGACAAAGTCCAAATCATGCGTGGCCTCCATGGCCGCTGGAGAGAGCTTGATCCGGCCACTGATCTTCGTGCCGAGTCCACGCGTCAAATGCCGGCTCACGAGGGCGCACACTGGATCACCAATGGTCTTTTCCACAAGGCTTTTCTTCGCATAGGCGAATTTATGATTGAAACGCTGAGAATAACCAATGGCGAACTTGAGATTCCTCTCTTTTTGAATCTTGATGAGCTCGTCGGCTTCCTCCAATGCCAAAGCCAGCGGCTTCTCCAAGAACACGTGCTTTCCAGCCAGTAATGCCTCTTTAGCCATCGGATAATGGGTTGTCTCGGGAGTCGCCGAGATAATTATCGTGTCGAGCGACTCATTGGTGATAATGTCCTGATAATCTGTAGACGCAGACGTTGGATCGGTCTGAGAGACAATCTCCTTCAATCGCTCTTCGTTGATCTCCGCAACATGTAACTCATCGACGAGAGCACTCGCTGCACATGTGTTGGCCCGAATTCCGCCACACCATCCGGTACCAATAATGCCTACATTGATTTGCTTCATCTTTATATTCTCTTTCGCTTTAGTTTTTTCGAAAGTGGTTAGATCACCACGGCAGGACGCGCTGACATTGTACGAGTTCGGCTACCCTCTAACCAGATTCCCCACTGCATCGGCTATGTAGCCTCTAAAACATGAGGCTTGGCAACCAGGTAGCGAGCCACGGGAACAACAGAACCAGAGCCGCTACCAACAACATCAGGATCCAGAATGGTATCGAACCTTTGAAGATATCTCCAAGACTCACTGAAGAATCTGGAACCGAAGACTTAACCGTAAAGATCAATAGACCCATCGGCGGTGTCAGTAGGCCCGCCTCGATGACGATGATGCCGTAGATGGCGAAAGCTATCGGATCGAAGCCCGCCCCGAGCGCAAGAGGCACGAAAATCGGCACGGTCAGAAGAATATCCGAAATAGAATCAATCAGGGCGCCCAAGAGCAGCCAAACGACCGTCATGATCATAATCAACCCGAACGGGGTCAATCCGGCTCCAACGACCAGTTCTTGGAGAAGATTAATGCCTCCGCTAACGGCCAAGAGACGTGAGTACATGGATCCGGCGATCAGCAAGAACATGATAGGCGCGGTGAATCGACCAGCCTTATAGATAGCGTCCAAGAATTCCCTGCCACGCATCCCCTTCGTGTAACCGAGGACGATGCTGCCGAGCACACCAAATCCTGCCGCTTCGGTTGGCGTAAAAACACCGGACCAGATACCGCCGAGCACCAGGATGACCAATCCGACGATACCCATCCCGCTGATGAGTTCAGCACGAATCTCGCCTTCACTGCGTTGATCATGAAGGCTGTCCGCCGTCGGTGCCATGGACGGGTTCCGGATAGCCGTGATGGTGCAATAAATCACGAAAGTAAGACCGAGAACTAATCCAGGCAAAACGCCCGCTATGAACAATGCCCCGACTGATCCCTCAGTGAGAATGGCCCAGACGATCAGGAGTACGCTAGGTGGGATTAACATCCCCAAGGATCCACTACCGGCTATGACGCCCAGAGCGTAGGACTTGTCATAACCTAGCCGGCGCATCTCCGGATAAGCGATCCGACTGAAAGTGGCGGCCGACGCGATCGCGACGCCGGAGACCGCAGCAAAAGCTGCGTTACCAATGACAGTGGCTGCGGCCAGGCGCCCGGGAAGTCTGCGCAGAGCACGATCGCAGAGCGCGTAGAGATCGGTAGCCGCACCCGAGCGGCTAATGGTCTCACCCATAAGCATGAAGAGCGGGATAACAGCGAGCGTGTGACTGCGGATCGCATCGTAGGCGGTAGAGCCTAGTATAGAAAGCGCGATGTTGATATCACCATAGGCCAGATAGACGCCGATCACGCTGGCGATGCCAAGTGCAATACCGATCTGAACGCCCAAGACAACCAGAGCGATGAGGAGCACCAACGAATAAAAAATGACCTCCGGACCCAACACGAAGCTATGCACTCCTCTCCAAGACCTTAAGCAGGCTCAAGCGCCGACAGATTCCTCTCCGACAGAATCAATGCGGCCGGTCCAATCCAAGAGCATGAGATGCACATAGACGTAGGCCGCGAAGACAGAGGTGGCCACCACCAGGAACCTCACAGGATAGGTAGGTACTCTGAGCGCACCCTCTCCCTCATACTCGCTCACACCTAGCGCCTCAACTGCCGGCCCCCACGCACTAAAGGCCGTACCAAGAAAGAACAGAAGACCTAGCACATTGGCTAAGGTCCGCAGTACACGCTGTCCGTCCTCTCCCAAGGCATCGTAAAGTATCGTGCTCCTGATCATCCCGCCCCGGTAGATAGCGAGCGGCAGCTGCAGGAAGGTGATCGACACAACCGAATTTCTGATGATCTCGGTTGCCCCGAGCAACGGTTGACTGAAGAAATGCCTTCCCAGGACGTCGACGAAGATTATCATCGCGAGCACTAGCACCCAGAATGCTGAAACGATATGCGTGGTTTGTGCGATTCGGCCGATCATCTAGAGCCTAAACATCAACCCAATCACCCGTCTCAACGGATTTTGCTATGGCTTCGAGAAGCGCAACATTACCGACCCGCTGCGCATCTGTGAATCGATATACGCTACGACCCTCCACTGCATCGGCCCAATCTTCAAGATTGGCTCTGACCGGATCCTTCGGTTCGAATGTCTGACTGTGTTGAACGCCGTCCTTACCGCAGCTAATAAGATGGGTTCTGCCACCTTCCTGGGGATGCGCGTCATCACGAGCCTCGACCCACATTTCGTTTCCGAATACGGTGAAGCGCCCGTAGTAGGGCGTCGCAGAAATCGCACCAACGAATCCTGTGGCACCGCTCTCGAACCGCAGCTGAACAGTCACGACGTCTCCCGTTGGTAAAGGAAGAATTCGTCGCGCGGTTTGTGCAACGACAGACCCGACTGGACCGAGCATTGAGATAAAGAGATCGGTCAGATGAACGCCCATTCCGGTCATACCAGCCGCGGGCGCTTCTTCCTGTGAACCCCGCCACCCATCTGCATCGATAGAAGTAAAAATACTGTGCGAAAAGTTAGCTTCTACATGCATCTGTGTGCCCAACTCTCCGGATGAGACTATCTCTGCGATTGCTTCCATCGTAGACTCGTAACGACGCTCGTGGCCTACACCCATAATCAGACCCGCTTCATTAGTCGCGGCCAACATTCGCTCCACACTGTCCTTGGTAAGCGAGAGCGGTTTTTCACAAAAGATCTGTTTGCCGTGTTCCACGGCTGCGAGGACCTGATCCTCGTGCTGGGAGTGTGGTGTGCACAGGATCACCGCGTCGACCTCGGGATCTTGTAAGACAGCGTGGTAATCGTCAACGAGCTCGATCCCCTTCTGCTCTGAGAAATCCCGATGGCGGTCAGGTCGGCGAGCAGTCAGGCGAACGATCCTAATCTTCTCACTGTTCTCCACCGAGTTGACCATGTGACGGCCCCACCAACCGAGTCCTACCATTGCGGCTCTGATCACTATCAGCCCCTCTTTCTTTCGACCTGAACGGCCTATAAATTAGTTAATGTCGTACGGAACCGGCCAATCATAGCCGCTCTGGGTAACGGCCTGAATGTAGGTGCGCAGCACTTCCGAGCCGGGCATCCCACGCGAATCGGCTTCCCTGGCCATCTCATTCGGAAAGTCGCTCATTGAACGGGCCCACTCGACACGGACATCAGCGGGCAATTCACGGATGGTGGCTCCCGATCTTCTAAGGCTCTCGAGCCCTGAGACCTGGCGCTCGTCCAAAACGCGCGCCGCTTCGACCTCGTAGTCACGCCCAACCTCTAGAACGATCTGACGCACCTCCGGTGGCAGTCGTTCGAGGGATCGCGTATTCATGGTGATTACAATTGCGCCGCCCATTGCGCCAAATCCGATCAGCGTGTAGTAGGGCGCCGGTTCGTGAAACTTGTAGGCGAAGTAGGCGGAGGGAAACATCAGCCAACCCGAATAGACTCCAGTCTGCAGCGCCATGTATCCGTCCGGTAATGAGGACTGTACTGGGATCACTCCGGCTGACTCCAGCCAGGGCAGATTTGGCCCCGCCCCTGCGACCTTCACGCCACTCAGGTCCTCAAGCGTCTGCCAAGACACGCTCGTGCCGAGATGGTAGTTATCCCAACCATTGATGGCTAGGACTGTTTGTCGGTAGTTCGCTTCCAAGTGTTCGTTAAGCCAGGGATGGGCATCATAGACCTGACGTGCCACTCGAATCGAGGCCTGAGCATTCTGCGGTCCGAACGGAACAAAATATTGAAAATTATGCAAAAACATTTTGGCAGGCTCAAAACACGTGCAGAATCCGCCGATATCGAGAATCCCGATCTGTACCGCCTCCAACGTCTCCGCCACAGAAGAGATCGACCCGCTGTAACCCTCGATGATTCGTAGCTCGTGCTCGGTCTCCTCTGCCACGCGTCGCGTCAGCTCGGGAACCAAGTAGTCACGCATAACGGTAGCGTAAACAGTGGGTCCGGCGGGATGCCCGGAGCCCACGCGCAACGTATAAAGCTCCGCAGACGCGACCGATGACAAGAGTAAAACCGCAGCGCTGACTAAGGATAACTTACGCAAGGGTGACTCCGTCGATGTCAACGCTCCAGCAAGCGGTCAGGCCGCCCTTTCTTTTCGTTTCGCATTCTGAGCCGTCTGCGAATTTAACCCGCAGGCGTCCGTCCAACTGACAATATTCAACGTGCGCACGAAACTGCCCGCGCCGACGTTCTCTGCACACCACAATCCCAGCTCGACAATCTCGGAATCCGAGAACTCTGCTTTGAGTGCAGTGTAAAACGCATCATCGTCTGCCTTGGATATATCGTGCTTGAGGTGATCGGCAAAACGCAGTGCCAATTTCTCTCGGGCCGACAGGATCTGACTGTTCTCAAAATCCCAGACTTCCTGAATTTTCTCTTCAGTCAATCCCGCATCTTTAGCACCCTTGGAGCGGACGGTGCCGCAGTAACCGCAGTTATGATCGAAGGCGATTTTCACACGGCACAGTTCCTTCAAATCCTTCGGCAATTCTCCACTCTCAGAGAACGTTAGCCAGTATCGGTACCATGCAAGCCCCATGGGACTGCTGAAAATCACGCGCAACACGCGCGGGTCAGGTGAGCCGTCCACCTCAGCGCGTTCTATGAACTCTCTGGCGTCAGCCGCTAGCTCATCATCTCCCAGAATTCCCAAACGAGGCATTACCGTTCCTAACACGATCACGTGTTATTAATACTCATCGTCCGACTACAGGCCGACGAGATCCCTAGCCTCTCCAGTAAGCTCGACGATGTGCAACCCCGTGTTAGACCGATCCACCGCGTAGATATAACCGCGATCGTCGATATTGACGTTATTGGTTTGAATCGCTGAATCACACCGTTCGACACCATCGATGTTCCGACACAGTTCGATGGTGTTCTCCGTGGTTTCTGGAACGTAGTGGGCCGCCTCCACCGGTTGGAAAGGATTTCTGATATCCACGGCGCGAATACCCGCATTGAAATAGGAGAACACGGCCAGCGTCCTGTCGAAACTCGGATGGTAGGCATCATGGACCGAATGCGGGCCAAAGCGCCCTCCCCGGCTGCAGTAGTCGCCGGGCTGTTCAGGCACCTGGTACGTCGAGACAGGATAGGGCCTGTCCTCCTGAGTAATGTCGATGAAAAACACAATATCGTGCACGCCTGTACAGTAAATTGCAGCGCCTCCTGCTTCGGAGGGAACGATCAAGAAATCACGCATACTGTTTTCGACACCACCCTCACCGTCCGGAATCTCAGAACCGAGAATAGGCTTCGCGGTGTGCACGCCCCAGTAGCTCGGCATATCTAGCCGTGCGATCTCCGGATAAAGCAGATTCTCGGGCGTGGGCACGAACGGGTCGTCGGCACCCGGATTGCCATTCAGGAACTTGTCTTTATCCAGAATTTGGAGTGTGCCGTTGTTGCCGCTTCCGTAACCAACATAAATACGATCACCGTGAGCGAACGTTTGATGTAGTCCGGAAATGTTGTACTCAGGAAATGGTCCCGTAGCCGATGGTTCCCATCCAACCAGACCAAAGTCTCGAATGTGTCGGGGCTCCGCCGGGTTCCTTAGATCGTAGGCCTGTAGGACTCGGGTGACGCGCCAACCCTCGGGCGTACCATTGAAATATCCAATCCCAGTCTCGCACTCCCATTGAATCTTGTGAGTCTCACGATTTCCACGGCTGGACTCGGGGCGAGACGAGAATCCCGTGAGATCGATCGTCGACATGAACTCCGGTTCAGCGGGATCCGTCACGTCGAACATCTCGTATGCGATTAGCCCGTTGGTTCGGATCATGTAGACGCGGTCGGGATCGCCTTCAGGCAGGACGTCCCCGTCGCAGATCTGGACGTGCTGGCTGCCGTTTGCCTCCAAACCCGTGGGTGGAAGGTGCTTGAGCATGGTCGGGGAACCAGGATCGGTCACATCTAGGATCGACAAGCCATTGACCTCAGTGAGCCCCGTCTGGGGATTGAAGCTCTCACCGGCATGCTGTCCAACGAACAAAATTCGCCGGTCACCATAAGCGTGGATCTCCGGTTGATAAGCTGAGCGTGCCTGCAAATCGTGATATCCCACCAGACGCATGTTCCGCGCATCGGCGCTGTCTTGCATGGCGGCAGACACCTCTGATGCTTCGTCCTGCTGAGGGCTGCAGGCGGCCAACAAAAGAACGGAGAGCAGAACGGGAAGCCTGAAGACAGGCCCGGAATGCTTTTCGAACTGGAACATCGTCGTTCTCCCGGAGTTTTTTCTAGCGTCCTGAATCATCTGGTCTAAGACATGATCATCGTGCCTAAGGCACGCAGAGTATAGCCCGCTCAAGCCTTTAAGACCGACCTTGGACTTCCGACTAGCGCACTCTGCAACGGTTACAATGGACCATTCCAGAAAAAATAAGAATGGGAAACAGGCTCATGCCAGAACTTCTTATTAGCCCGCAAACCCGCAAAGGCTGGCCCAGATGACCCAGAAGGCATTCTCTTTAGCCGGCAAGAATGCACTGGTGACGGGCGCATCAAGCGGACTCGGGAGACACTTTGCAGGCGTTCTCGCAGAGGCGGGCGCCCAGGTGGTGGTTGGCGCCAGACGACTCGAACGTCTCAACAACGTTGTCGTCGGCATCGAGTCAGCCGGTGGACGTGCCCTCGCAGCACAACTAGACGTAACCGATCCGGACAGTATTCGCTCCTTGTTTGAAATGACCGCCGACACCGTGGGGTTGATAGATATCGTCGTTAACTGCGCTGGAATCGCTAAAACCGGCGACTTCATCGAACTAGGAGACGCAGAGTGGAACAAAGTCTTCGCAGTTAACGTGGACGGCGCACGCAGAGTATCCCAAGAAGCGACACGCCGGTTGATCGACGCCGAGCGACCAGGTGTCATAATAAATATTGCGTCAGTCGCAGGTATTGGCGCAGCCCCCGGTTGGACCGTGTACGCCACCTCCAAGGCAGCCGTCATCCATCTCACAAAAACGATGGCAACAGAGCTTTGGCGATTCAACATCCGCGTCAACGCCTTGTGCCCAGGCTACTTCCCCTCGGAAATGAGTGAGGTGTTTCTAGCCAGCGAACGCGGCCAAAAGTACGTAGACGACTTTCCACCAAGACGAGTTGGGGAGTTGCATGAGCTGACAGGCCCATTGCTTCTTTTAGCTAGCGACGCCTCCAGCTACATGACCGGGGTAACCCTTCCGGTTGACGGCGGTCACTCGATCAGGTTGTTCTAGCAGGTCGTCGTATCAGATCCGAATGGCGTCCGCACCCAGGGCGGCCAGGGGGCTAACCATAGTTCCAAGCTCCGCCGCGCGATCGCTGGAAGCGTTGCCGTCGAGGGCTCGCTTGAGCACGCCTTGACAGATAGCCGCAAGCCTAAAAAAGGAGCAGGCAAGATAGAAGGACCAAGGCTCGACGTTGTCCAACTCTATTCGGTGGCAATAACTCGCGAGAAAATCCGGCTCGTTGGGTATACCGAGCAACTCCAGGTCGAGACCATGAAGTCCAGGTATTGCCTGGTCAGTCTTCATCCGCCGCTGCATACACAAATACGCGAGATCCGCTATGGGGTGGCCCAATGTAGACAACTCCCAGTCCAAAACCGCTGCCACGTTCAGCTCATCCGTTGAGAAGATGAGGTTATCGAGTCTGTAGTCACCATGTATCAAAGACACCCGGCCATCCTCGGGTGGGATATGCTCTGGTAGCCACTCGATGAGTGTCTCCATGTCCTCGATCCGTTGCGTTTCCGATGCACGGTATTGCTTGGTCCAGCGACTCACCTGACGCGCGTAGTAGTTTCCAGCTTTGCCGAAGTCGCTCAGACCAGCAGCTTCTATATCGACGGCATGTATAGCTGCCAACACACGATTGGCCTCGTCATAAATACGCGCTCGCTGCGTGGGGGTAAGCCCGGGTAATGCCGGATCCGGAAAGACCGTGCCTTCCACGTACTCCATGATGTAGAACCAACTACCGATAACGGACTCGTCGGTACACAGATGATGTGCTTCGGGAACGGGGACGTCAGTGGCCCCGAGCGCCGATATGACACGAAATTCCCGATCAATCGCATGCGCAGACTTCAAAAGCACGCCTGTAGGCTTCCGGCGCAGAACAAAAGAACCAGAAGGCGTTTCGATCCGATACGTAGGGTTGGACTGTCCTTGGGAAAATTTCTCGATGCGGATCGGGCCGTGGAAATCGGCGACATGCGCTTCCAAATAACTTGTCAGATTGGACGCGTCTAGCCCGTACACCTCACGACCCCGGCGCGCCCCAAGACCAGAAATCGGAGCGCTCTTTCGCTAGATTGCGAGCCATAACCATTTTGTGAACCTCGCTGGCCCCATCAACGAGGCGGGCCGCACGGGCGTAGCGATAGATGCGCTCGAGCACCGTGTCCTTTGAATAGCCACGTGCTCCGTTTAACTGGATCGCTGTATCAGCTGCCTTGTGCAGCGTGTCGGCCACCATCACCTTCGCCATCGAAACTTCCTTTCGGGCGAAATCACCTTGATCCAGTTTCCATGCCGCATGCATGGTCAAAAGACGTCCGACTTGAATGTCCATGGCCGCCTGACCCAACATCCATTGCACGCCCTCGTTATCAGCGAGTTTCTTACCGAACGCCTCACGCTCACCGACGTAATCCTGCGCGATCTCCAGGCACCGTTTCGCTAAACCGAGCCATCGCATGCAATGGGTGAGCCGCGCAGTCCCAAGACGAATCTGCGTCACCTTAAGCCCATCACCGATTTCCATGAGGCGATTCTCGTCATCAATGGTAAGGCCATCGAACGTCAGCTCGCAGTGCCCTCCATGCTCCTCCGGTCCCATCGTCGGTATGCGCCGTTCCAGTCGCCAACCTGGTTGATCCCTATCGAAAAGAAAAGCCGTAAGACCCTTGCGTGGATCGTCAGACGTCCTGGCAACAAGAATGAAATGCTGTGCTACGCCAGCTCCGCTGATAAACCATTTTCGCCCTCGGATCTCCCACTGATCACCGCGCTTTGTGGCCCGCGTCTGCATCATGCCGCCGGGATCCGAGCCGCTGCCCGGCGCTGGTTCGGTCATTGCGAAAGCGGACCATGCGTCACCGTTCACCAACGGTTCTAACCACCGGTCCTTCTGCGCGTCTGTAGCGACTTTTTCCAACAACATCATGTTGCCGTCGTCCGGCGCATGAGAGTTAAAAACTACCGGACCGTACAAAGAGCGGCCCATCTCCTCATAGCAGGCCGCCATTCCAATGACCGGCAACCCGCCACCACCCCGCGCCTCTGAGATCTGCAACGCCCAGAGACCTTCCTTCCTCGCGCGCTCCCGAAGCCCGTTTAGTACTGGGAGCACGATGCTCTCGTGCTCGTCGAAATTTTCCGGTTCGCTCTCCAGTGGAAGGATATGCTCGTCGACAAAATCCTTCACCCTGAGTCGATAACTTTCAATGTGCGACGGTAAATTGAAATCCATTGGTCGTCCTATCGGCCCATGAAGATGATATTGCCGGCCAAGCTCATGCGCCCATGCCCCGAAAATTCAGCGGGTCGTGAAGCACGATTAGCAACACAACCCTCCTATCGAGGCCGCGATAAATTACGCTACAGGCATCTATCTTCGTGGAATTTTTCGACTGTAATCGCTATAGCAGGAGCGTATCACCTAGCCAGCACGCGGCCAAAAACATCACCATGAGAATCGATTCAAATACAGGTGTCCTCGGCATTACGGCAGCATATTTTCCTGGTGCACCTCATCTCTCGTAAGGCCGCTTCTGCCTCATCCGCTTCCACCAAACGACAAATCCTGTCAGAAAAAGAGCCGCCGGCAGTAGGCCGAGAATCACCCAAAGTATGCGGATAGTGAGCCCGCCGAAGCGCCCGAAGTGTAGATCGATAAAGACCAGAAGTATGCCCTCTCCCGGCCGTTCGAAATCCGTTGGATCCGAGTCGAAGGTGTTGAAGAACCACTCGAAGGGTTCGGGGAAGGCGAAGTAGATGCCGGTTAGAGCCCAGCCGAGCATCAAAACAAACCCCCACAAACCGATGGCGCTGTGTAGATGCCAGCTAAAACGACGTGTTTTAGATGGAGGTACGACTACTAAACTCCGGCGCCACCGCCCCCGGCCTGGCCACCAGATGACAGCCCCCGTCAAGACCATGACCGTCACAAGGATGGCGCCGAGGCCGTTAATGTCTCGGCCGACTGTCCCCGCAAGAAGATTGTCGTGCAAATCCACGAGCCACTCCAACACGGCAAGAGCCAACGGGTACCCGCTTTCGGGAACACTCCCGTCGGGCAAAAGCCACCGTGTTAACTCTCGCCGAAACACCACCGCGCTCCCGGATAGGCTGATGACAAGAACATAAAGACCCGTAGCGAGCCCGATCCACAAGTGGACTTGATAGAGCGCCCCGCGTAGCGGATCGCTCCGTGGCTGGTGCAACCATCGCTTCCAGCGGGGAGAGCTCATCCAGAACCGCGCCGATCGTTCGGGCTACTCAAGCGGTGGTGTCGCGGATGGCGGCCTACGGTGATGGGTCGCCTGCTCGTAAGCATAAGCCAACCTAAGCATGGCACCATCCTCATAAGGCCTGCCCATGAAAGTTATTCCCACCGGCAACTCGTCGGTTGTAAAACCTGCCGGCACGACAATCGCCGGCACGTAAACGAGAAATGTATTGATAAACGGCACACCTTTAGTGTTGACGAAGGGAGGATTCACGCCGTCTTCTATCAATGTAGGTTGATGTTCTACGGCCTTGTAGACGATAGCGTCCAATTCATAGTCCGCCATAACCTTCATGACGTTGTGCATCAGCCGGTCGCGGGCGACCAGGTAGTTATAATGATCCGAAGCTTCCGGCACGCTTTCGAAACGACCTCGCGCGTACCGAGTAATCTCATTGAACTCCGGCGTCCCAACCATCTCCTCTATAGAGGAGAACGGTGACTCAGCGCTCCGACTGAAGTACTCGGTGAATGATTCCTCGTTCTCTGTCGGGCTCTGACTGCGCAGAGCCAGTAGTTCTTTGATGCCTGGGATAACGATCGGGTCCACCACCGTCGCCCCCGCCTCCCTTAACTCACCGACAGCGCGCTCAAAAACCACGTCAACCTTGGCAAAATCCGCCGACTCCGGTTCCGAGGCTACCCCGATGCTTTCCCGCAAGATACCAAGCCGCGCGCCGCTGAGTCCGTCGGCATCCAGAAAGCGCCGATAGCTTCCGGAGAGATGCGCCGCACCATGGGCGGTAAGCGGATCCTCAGGGTCGTAACCCACCATGACGTCAAGGAGTGCCACCAAGTCATCCACCGTCCGAGCCATGGGCCCTAGATGACCCGCCAGCTGAGGCCAGCCGGCGAATACGCCACCGCGGCTGATCAGGCCCGCGCTAGTGCGCATGCCAGTGATGCCGTTCCAGGCGGCGGGTCGGCGAATCGAAGCGAAACCCTCCTGCCCCACTGCAAGGGTGGCGAAATTCGCAGCTACACTTGCACCAGAACCGCCAGACGAGCCACCCACCGTCCTATTCAGCGCATAGGGATTACGCGTCGCACCGAACAGAGAGCCGTAGGTGTCGCCTCCCGCAAGTTCGCCGAGCGTGACCTTGGCCAAAATTATCGCCCCAGCCTCCCTGAGACTTTCCGTAACGAAAGCGTCCCTGTCAGGGTAATAATCCTGAAATAGAATCGATCCCAACGTCGTAGGCATCCCGACGACATCGACCTGGTCCTTGATCGCAATGGGAATACCGTGGAGCGGACCCGTGAACCCAGAATCGCGAAAGGCAGCATCGAGCCGATCGGCATCGCGGAGCGCGTCCTCGTTAAGACTGATGACCGCGTTGATAGCAGGACCCTGCTGGTCGTAAGCCTCTATCCGCTCGAGGTAAAGTTCGACGAGGCGGCGTGCTGTGAGCGATCCCGAGGCATACGCCTCGTGGATCTCTGAAACCGAGGTCTCAACAACATCAAAAGGTTCTTGACTCATACCGTTGAGTGACAATAAAGAAAATCCGATGAACACGAAAAGAGTTCTCACAACGCCTCCCCCGGATAACCCGCCGGTTTCAACGATCCCCGCGCAGACTATTCTACCTGCTCGACCTAAACGCTGGAGCACAAAGTTGACAGCCGGTGGGCGTGAGCGGATCGTATTGGCTCAGCCCAACGGTTTGTAAGGAGAATCCATGTCGAGACGACGGTTCCTCAAGGCGGCCGCATTAATCAGCGCTGCCGTGCCCATGCTCAAGCCGTCTTCCGGCGTTGCCCAAAGGCCGGCACCAACCAGCGCGACAGACCGGCCCATTCGAATCCGCATGGGGGGCTACGCGCCACCCGATTCCGGCTTCAGTCTCGGCTTGAAATTCATCGGCGATCGATTAGAGGCCGAATTCGGCGATGAGGTCTCCGTCCAGTATGCCTACAACGTCATGAACCTTGGATACACCGCGTTAGACCTCAGATGGCTGGTGGATGCCGGTGTGCTGACCATGGGGTACGTGAGCATTTCCGACGTCCCCGAGCTGGAACTGGCTGGCCTACCGTTCCTGTTCCGGGACACGGCGGCCGCTCGTAGCGCGATGGACGGGCCGCTCGGCCGCGCGGCAGCCGCCAGTCTCGAGGCGAACGGTAACTTCCGGATCCTCGGCTACTTCGAGAACGGTTTTCGCCACATTTCCAACAACATCCGGCCGGTACATACGCTGGAAGACTTGCGGGGTCTGAAAATTAGAATCCGGGCCGCGGAGCAGATACGGACGTTCCAGCTCCTTGGTGCCGACCCACAGGTGGTCGGTCTATCCGAAGCCGTCCAGCAACTCGCAAACGGCACGCTGGACGGACAGGAAAACCCGTTCATTAATACAATTACGTACCCCATCTATCCTCATCAACGCTTCTTTACTGCGACGTTTCATTCCTACCTGTCGCGACCCATCTTCGTGCACCGACCGTCGTTCGATGCCTGGCCTACGGACATTCAGGCATTTATGCGGGATGCGACCCGGGACGCCGTGGCATTTCAACGCGACCTGCACGATAGGGAGGAGGAGGAAGCTCAGATGATCATCCGAGAGGCGGGCGGTGAGATCGTGAGCCTGACCCCCGAGGCACGAGAAGCTTTCGCCGCGGCTGTCGCACCAATACATGCGGAAGCTCGCGAGCGGTATCCCCGCGAACTCCTGCAGATGGTCGGCTTGGATTGAGATTGACTCAGCTACGGCGCGGATCGGCTGAAACCATTAAGCTCGATTTTGAGGCCCCCAGGGAACTGTTCCGGCGAACTGATCATTCAACCAGACCGAGAAACGTTTCCAATAACCTGGCTCACCACCACAGGCGCGCGTGATCTCCACGATCAGTCCCGTTTCGCCCACTCGCGGCTCGGCCTTCTCCTCCGAACGAGTAATTAATCCAGTCTGCGTTCTGTAAACGTAGAAGACTTGATCGGTTTCGATATCTTGGTAAGTCGAGGAACCGTAGGACGCATCCGTCAGAAAGTTCAATAGGCCCAGTGATTCGGAGACTCCGCCGACATCAACGACTGTCCCCTTTTTCAGATCATGGGAGAGTGTGGGCAGTGTATTCTGCTGGCCGACCGCCCGATAACGACCCTCCAATCGATCCAACCGGTACTGTGAATCCAAGCCGAGTGCCAGAGCCCAATATTTCCATTTCAGGAATTCCGCATCTATGCGCCACTGGTCTCCTAGCACGCGAAAATTCCGCTCCTCGCAGAAATCACCGCTGCGCAACCGTGCGAGATATTCCCGCTCTGCGAGTGGTTCGAAGCGAAGCTCGGCCACGACGGCCTCAGACGTCAGGGAAGCGTAGGTGTAGATGGAGGCTGAGAACAGCGCCACCCAGAGAAACCCCAAAAGGGCAACTGGAAAAACCGAGACTTTGATGAGCTTTCGCATGGAAGCATCAGGCTGTCACAAACTACGCCAGCCCACTGTCATCCCCCTCGGCAGATGTGCTATCCATTATAGACAAGTACGAGTTCAATAGTTCCGCACTGCCTCGCTTTGAGAGGCGGGGAAAGGGGACTAGAATCCCATAGGGTTAAGTGTCAAGGGGGCAGAATCGATGCGGGTAAAAAAAATACCTGGAGTATTCGCGCTATGCGCACTACCTCTCATCGGGTCTGCGCACCACAGTATTGATTCGAATTTCGACAGGAGTGTCACAACTGAACTTGAAGGTGAGATTACGGAAATCCTGTGGCGTAACCCACACGTAGCGTTTGCCCTCACGACGACGGATACCAGCGGCACGGAGGCCGAGTGGGGTCTTGAGACGCACTCGCTCAGCATCATGAGGCGGATGGACGTGAACGAGCCTTTCATTGAGATCGGTGATCGGGTGAAGGTCGCCGGTTGGCCCGCGCGAAGGGGCCAGGGAATGTTCGTCAACAATATGCTGTTGCCCTCTGGAGAGGAGTTCGTTTTCGCCTTCGGCCCGGAACCTGCGGATCTGCGCTGGTCCGATCGCCTCTGGGGTACGAACGAGCGCTGGTTCGCGGAGTCTGGGGATACATCCGCAGCCGAGCGCGGCATCTTTAGAGTGTGGAGCACAACACTCGCCGGAGGCCAGGCCTTCTTCTGGCTGCCGGACTACCCGCTCACCGACGCAACCCAGGCAGCCAGTGCCGATTTCGATCCACTGACGGACAACCCCCTGATTGACTGCGCGCTAAAGGGCATGCCTGCCATCATGAGCGCGCCCTACCCCCTCGAGTTCATTGATAACGGCAGTACCATTACGCTGCACCTTGAGGAGTACGACACTGTCCGCACGATCTATCTGGATGAACAAACCAATGCCGCCCCCGTTCCTTCCATCCTGGGACACTCCGTGGGGCATTGGGAGGGCGAAACACTGGTCGTCGAAACGACTGACGTGAACTGGGGTTATTTCAGAGGCACCGGTGAATACCCAACGAGTGATGAAATTGAGTTTGTCGAACGTTTCACGCCCATCGAGAATGGGAGCAGGCTCCGATACGAGATGACGGTCATGGACCCGGCAACATTCACCGAACCGGTAATAATGGGTAAGACCTGGGTCTGGTTACCTGATGTAAACGTCGAGCCATACGAGTGCATCACGGGCTAACAGAAAATGAATCGGGGGGGTATCGATGATGTCAAACCGTAATGCGTTTACCGCAGCTATCCTGCTAATCGCTGTCCCGGCCAGCGGGTTAGCCCAAGGACAATTTCTGCGATCCATGCACGATCTCGGGGATCCTCGAGGGTTCTGCCTGGACATCCCAGGATTTGGGCCGCGAATGCAGATTGACGCGCCAATCACCACTCACAGTTGCAAATACAGTCTGCCAGGATTCGATGTCGACGAGATCCTAGAGCTATCGGACGAGAAACTCCGCCTCGTGAATTTTGATCGCTGCCTGTCACCAAATTCCATCCAAGCGGGATCCGATATCAACCCCGTGGATTGCAGCACGGCCCAGAATTGGCGTTTTCATACAGACGGGCGTGTCACACCAACCACGGCGACGGACCATTGTCTGACACTGTCCGCCGGACGCGCGTATGTGGATTCCTCCATCGGTACGCTTCCTCCGTACTCGTCCAGACGCGTGAGCCTCGAGCTCTGCAGCAACGAAGCATCCTATCGGCAAAGATGGCGTTGGTCCGCCCCGGACGAACAAACGACGTACAACGCTAACTCCCTGCGCAACCGGATACCGCGCGAGATCCAGGCACGGAACCGGGAAATTGGAACAGTGATCGATCCGCAAGCAACCGCTGAACTTTATCGTGACGCCCAACGAAATTTCGGCCCAGCTGACGTGGCCGTTTCCGGCGAGCTTCAATACGGCCCTAACGAGCGGCACCTGCTTCAGGTCTATGGGGGCAACGACCGCAATCCTCCCGGAGGCTTCGGGCCGGTGATCGTTTTAGTTCACGGGGGCGGGTTCGCCGGCGGCAGCCTCGGAAGCCTCGCCCATGTGGCTAGGCATTTTGCGGGCCTGGGCTTCGTAGCGGTCAATGTGACGTACCCGCTTGCACCAGAATACACGTGGCCTAGTGGGGCGGAGAGCGTGTCACACGCCGTCGATTGGGTGCGTGCCAACATTGGCGATTACCGCGGGGACCCAGAGCGCATCTACCTGATGGGCCACTCAGCCGGTGGAAATCACGTTGCCAACTATGTGTTTCGCCCGAGCCTCTCCTCCGGAAGCGGCCCGAGTGTCGCAGGCGTCATTGTCGCTTCACCGGCTCTGGAACTTGACCCACTTGGCCCAGCGGAACCCTACGCTGCGTACTTCCAGAACGATCTAAGTTCCTGGGCCGAGATTCGGCTACTGGAAAATATCGAAACCGCGTCGATGCCAATCCTGATCACGGTCGCCGAGTTCGATCCGAGACCGTTCTATCAGGCCACCGCAAGACTTTATGCGCGCTTAGTCGATGACTTCGGGGCGAGCCCTCGATTCCGACAAATACCAGGCCATGGCCATATTTCCTACATTACCGCTGTCGGCACAAGCGACCGTGTCTTCATCGAAGAAGCTCTGGACTTCATACTCTCCGACCAGGGAAATTAGGCTATGAGCTCTCGAGTCTTCAGCAGCTTCATGCTCTGAGCACTCGCCCAATCCATTACCGCGCAGTCCAACCGCCATCGATCTTAAGGCTTGAGCCGGTCATCAATGACGAATCCGGCGATGCCAGGAACATGACCGCGGCTACGACCTCACGAAGCTGCCCGATGCGCCCCATAGGGATGCAATCCAGCGCCCACTGTTTAAAGGCTTTGTCTTCGAACATAGGTTCGGTCATGGGCGTTTCAATAAACGTTGGCGCAACACTGTTCACGCGAATACCCCGAGGTGCCAGCTCGACACCCATCGATTTCGTCAATCCCTCCACAGCGTGTTTCGTCATGCAATAGGCAGTTCTATTCGCAGCTCCTATGTGCCCCATCTGCGATGACATGTTTATGATCGAACCGCCCCTTTCCGAACGTAGCATGACGCGAGCCGCACTTTGCGCCGCTAAAAATAACGCCCGCACGTTGAGCTCTATCATCTCATCGAGCACATCTTCGGCAATGTCGACGAACGGCTGTGGCGCATTGGTGCCGGCATTGTTAAAGAGGATGTCCAGTCGATCGACCCTCTCCAGTCTTTCCCGAAATGAGCGGTCCTTGACGTCTTCGACCCAGATTTCAACTGCGCGTCCCAGCCTGTCCGCCAAGGACGCGAGATCCTTCTCACTTCTCGCAACTGCGATCACACGCGCACCAGCCTCAACCATCGCCTCCGCGCATGCCTCACCAATTCCGCGACTCGCTCCGGTTATCAACGCCACTCGACCCGATAGATCCCAGGTCGTCGCACTATCTTCAGTCATAAACTACCTCCCTCTAACGACAGGGACCACAGGATTGCAGTGCAAGTCAACATTACCTAGCATGTTCCGACGCCGCAGAACTCGGAGTACAAAACATGGCGCGCCATCTTAAGCAGGGAAAGTCTGCAGACGAAGTCGCTCTGGAAGACGCAAAGATTCGCGAAGTCGTAGAAGGCATCCTTGACGACATCAGCTCCAATGGGGATAGCGCTCTTAGAGATTATTCCGAGCGCTTTGATAAATGGTCGCCAGAGTCGTTCCGCTTAAGTGCGGAAGATATAAAAGCCTGTCATCAGCAGCTCTCCGAGCAAGTCATCGAAGACATCAAATTTGCGCAGACTCAGATCAGGAACTTTGCCCAGGCACAGAAGGATGCGCTGAGGGACGTCGAGGTCGAAACATTGCCGGGGGTGGTTCTTGGGCACAAGAACCTCCCGGTTAACAGTGTCGGGTGCTATGTGCCAGGCGGTAAGTACCCAATGGTGGCATCGGCCCACATGAGCGTCGTCACAGCCAAAGTCGCTGGTGTGAATCGCATCGTTGCTGCAGCGCCGCCCCACAAAGGCGCACCGAGCGCGGCTATCGTCGTCGCCATGGACCTGGGCGGAGCCGATGAAATCTACTGTCTCGGCGGTGTCCAGGCAGTAGCGGCCATGGCTCTTGGCACCCAGACTGTCGATCCCGTGGATATGATCGTCGGTCCGGGTAACGCCTACGTTGCGGAGGCGAAGCGACAACTCTTCGGGCGCGTCGGAATCGATCTGCTGGCAGGCCCGACCGAAACGTTGGTAATCGCGGACGATAGCGTGGATGGCGAACTCTGCGCCGCCGATTTGCTGGGACAGGCCGAGCACGGCCCCACCTCCCCGGCGATTCTTCTAACCGACTCAGAACAGTTGGCGAAAGACACTCTGGCGGAAGTCGATCGGCAGCTCCAAGTATTACCAACGGCTGAGATAGCCGGCGCCGCTTGGCGCGACCACGGTCAAGTCATCGTCTGTGACAGTGTCAAAGAAATGGTGCAGATCGCGGACGAGATCGCGTCCGAGCATGTGCAGGTAATGACCCGTGATCCCGACTATTTCTTGGACAACATGACCAACTACGGAGCACTGTTCCTCGGACCGGAAACTAACGTGTCCTACGGCGACAAGGTGATTGGCACGAACCACACCTTACCGACAAAGAAAGCCGCTCGGTACACGGGTGGATTGTGGGTCGGAAAGTTCATCAAAACCTGCACATATCAGAAGCTGACCGAACAAGCCTCACTCCATGTGGGCGAATACTGCTCGCGGCTATGTGACCTAGAGGGATTCATGGGCCACAAGGAACAGGCTGACATCCGGGTCCGAAGGTACGGCGGCTGACCCCCTCAAAGAGTCAATCGACCATAATTGACAGTCTCTGATGTGCCTAAGCCTATGATTTATAAGTCTGCACCAATTTTATCGGGGGAAGGTTAGAATCATCCATCCACAACGATCCGACAAGAATTCAAAGAGGACTGCAAGATGGAATTCTCTCTGCGTTTAGCGCTGGCCTCCACGGCCCTTTTTTTTGGACTCGCCCAAACGACCAGCGCGCAAGACGAAGGTACCGCCTTCATGGTGACCTACATAGAGGTCGCACCTTCCGCCGCTGAACAGACCGCCGAGTTGCTCACAGAGTACGCCGAGGCAGGCCGTGGCATGGGCGGAAACATGGGCTTTCAGGCCCTCCAGCGTATCGGTCAAACGAACCATTTCGCGATTTTGGAGACCTGGCAGGACGCACAAACCCGAGACGCCCATGCGGGCTCTGCCCGTGCAGAACGTTTTCGCACCAACCTGAACCCACTACTGTATAGCCCGATCGATGCCCGTGAGCATGGCGACCTCGCAACGGCCGCAGGCGCAGAGGTTGGGGCCGACGGGGTTTTCGCCGTAACCCACGTGGACGTGACACCGAACAATACCGACGTAGCGGTCGAGCTCCTCAATACGCTGGCAGCCGAAAGTCGCCAGGACGGCGGTAACGGGCGGTTCGACGTATTGGTTCAGTCCAACCGACGTAATCATATGACGGTGGTCGAAGCCTGGACGGACGCCGCGGCGCAAGAAGCCCATTATGGGGCTGAGCATACGAAAGCGTTCCGCGCGAGCGTCTTTCCGCTGAGCGGAGCTCTTTACGACGAGCGACTCTACCGCTCTCTTTGATCTGATTGGACCGGCAGCGCACGACCTTCTTATAGCGCCGACGGCGAAGTCATCCCCACCT
>CAYLKA010000002.1:0-65775 GCA_964384125.1 uncultured Gammaproteobacteria bacterium | reverse complement strand
GGACCTACATGACGGCCCTGGGTTACCTCGGGGCCCTGCTGATCTTTCAGATCGGGAGCAGCTGAGCTTAAAGAAGATAGTCTCTTGTCAGGTCCTCCGAAACCTGCCACAGCCGAGATGCCATCTCAGCATCCTGCATGTTAGGGCTCGGGGTGGCTGGATTGCTATCGGCAAAGTAACAACCACTGACGTTCTCAAGATCCGGATGGGTAGCGACGTAACAGGTGGTAGCCGCACCCTCCTCGATACTCTTAACGAAGAAGCGACCATAAAGCCTAAAGGCCGCTTGCTGCCAACGGGGTAGGTTTCGGGCAATATTGGTCCGAACAACACCGGGATGCACAACATTGGATGTCGCACGAGAGCCCTCGAGGCGTCGAGCCAGCTCGTGGGAATGCAGACCGTTAGCGAGCTTTGAGTGACCATAGGCCACCCCACGATCGAACCATGAGACCCCGGAAAGATCGTCAAACCGGATACCGTCCTCCGGCGCAGAGCGGTGAGCCCGGCTGCCGACCATGACGACACGCCCCTGCGGCGCGGCAACGACCTGCTCCAGGAGTCGATTCACCAACACGAAATGGCCGAGATGGTTCACGACGAAGTGAGCCTCCAGACCACCTATCTGTTGCAGCTCAGAGAAGATAGCACCCGCGTTGCAAACGAGCACATCGATCCCGACGCCCATTGCTCGCACTCGGTCCGCGCATGCGACGACCGAATGGAAGTCAGAGAGCTCCAGAACCAGCGGCGTCGTCTCACCCGCCACACTGTCGCAGGCCACGCGACCCTTTTCTTCGGTGCGGGCGGTGCCCAAAACATGCGCGCCACGCAATGCGAGTACGCGCATTGTCTCGTAGCCGATCCCGGAGTTGACGCCGGTAACCAACGCCGTCTTTCCTCTCAGGTCCAACCCCAAAGTGACCTCCTCCGCCGTGGAATCGTCGTCGAATCGACTCACGACGTCCTCGCAAGCTGCATGCCCAATGATGGGCCCGAGTGCCCATAGCGTGGTCCCTTGTAAGAATCGGCGCCGATCGATCATTAGCTCTAGTCTCGTCCACCTGCATCCGAGGATCAAGACGGAGTAGAGCGGTTCCACTGGCATTGATCCCACGCCGTCCTTAGACTACGCGAGTTCAGCGATTGGAGCTCACATGGAAAACCACAATAGTAAGCGCCGCTATTGGCAGGCGAATCTCAGGCTAGTTGCCGGCTGTCTCTTAGTCTGGTTCACGGTGTCGTTCGGCTTCGGCATCCTCCTCGCCGAGTGGCTGAACCAAATTCAGTTCTTTGGCTTCGAACTGGGGTTCTGGTTTGCTCAACAGGGGTCAATAGTCTGCTTCGTCGGACTGATTTTTTTCTACGCGTGGCGAATGAGTCATCTCGACCGAGAACATGGCGTGGAAGAGGACTAGGCGACCGGTATGGAACTACAAACACTTACCTATCTTGTAGTAGGCGCAAGCTTCGTCCTCTACATCGGTATCGCGATCTGGTCTAGAGCTTCTAGCACCGGTGACTTCTACGTCGCTGGCAAGGGCGTTCATCCTTTAGCCAACGGCATGGCGACAGCAGCAGACTGGATGTCCGCCGCATCATTCATATCAATGGCCGGCCTAATCGCGTTTATCGGTTATGACGGCTCGGTCTATCTTATGGGATGGACCGGCGGATATGTTCTGCTCGCTTTACTACTCGCGCCGTACCTGCGTAAGTTTGGAAAATTCACGGTCCCGGAGTTTATCGCCGAGCGCTACGACTCGCGTGCTGCCCGAATCGTAGCCGTAGTCTGCCTGATCGTGATCTCTTTCACATACGTCGCGGGCCAGATGCGCGGCGTTGGCATCGTCTTTTCAAGATTCCTCGAGGTTCCCATCGGGCTAGGACTTGTGATCGGCATGGGAATCGTCTTCGTATACGCGGTGCTGGGCGGAATGAAGGGAATCACCTACACGCAGATCGCCCAGTACTGCGTCCTAATCTTTGCGTACACGGTACCCGCCGTGTTCATCGCCCTTCAAATCACGGGGATGCCTATACCCCAAATCGCTTTCGGTAGCACTGTGCAGGGCGAGTCGGTTTACCTACTTCAGAAGCTAGACCAAGTCGTGACCGCACTCGGCTTCCCTGCTTACACCTCTGGGACAAAGGGTACGCTGGACGTCTTTTGCATTACGGCGGCACTCATGATCGGCACCGCGGGCCTGCCCCACGTCATCGTCCGGTTCTTTACCGTACCCAAGGTCCGGGACGCGCGCTACTCGGCCGGCTGGGCATTATTCTTTATTGGTCTGCTCTATCTCACGGCACCGGCAGTTGGCTCGATGGCCAGACTGAATCTGACCGAAACTATTCAGACGGGGCCTGTGGGCGCAGAGAGTGCGAATCTGCTCTACGAAGAGCGACCCAGCTGGTTTAGAACATGGGAAGCCACCGGCCTTCTCGAATTCAATGACCTCAACGACGACGGGCGCGTTCAGTATTACAACGACCAGAACCCAGAGTTCACCGCAAGCGCGGAAATGTACGGCTGGAACGGGAACGAACTGCGAGTGGATCCCGACATAATGGTCCTCGCCAACCCCGAAATCGCTTCACTTCCGGCATGGGTCATTGCTCTGGTTGCCGCTGGCGGTATCGCGGCCGCATTATCGACCGCAGCGGGTCTATTACTGGTCATCTCCGCCGCCGTATCGCACGACCTATTGAAGGGCGTATTGATGCCCCATATCTCCGAACGCAAAGAGTTGCTCGCTGGCCGGATCTCTGCCGCATTCGCCATTGTCATCGCGGGATTCTTGGGCTATTACCCGCCAGCTTTCGTCGCACAAGTGGTCGCCTTCGCGTTCGGGTTGGCAGCGGCGTCACTCTTTCCCCCAATCTTGCTCGGGATATTCTCGAAACGAGTTAATAAAGAGGGTGCCATCGCCGGCATGGTGACCGGACTTGTCTTTACGTACGCTTACATCGAGTACTTCAAAGGCTTGTTCCTGCGGTGGGCTGGTTCACCGTGGGCTGAGGATGTGGCGGAAAACTGGCTGTTTGGCGTCTCACCCGAAGGTATCGGAACCATAGGTGCGTTGCTCAACTTCGCAGTGGCTATCACTGTCAGTCGGCTGACCGCCGAGCCTCCGGCCAAGGTCCAGGAGCTCGTCGAGCACATACGTTATCCCCGCTAATTCGCCAGCTTTCTGGGGTAGGGACTCACGATTCGCCGGAGGAATCGATAGCCAGCGGCGGCGGGTAATCTTCCGGCGAACCCTCGACCTGGAGGTCACCTCAAGAATCCACAGATTCTGTGGATAACTCTGTGGAGAAAGCATTAAGGAAAGCAGCTCGTGCCCAGCGTAGTTTGAGATTCGATCAAATTGGTCAAAAAAACAGCAAAAATTTTATTTTCAATAAAAATATAGAGTTAGAGGGGATTCTCCTAGCGACACCCAAAAATACGAGTCCAACTATAAACTTTTACAGCAGTGTCGGGACCGAACTTCTCGGCATGTGGACAGGACCGCGCAACCGGAGCCTCGCCCTAAGAGTGACGCAGCCTATCTCAAGCAACACCTTAATGGCCTAAAGCCGCTCACAAACTCTAGCCAATCGTTTCCCGGTAGGGCGATGTTGCGAGAATACTGCCTTCTATCGGGAGGGTCGTGTATTCTTGCCGTTAGGCGTCCGATTCAGCCGCATAGAATAAAGAACAGTAGGGAGCTCAAGATGAAATCCGTATCACCCGCCTTGGCCTGCCTAGTGGGTCTATCGCTGGCTGCTTGTCAACCGGGTCAAGACGTGTCGACCGAGGAAGCCGCACCTCAGGCTGCAGCCGTACCTGCCGCGACGCCCCCAGCCCCGGCCCCGCAGCCCTCCATGGAACCTCAAAACACAACCCAGGCATCACTCTTGAGCGAAAAAAATTGCGTAGTTCTGATCGCCCGCCACCATCTCAGCAGCTTAAATGAAGTCGGTGATGCTGAGTGGAACATTATCGATGATTACGTGGAGGCCGACGGCTACCTCGCATCATTCTTAGTAACGAGGGGCCACTACACAGACTTCCACCTGGAACTCGAGTTCTGGCCGGGCTCCGGAGCCAACAGTGGAATCTTCATCCGCAACGACAACGCCGATGCGATCAACGCCCAGGACGGGTACGAGATCAACATTTTCGATACCAACGAGAACCCTGACAACCGCACAGGCTCAATCGTGAACCACGTGCCACCCATGACGAGCGTCTCGACTGAGGGGCAGTGGAACACCTACGAGATCACAGCCCAAGGTGACCGCATTCTCGCTCTAGTGAACGGCACGGTCACAACGGACGTGGAACTCGATGAGCATCCCAATGGGCCGATCGCCTTTCAGAACAACGGTGGTCTCATCCGATTCCGCAACATCCGAATACGCCCACTCTGACCCGCACAGGGCACCAACCCCGCAAGCACGCAGTTTAGGAAAGGTTGGATACGTCGGCTGGGAAATCTAGCTTACGACACTGATCTTTCGCGAGTACAGTCGTTTGTTACTAGCGGTTAGTCGGAGCTCTTACCGCCCCATTTTTCCCGGTGAGATTCCTCGGCGGCTTGCCGGACCCTGGCATGGCGTTTTGTCAGTAGAAGGCTGTCCGGAGAACAAACTCTCGCCCTGATTAGACCGAGATCCCGCGCCGCATCGAAAAGACTGGGGTACCAGCGCTGCCAACCGGGCAGCAGTCGCTCGACCTGATCGCGAAGACTCATCTCAAAGCTACCTCACCACCGTCGAGACCGACCGGAACCACTTCGAAACTCTCATAGACCTTATTCGTTGCGAGCTTCTGCCTAACCGCCCTGCTTGAAGCTCGGTCGGCACGAGCCCACCCAGCTATTTGACGCGTTTTGGTGCGCTCAACAGTAGCGCCACAGAAGCCGTACTCTCGCTCGACTCCAAGGCTAACTTAGCTGTCATCGTCAAAGGAACTGAGAGCAGCATACCTACGGGTCCGAAGATCCATCCCCAGAAGACCAGCGACAGAAAAACAACCAACGTTGAGAGTCCCAGACCGCGCCCCATCACCCGTGGCTCTACGACTCCACCGATCGTGATGTTGATGACGAAATAGCCGACCGCAATCATCAGCGCTTGCAGTGGTCCGAATTGAATGAGCGCAATCAAGATAGCTGGTATCGAAGCGATTAGGGAGCCGATATTCGGGACATAGTTCAAAAGAAAAGCGAGTAGGCCCCATAGAACAGGGAAATCGAGGCCGAAAGCCATGGTAAGCAGGCCGACGAGAACACCTGTCACGAGACTCGTCAGCGTCTTTATTCCGAGATATCGCTGAACGCTCTCGGTAAAACGTTTGAAATACTCAGGATCACCGTGCGAGGCCCTCAGCACGAGCTGCATCTTGCCTGGCAACGTAGAGGATTCCAGGAGAATGAATATCACTGTAAACATGATGAGAAAGAAATTGGCCAAAAGCCCCTGCAGAGAATTGAGCAGATTCGCGGCCAGACCCATAGCAGCGCCTGGCTGAATCATATCGAGCAAACCCGCTACGCTGACCTCCTGATCAACTACGGCGGCAAGGTCTGTGAATATTTCATTGAGTCGTTCCTGATAGAACGGCAATCTGTCATTAAAGGCCCCAAGTGAACCTCCAACGAATGTACCGGCAAGCGTCACAATCCCGATGATCAAGAGAATCACGAGAGCAACCGAAAAACCGATTGGGATGCGAAGTCGCTCCAAGAAGCGTGTTATGGGCGCACATAACACCGAAATGAAAACGGCGACCAAAAAGGGCACCAAGATCACACTCGCCGATTGCATTCCGTAGATCACCACCACGACGGCGATGATGGACAGGGCTATGGTGGAACCGGACCGTGGCTGTGACTGGGATTCGATGAGCTATCTCTGCTTAATTGTGTGCGCCAACTGTACGCCGATGATCGCCCCAACCCAAGCCCTCAACGGTGATCGCCTGGCTCTCTTCCAAAAAACCCAACATGAACTGGGCCGAAGCGACACGCTATTAAACCAATACTTCGGAGCCCAAATAAAGTAAGAACAAGCCCACGCTATAGGGGCCGCACCGTCTAGAGGCTAGACAGCAACAGCCGCGCTATCGTCACCGCCATCGGCTCGGATGAGCTGCCTTGCCTCAATTACCTTATTTATTTCCAGGTACCCCATAATGGCTGTGACTTCCTCTTCGACGGTCAATTCGTCGGTGCGCAGATGCACCTCGGGGTCAACGGGAGCCTCATAAGGATCGTCGATACCAGTGAAATTTTTAATCTCACCGGCACGGGCCTTCTCATACAAGCCTTTTGGATCACGTTTCTCAGCCACGCTGAGCGGACAATCAACAAACACTTCAACGAATGTCAGATTTTCCGTCTCGTGCGACCGACGTACTGCGTCGCGATCGGATTTGTAAGGACTGATAAAGCTCGCAAGGGAAATAATCCCCGCATCCCCGAACAATTTAGCTATCTCACCGACCCGACGGATGTTCTCCTTTCGGTCTTCTTTTGAAAAGCCAAGGTCCTTGTTGATACCCAATCGGACATTATCACTATCAAGTCGATAAGAAAGCTTGCCCCTTCCAAAAAGAGCCTTTTCAAGAGCTACTGCAATCGTGCTTTTACCGCTTGCGGACAAACCAGTAAACCAAATCGTCACACCATTTTGACAAAGAATCTTGCATCGATCATCGCGAGATACCAAACCTTCATGCCACGTGACATTGGTTGCCTTTTGTTCCGCCATCCTCTCTGTTCCTTCCTGCGCTCCTGACAAAGTAGCTACAGGATCTGCTCGGCTAGAGAACGGATGCCTGCAGCACTGATGGCACCGAAATACTCGGCATCATGATGACGTCCCTTTAACGCCTTCTTGATCATTCCTTCCAAGTTAGGTCGCTTGTCGGCTGGCCCATCCGCCTTTCCGAT
Organism: uncultured Gammaproteobacteria bacterium; assembly: GCA_964384125.1. GTDB lineage: Bacteria > Pseudomonadota > Gammaproteobacteria > Steroidobacterales > Rariloculaceae > UBA6522. The sequence continues at coordinate 58,831 of CAYLKA010000002.1, read as the reverse complement.
CCCGCCACCGAACTCGATTATCGTATCAACATCACGATCCATCGCCGCATCCATGCAGGCCACCCACCGGACCGGGTTAAATAACTGGAAAAATAACCTCGATCGGATCGCGTTAGCGTCCGACGCGTGCATTTCACCCGTATAGTTCGACAGAACGTCAAGGCCAAGAGGACTGAACGAAACATCCTCCAGAACCTCCCTAAATCTCCGCGCGGCTTCAACCATCAGATAGGTATGAAACGCACCCTCCGTTTTCAATCGCACAGCTCTCTTACGTGGGTAGTTCGCGGTGAGGTCCTCGGTGAGACGATCTAGATCCGCATCCTGCCCAGCGATGACAGTTTGCTGAGAGAGATTGCATCCGCCGATCCCGCAGAAGTGCTTATCCGCTAACGCTTTTGCGGCGCTCAGATCGAGCGTCGTTGCCAGCATGCTACCTTCGCCAAATTCGCTCATGAGCTCTGCTCTTCGTGTCACCAGCCTCAGAGCATCCTCGAAGCTCAGCGCACCGGCCGCTACCAAGGCAGCATATTCGCCCAGGCTGTGTCCGGCTGCCAACGCAGGTCGAACCCGACCATCAGTGTCCATGCTACGAAATACCTCAAGACATGTGACCTCATGAGTCAGCAACGCAGGCTGAGTAAAACGGGTGAGGTTAAGTAGCTCTTCAGGGTCATTGAAACAGAGCTCAGACATGTCGTAACCGACAACTTCACTCGCGAGACCAAAGCACTCCCTCGCGCACTCAAACTCCTCCACCAGGTCAGAACCCATACCGCGATACTGAGAACCCTGGCCAGGAAAAACAAAAATGACTCGTTCTAATTGGGGCATTGCTTTCCAGGGGTTAGCTGACAGGGGTACCGGACCAAAGGAGGCGCAGGATACGCCTCGGAAACTGCGAGCTCAACCTGCCTCCTCCCGTAAAAAGTTTCGCGCAAGTGACACCCAATAACTAGCGCCCAACGTCAAAACATCATCATTAAAATCATAACCCGGGTTGTGAATCGTACAGCCACCTTCGCCCTCCCCGTTACCAATGAACACGAAACAACCGGGGATGTCTTGGAGCATATAAGAGAAGTCTTCTGAAACCATCACGGGCTTGAAGTCGGCTGCCACGTTCTCGTGACCGACCAACTCGGCAGCTGTTCGAGAGGCCAGCGTCGTGCTCTCCGGCGAGTTCACCACCGCTAGAGCCTGCGTAAGAAACTCGACTGTCCCCAACGCACCGAGGCTGGCACATATGCCTTCAACAACTTCCCGCATCCTTCGGTGCAGAATCTCACGAACAGCTGGATCGAAGCACCTAACACCGCCGCCCAGTTGCACGTGCGCTGGAATAACGTTATGAGCATCCCCACCATGTATCTTCGTGCCGCTGACGACCGCCGGCGCGAGAGGATCACCATTCCCACTGCCGATGGTCTGAAAAGCACTGATAACCTGAGTCGATGCAACGATGGGATCAACACCGCGTTGCGGCGTAGCGCCATGAGTACCCTTTCCCTCAATCCTAATATCAAAGCAATCGAGTGATGCCATCAACGGTCCAGTGCACGTGCCGAAACGCCCCACGCCCAAACCCGGCCAGTTGTGCATACCGAAAACAGCGTCCACTGGAAACCGCTCAAACAATCCTTCGTCCATCATTCGCTTCGCGCCGCCCGCCGCTTCCTCCGCAGGCTGAAAAATGAACCGAACCGTTCCGCTGAAATTGCCGTGCTCGGCCAAGTAGCGTGCCGCACCCAGCAACATCGTCGTGTGCCCATCGTGCCCACACGCGTGCATGCGGCCCGGAAAGCGAGACCGGTGCTCGAACGTGTTCCCCTCATACATGGGCAAAGCGTCCATGTCGGCCCGGAGGCCAATGCTCGGGCCGCTACCTTTAGACAACGTACCTACAACACCAGTTTTTCCCAACCCTCGATCGACTTCCACTCCCCAACGCTCCAAGCATTCGGCTACCAACCCGGCGGTCCGTTCCTCTTGATAAGCGAGTTCTGGGTGCGCATGAATGTCCCTCCGCAAATGAATCATTTCATCTTTGTAGGATTCAATTTCTGAGGGGATCTGCATGGTGTTCCTCTTTTTGAGCTGCGCTCCACCAGCATTGTACCGCGCCGGAATCACTCTTAATTCTAGGAGATGTGCGGGTGAGTAGAGACCGAAACACTAGAATCCGAGTGAAAGGATCAGCCTGATTCAGCGGTTTCGCCCCGCACGAGCAGTGCCGTTTTCTTCATCCAACGGAATCAGGATCAACATGCCGACAACGAACATGACCAGTACCACCGAGATGCCCCAACGCAGCGATCCGGTCCACTGAGTCAACAGCCCCAGCAAGATCGGTCCCAAGAAAGCGGTGAACTTGCCTGAGAAAGCAAAAAAACCAAAAAACTCATTCTCCGACTCCGAAGGAACGAAACGAGCCATTAGCGAGCGACTGGCTGACTGGTTAGGCCCACTAAAGATCCCGATAACGATACCAGCTACCCAAAGCCACAGCTTCGTCGTTGCAACCACAGCGAGTAACGTCGCAACCGTCAAGCCAATCAGGGATAGCATGACCGTACGTTTCCCACCGATCGAGTCATCGAGATACCCCATTACCAGCGCACCCAGCCCGGCAGCTACGTTGAGGACAATTCCAAAAATAAGTACCTCTTGAAGCGTGAAGCCGAACGACTCAGCCGCGTAGATGCCACCGAATGCAAATACCGTAACGAGACCGTTGTTATAGACAAATCGTGCGACAAGGAATCTTGTGACTTCTTTGAATCTGCGGATCTTCACGAAAGTCGTACGTAGCTGAGTAATTGTCTCCTTGAAGACTCGACCACTGCTCGACACCATCGACTTGTCTTCATGCACCCAGAACAGAAAGGGGAGAGAGAAAATCAAAAACCAAATGGCAACTAGCAGATTGGTCGCACGAATGTTTTCGCCCGTTTCTGTGCTAAAGCCGAACCAGGGTGTCTCAGGCTGAATCAGCGTAAGTAGTGCCAGCGTCAACGCAAGAAGACCACCCAAGTACCCCAGTCCCCAGCCATAGCCGGAAATACGGCCAACCCGTTCCGGTGGCGCGAGATCCGGTAGAAAAGCGTTGTAGAACACGGTACCGAACTCGTATGCAATATTGGCAATGACGACCAGTATCAAGGCTGCCGCTATCTGTCCGGGAAGAACGCTGTAAAGCCCCGCGGTAGCCAACACGCAAACCAGCGTGAAGAACAGGACGAAGGTCTTTCTATAGCCACCACGATCGGCTAAAGCACCAAGAATCGGAGAACAAATGGCCACCACCAATGCCGTTATGGTCACAGCGCGGGACCACAGTACGGTTCCGGTAACCGGATCCGGTGCGATAACCTGGGTGAAGTACGTCGCATAGACGAATGTTACGACCAGCGTCGTAAACGGGGAGTTTGCAAAATCGTAGATCGCCCACGACCAGATAGCCCGCGGACCGTAGACTGGCTTGGAAAGGCCCGTCATATCAGACGTTTACCGCCAAATCTCTCCAACCACTGAGGAATGACGTCGACGTTGTAGACATGTTCAGGGATTTCGCCCCTCAATGCCGACAGGATCGCATCGGTCGCCCAGGGAATAGCGGGCTCAAGGGTTCCAGGCGCATTCGCGCTCACCATGTGTGGGCAAAGTAAGACCTTGTCTCCTAGCCCGAGGACCCTGGCATCATCTCCGGGCGGTTCTTCCGGCAGAACATCAAGGGCCGCCCCCGCCAAAGATCCTATTTCCAAGGCATCGCACAACGCATCAACATCCACCACTGCCCCGCGACTGGTGTTTATGAGAATCGCAGTAGGCTTCATGCGCTTTAGCGCCGAGCGCCCGATGAAACCCCGTGTCTCGTCGGTCAGCGTAACGTGCAGGGTAACGACATCCGCCTCCTCGAGGAGAGATTCCAGAGCCATACGTTGCGCGCCGTAGCGCTGGAATCTCGCCGTATCCACGTATGGGTCGCATGCAAGCAAACGCACCCTCCAGGGCGCCAGCAACTCCGCGACACGTGAGCCACAACGACCAAGACCAACGCTGCCGCCTGACAGACCCGGATAAACGTCCTCCCGATTCCCCACGTAGGTGCCAAGCAGTTTTGAATCCCGCCACCCACCTCGTTTAACGTGACGATCGCGCTCTCGGACTTGCTTAAGCAGGGCCAACATGAAGGCAACGGTCCCCTCAGCGACACCGCCCCAGTTCGCTTCCGTCGGACTGTGAGTCACAAGGACCCCCCGATCGGTCGCGGCACCGAGGTCCACATCTTCGACTCCGATAGTGTACTTCGCGATGATTCGCAGCTCTGGCAGCTGCTCCAGGAAAGTCCGCTCTATAGGTGAGCGTTTTATCGTCGCGCCCAGCAGCGCGTGGGAACCATGCGAAAGATTCAGCAACGCGTCTCGGTCTATGCCAGTGCGCCAGGACGTCTCACCCAAGACGACCTCGCATCCCGCCGCCTCAAACCGTCGATGAGACTCACCCGATGCATCGATCGGTATATAGACGCAGACCCTCGGCTTGCTCATCGCGAGGACATTGGCCTGGCCGAAACCCGGGTACTGATCGAGCGACTACTGTCCGCCAACCTCCACGTACACCCCGCGGAGGAACCTCTCCGGATCACCCCTTTTATCTTCATAATCAGCAGTCGTGCCGGCCGCCAGCACCTCCTCAATCGTGGCACCCTCGCGAACCAGCATCTCAACCCGCTCAGCGACGACGATGGTCATGTCACGGAACTCAATGACATCCTCTCGCCTGGAAAGGGCACCGTGACCCGGGATGATCAGCGTGTCCGGCCCGGACATCCCAATTGCCATGCCCAGCGCCTCTAGGGTGCCCCGCAGCGTGCCGCCTCTAGCAATATCGATATAAGGGAAATTGTTGGTCCTGAACACATCGCCCAGGTGCAGCACATCCGCGCCCCGGAAATGGATGAAGCTATCCCCATCCGTGTGCGCCGGTGGCACGGTAAACACATATACTTCTTCGCCATTCAGGTGAACGGTCGTCGTGTCACTGAACGTGAGTATGGGGAATCCGTCTTCGGGCCTCATCTCCCCAACCATACGCACCCGCACTCGATCATTCGCCAAAATCGCGATACCCATCTTGCCGAGGTTCTCGTTACCCCCGGTGTGGTCGGGATGAACATGGGTATTAATAACGAACCGAATCTCGCCGTCATTGAGCTCGCTGATCGCAGCAACGATCCGCTCGGTTAGCGGCGCGAACTGATCGTCAATCATCACGATACCGTCTTCACCAACCGACAACCCAATGTTTCCACCAGCGCCTTCAAGGTAATAGATATCACCCGCCACGTGGTGGATCGTTAACTCCACAGCATCCCAATCCCGCGCCTGCTGGGCGAATGCAGCACCACTCGCGAGCACCGCGACGAGTAAACCGGCTGGAACAACGTTTCTCATGGGGTTCCCCTTTTTCCTTATTCGGCCATGACGGCGCCTGGACTCCGCTATGATAACCGCCACAAAGCGTTTGTGCGCGCAAAAAAGAGGGGGCTGCATGCCCCGAAAGAGTGGCAAGGTGGACAGCGTCGCCGAGGGGCTCCTAGAGCTCCTAGAAGCGCGGGGCGTCGAGTATTTCTTCGGGGGCGGGGCAGGAACAGATTTCCCCCCCTTCGTCGAAGCCTTCGCCAAGTGGAAGACCCAGGGAAGAACCAAGGGCATTCAACCTGTTACTGCGATCCACGAAATCACGGCCGTTTCCATGGCGCATGGCTATGCCATGATCACCGGCGATCCACAGGTGGTGATGGTCCACACAATCGCCGGAACGGCTAACGCGCTGGGGGGGATTATCAATGCGGCCCGCGCTCGAGTACCGATGTAGCTCGCCGCCGGTCGCGCCTCCATAACCGAGAAAGGTCACGTCACTTCGCGAGGCCAGGGCATTCACTGGGCCCAGGAGTCCTTCGACCAAGCGGGCATGCTACGCGAGTTCGTGAAGTGGGATTATGAGCTGCGCCGTGGCGAGCAGCTTGAGACTGTCGTAGATCGCGCACTCGCCATCACACGCAACGAGCCGTCGGGTCCCGTCTACCTGACGCTGCCACTAGACGTCTCGGGTGAGGCGCTGCCCGAAGTGGATTTCAGTGCGGTGACCCGGCTCAACCCCTCTTCGCCGACGCTACCAGCACGCGAGGCTCTCGAACGAGCGGCAACAGTGCTCGCCGAAGCAAATGATCCGCTGATCATCACGTCATCCCTGGGCCGTGATCCCAAGGCCGTCGATGCGCTGGTGACCTTGGCTGAACGTCTTGCGATCCCGGTCGTCGAGTCCTGGGGTACGCACCTGAACTTTCCTCAAAATCATTCACTGCATCAGGGGTACGACGTAAACCCCCTGGTGAACAAAGCCGACGTCATCGTAGCTATCGAAACCGATGCCCCATGGTTCCCCAAACATGCCGAGCCCCGAGCCAATACGACCGTGATCCAGATCGACAACGATCCACTATACGAGGATTACCCGATTCGAGGATTCCCAACGGATATAGGCCTGGCTGGGGATCCTGGACGCACGCTGCTCGCGCTCGACGCCGAGATCGCCCAGAAAAGGTTGAATGAGGACGAGATTAACGAGAGAAGATCACGCTGGGAAACCGCGCACCACGCACAGAGGGAGGCATGGCGGGTCGAAGTGGAGAGTGTTCGCGAGGATTCTCCGTTGGACTACCGATGGATCTCCCGCTGCATTTCCGAGGTGCTCGACGAAACCGATATTGCCGTCACGGAGATCTCGCTGGATCCAACCCAGACCTGCTTTACGCGGCCGGGGACATTCTTCAATCACCCTCACTCAGCCGTTCTGGGCTGGGGACCAGGCGCAGCACTGGGCGTTAAGCTCGCCTGTCCGGACCGAACGGTAGTCTGCGCGATTGGAGATGGGAGTCACGTTTTCGGTGTGCCGACAGCCACCCATTTCATGTCACGCGAATGCGCGCTGCCAATCCTCTACGTCATCTATAACAACAATGGCTGGCAGAGGTCTCGACAGGCAACTTTCGGCCACGCACCGAACGGTTGGGCCACGGCGGTGGAGTCGGTACCGTTATGCGAATGGGAGGCCTCGCCGGACTACGAAAAGATCTGCGAGGCGAACGGTGGATACGGCGAACTCGTAGACGATGCCGCGGAGCTCCCTGGAGCTCTTAAGCGCGCACTTGACGTCGTGCGCAGAGAGAAACGTCAGGCTCTGCTAAACGTGATCGCGAAGAAGGGGTAAAAGCGCGAGCGAACTGTACTCGCTATTCGTGTGAGCACTACTCTAGCGCGCCCGCAGCGAAGAGCTGCCCGTAGTGCTCAAGCAGCGCGGTAGCCTCTTCCAAGAGCGCGCGACCATCGACTCCCGCATCAGCAACCACGGAAATCCAGCGTTCCGCAACCTGCTGTTGGCTGCGTTGTCTCAGTAACTCCATTTCTTCCGGCGGCAGGTAGATGAACTCACCAGACGCGCCCGCCGCACGCTCCCCGTCATTTTCCATCTCAACCCAGACTTCCCCCATCCATTTGGCCACATTGCGTCCGGAGTTGGCATCTATGACCACCTTGAGATCCGCGGGTAACTGTTCATAAACCTCAGCGTTCATGACCACCATGAGAACTTGCGTATTGAGGCGCGGCCAGGTCTCACTATCCAAAAGTATATGGTAGTCGACCATGTCGTGAACCTTGAGCCCAAAAGAAGCTTCGTAGGGAATGAGCGCTGCATCGACTATGCCTTTTGAGAGCATCTCCGGAATCTTCTGTACGGTCGTACCGATCGGCGTAGCACCCCAGGACTCAACCATCCAACCCGCGACACGTGCTGGGATTCGGTACTTCAGCCCGGCGAGCTCTGCTGTCGTACGCACCGGCACTTTGGAGTGGATAAGCTGCCCCGCGTGCACGAATGCCGATATGAGCTGATAACCTTCAAATTCCTCCGGATGATTATCGATGAAATCCTGGATCGCGAAATTCATCACCACCGGATGAGCGGCAAGGAACGGTAGCTCGAAAACCTCAATGCGGGGAAACCGTCCCGGTGTGTACCCCGGTAAAGTCCACACAATGTCGACGATGCCATCGTGGGCCTGGTCGATAAGCGCGGGAGCTTGCCCCCCCAAGTGGAGCGACGGGTAGATGTCGATCGCAAGGCGCCCTCCGGACTCACGCTCCACTTTTTCCACCCAAGGTACCAACATCATCGAGTGACCCGGAGCCACGGGCGGCAGCATATGGTGGGCCTTCAGACGCACATCCTGAGCACCCACCGGCACCGCGAGCAAACCGAAAAATATCAGTAACAGCATCCTCGCCACAGAGCGATCATAACGCCTGTAACACTCGTAGTTTGTTACTTTCTTTGCCATTTTGGTTGCTTCGTTTTTCTGTCGCCATACTTACGTCATGACGGCCATGATCTGTAGGGTCCCGTCGTACATCATTTTTACAGCGACATACAATATGATGACCAAGCCAACGTAGCCGATCCAGTGATACCGCGCCAACAGCCGTGCGATGTACACGGCAGCCAGCCCCATGAAAGCAATAGATAATGCCAATCCTACGACGAGCACCCAGACATGATCCCTTGCGATCCCCGCCACAGCTAGAACGTTATCTAGTGACATTGAGACATCGGCAATGACGATCTGGATCATGGCCTGGCGTGTGGTCTTTGGGGTAGACGCTGAGGACTCCAACGACGACGTATGGACGATCTCGTCGTTATTCTCAGGAGCGGGCCCTCGGTTTGCCTGCTCACCCAATTCGCGCCAAAGCTTCCAACTGACCCAGAGCAGGAGCAACCCTCCGAGCAGCACCAGCCCAATGATCTGCAGCAGATAGACCGTGAGAAAGGCGAAAACGATCCGTAGAATCGTCGCCATCGCAATGCCCACGATCATCACTCGGGCACGCTGGTGGCTGGGAAGCCCAGCCGCGGCCATGGCTATTACAATCGCATTGTCCCCTGCCAACACCAAGTCTACGATGAAAACTTGTAGGAGAGCGGACAACTCCGCCAGAGAGATGAAATCCATTATTGTCCTTGGTTAGTGTCTGCGCTGCCCACTGCAATAGTTTGCCCGGATCCGACTCCGTTTTCACGCTGGCCCAATATCGACGAATTCTCTATCCTTTCGAAGCAATCTTGGAGGACGTAAAAATGAAACATCCATTGCGAACGCTTCTGACTCTAGGCGTCCTGACGCTCGTCATCGCACAACTGGCTCTGCCTCAAGAACCGGAGGAAGCAGATGAAGAAAACAGAGCCACTAAGACCATCGCTGAGACCACCGAAAATAGCGACCGGTTCGAGGGCCTGTTCACCATCTACCGAGATCGCGATTCGGGGGCGACCTATATGGAGATCTCCCCCGAGCAGCTTGATCGGGAGTACATATACGTCGCCGTCAGCACCGATGGTGTCGTCCAGGGCGGGCATTTTCGGGGCCGCTACCGAGATAACCGGATTCTATCGCTGGCTCGCCACTTCGACCGAATCGAAATTCGGGCTAAAAACACGGCGTTCTATTTCGATCCAGAGAGCCCACTGAGCCGCGCCTCCGAAGCGAATATCAGTTCCGGGTTGCTCGTTTCAGAGCCCATCTTTGCCGAAGACAAGGAAACCGGGAAAGTCTTGATCAACGTCGATGAGGTTTTTTCGGCCGAGGCCCTCCTGCAGGTCAAGCCAACACCCGATCCCGATGAGGACAGGGGGAACCGGTTCAGGCTCGGCAGTCTGAGCGATGACAAGAGCAAGATTACCGAGATTAGGAACTACCCGCTGAACACGAACGTACACGTGGAATATGTGTACGAAAACCCGGCGCCCATCGTCCGTGGAGACGAGGAGGTCACGGATAGCCGTTACGTGAGTATCTACATGCAGCACTCGTTCATCGCAATCCCAGAGAACGATTACGAACCACGGCTAACAGATCACCGCATGGGCTTCTTTGCTCAACAGGTGACCGACCTCACAGACACGAGTGTCACGCCTTACCGAGATCTTGTCGAACGCTGGCACTTGGAGAAAAAGGATCCTACAGCGCCCATATCCGAGCCTGTTGAACCGATCGTATGGTGGATAGAGAACACCACCCCGATGGAATTCCGTGATTCGATCCGGGAGGGTGTGCTCGCCTGGAACCAGTCGTTCGAAAAAATTGGGTTCGAGAACGCACTGGTCGTCAGAATACAGCCCGATGACGCTGAATGGGACGGGGGCGACATCAGATACAACGTGCTGCGCTGGACGTCTTCACCTAACCCGCCGTTCTCCGGCTACGGGCCGTCCTTCACGAACCCGCGCACCGGACAGATCATCGGTGCCGACATCATGCTGGAGTTCGCAGGGGTGACGAGACGGGTGCAGTATCAGCGCATCCTGGATAACCTGGACGGCTCAGCAGTGCCCGATTATTACGAGCCCGACTATTGCTCGATTGGTTATGAGCTGCACCTGAGCCAGGCTTTCGGCCGATTTGCCATCAACGCCTTGCAATTGGGATCCGCTCAGGAAGAGCAATTGGTTCACGAGTTTCTGGTCGACCTAACGCTTCACGAGGTGGGTCATACGCTGGGTTTCGCGCATAACTTTGCCGCCTCCAACATGCTCTCGCTCGAGGAGATCTACGACCCGGCAGTCGTAAGTGAGCGTTCACTCCAAGCTTCCGTGATGGACTACGCCGACATCCACATTGCGACCGGCGGCCGTGAGCAGACCGCCTACTTCGGAACGAAACCGGGCCCCTACGACGATTGGATAGTCGAATACAGCTATTCGACCGCGCTGGAAGACCGTGGGCTTGAGGCGGAACGATTAGCCGCTATTGCAGCGCGCTCTACTGAGTCGCAACTACTTTTCGGAACCGACGACCACGTGATGCGCGCACCAGGCTGGGCAATGGACCCTCGGGTTCACTGGTACGACATGACAAGTGATCCCATCGGGTACGCCGAGGAACGCTTGAACCTGATCGAAGAACTATTCGATACGGCGAGGGACAAGAACGTCCACACGGGAGAGTCCTACCACGAGCTGCGAGACGCCTATGTCGTGATGTTGGCTCAGTTCGCCCGTTCCATCGGGGTGCTAGCGCATCAGATCGGCGGGGTGTACATCAACCGCTCCGTCGTAGGCCAACCCGGCGCCGAGACGCCCTTCGTGCCGGTGAACCTCGAGACACAGGAGCACGCCATGCATGTTTTAGCAAACCATCTGTTTGACCCAGGCGCGCTATCGGCTTCCCAGGATCTCTATTCCCATTTGCAGCAACAACGCAGGCTCTGGAACTTCTTCGGGGAAACAGAAGATCCCAAGGTCCATGAGTGGCTGCTCGCGATGCAGCGCCGGGTCCTCTCACACCTTCTCCATCCGCGGGTTATGACCCGCGTAACGGACTCGCGCCTTTACGGCAACGAATATGAGCTGGCGGACTTGATGGGAGACCTAACGACGGCAATCTTCGCCGAAGACTTGCGCAGTGACGTGAACACATTCAGGCAAAATCTACAGATTGAGTACGTCTCGCGACTGATCGAAATCGTGACGGAAGATGACCACGACTATCCATCCCAATCGATGGCGCTCTATCAGCTTCGAGATATTGAGCGAATGCTGAGGGGTAAGCGCCGCGGCAACGTCGAAACCCGAGCGCACACCGGCAATGTCCAGTACATCATCCAACGGGCATTGGAGGACGAAGCCTGAATCAGCAACCGGACGCAAAAAAAGGAAGCCCTAGCACCGCAGCTTAAAGACTTGCCTAGGGGAGTGTTCGAACACGTTAAAGCAAACGCTTCCCCGAACACTAAGGGCGCCCTATGAGCCCTCTCGTTAGATAAGGATGAAAACTTCCGGTCGAATGGGATGTTTGTGCGTGAATTCCTCTAAGTGGCATTGTTCTTGGTCCGAGCACTGTAAGCTATCCACATGGGTATCTATCTCGGACTCGGGTCGAATCTGGGTGACCGTCGCTCGAACCTGTCTCGGGCGCTGACGCAGCTCGAGACTAAAGAACTCAGGGTGACACGTGTCTCACCTGTGATCGAATCTGCCGCACAGCTGCCGGAAAACTGCCCTGCCGAGTGGGATCAACCCTTCTTGAATCTGGCTGCGGAATGCGAGACGGAGGCCGCCCCGGAGACCGTGCGGAGTTGGATAGGAGAAATAGAGCAGGGCTTAGGACGCGTCGACAACCTACATTGGGCACCCCGTCCTATCGATATCGATATTTTGCTGTGGGGTGAGGCGGAATTAACTACGAAGACGCTTACCGTACCTCACGCCCGCCTCCGGGAACGTGACTTTGTACTGGCGCCACTGATCGCGCTTGAGCCCCGGCTCATCGTCCCGGGCACCGCTAGAGCAAGCTTACTGGATTGGTCTCGCAAATTACCCACTCACATTCCACTCTGGATGGGCATTTTAAATGTGACACCGGACTCTTTCTCAGATGGTGGTCAGCTCCTCGATTGGAAACACCTCGAGCCTCATGCTATGGGGATGATAAACGCAGGTGCACACATCATCGACGTCGGCGGAGAGTCCACTCGCCCCGGAGGGAACCCAGTGACGGCCGAGACGGAGTGGGCTCGCGTTGCCCCCATATTAGAGCGGCTCATAGAAACTCGTGATCGCCAACCCTTCGGCCCACTGATCAGTATCGACACCTACCGAACCACCACGGCCCGAAAGGCGTTGCGCCTCGGTGTTGATATGGTCAACGACGTTGGTGGCCTGAGCTCAGAGGAGATGATCGAGCTCGCCGGCGAAAGTGGAGTCGACTTCGTGGCCATGCACCAGCTCTCCTTGCCCGTCGATCCCAAAATCACACTCGCGCAAGACGTCGATCCTTACGCTGCATTGGAGCAATGGCTACTGGCACGCCTAGAGCGGTGGGAAAAAGCAGGCCTGAACCTCAATCGGATCATCTTCGATCCTGGTATAGGATTCGGCAAGACGGTCCAACAAAACCGAGAGCTCTTGAGTCGAGCGGGTGAGTTTCGACGCCACGGGCTGCGTGTGCTCATTGGTCATTCAAGGAAATCTTTCCTCGGGGATGTCGTGGGCGACGAAATGACCGCCAGGGATCTGGCGACGGCGGGCCTCTCCCTCAACCTCTGCCAACAGGGAGTGGACATCCTGAGGGTACACAACGTACCGATTAATATCGGGATCTATCGCGGGTGGGCCCTGGCTTCAGCAGGGAAGGGGCAAGCCCCGACAGCCGGGGGAACACGCAGCCAATCGGGGCTTTGAGAACAGCGCTTTTTGGCGCAAAATACCCAAGCAGACTAAGGATGGAGGACAACTCACTGTTCGCTCGTCCTTTCGCCAATAAAACTAGAACTGACCTGGAGAGCGATATGTTTCGACAGATAGTCACGCTCGGCACGAGCGCCATCCTGATCGCAGTGGCGGGCCTGCTCAGCAGTGCGTCGGCCCAAGATCAGGCCGCCCGCAGTTACGCAGCAGTTCAAGGACAAACGGGCGGACAAGACATGTTCGGCGCCTACGACGTCGACGCGGACTGGCCGAAAGATATCTCGAGCCTACCCGGAGCGGAGAACTGGACCTACGGTGCTGGGCAGAGCGTGTTCGCCGAAAGCGCCGATAGGGTCTTCTATCTGCAGCGCGGGCTACTGCCGAAGATCGATGCACCAACGCCGCGTCGAATGCCGGAAGTCGCCCCCAGTGTGACCTTTCCCCAGTCAGGAATCTGGCGCAATGCTACCAGGTCGAGCCTGCCAGGCAGCGGTGGGACCGGTGGATTGGCCGAGGAAGGTGTGACTGGCTGGATAGCCGGCGGCGGCCGCCTCGGCATTGACTCTAAATGGCAGTACTGCGTCATTGTTTTTGACCGTGAAGGCAACGCGATCGAAACCTGGGACCAATGGGACTCTATGCTCCAACGGCCTCACTGGGTGGGCATCAACCCCTACGATCCCGAGCGACACGTCTGGATAATTGACGACCACAAGCATGTCATTCACAAGTTCACGAATGACGGAACCACACTGGTACAGACGATCGGGACATACGGGGAACTCGGCGCGGATGAGACGCATTTTAACCGCCCGACGTTTATGGCCTGGTTTCCGGACTCGAGCTTCGTGGTTTCCGACGGCTACAACGGTACCCGAGCCGTAAAATTCGATTCGGACGGCAACTATGTGACTTCCTGGGGCGAAGAAGGCAACGACGGCAACGAAACCCGCCCCTACTACTGGAATAACGTGCACGGCATTGCGGTCGATCCAGCCACGAACCGAGTTTTCGTCAACGATCGAGAAAACCGGCGCATACAAGTCTTTGATGAGGATGGTGAATACCTGTATGAGTGGAGCGTCGGTGAGCGTGGAAACGTTCACATGTTCATCATCACTGAAGATGGGTATCTATGGGCTGCTGACCGTAACTCACACAAGATCTTGAAATATGATCTAGATGGTAATTTCCTCTACTCCTGGGGTGTCTTTGGCGACTTCCCTGGCGGTATCGCCGGCGTGCACGGCATGAGCGTCGACGAGGAAGGTAACGTCTACCTCGCACAGGTCGACAACAAGTGTGGCGTGCAGAAGTTCGTACCGAGGCAAGGAGCTAACTCGGATTACCTGATCAGCAAACCCGTCTTAGCCGGCTGGTAAGCGAGAAAACAGCACCAATCCTACAACCGGGACACCGCATCTCCGCACGGTGTCCCGTTGCTTTGCCAGGGGTATCTCCCGCGCCACTGCAGGGAAGCCATTGAAGCGCAAGGAAAATATGGCACGCACGCCCGACGATACCTACATGCCCTGGTAGTTCGGGCCGCCCGCCCCTTCGGGAGGAACCCATACGATATTCTGATCAGGGTCCTTTATATCGCAGGTCTTGCAGTGGACGCAGTTCTGCGCATTGATCTGTAGTCGTACCGTTTCGCCAGCCGTAACAAATTCGTAGACGCTGGCCGGACAATAACGCGATTCTGGACCTGCAAAGTCGACGTAGTTTCTCTCGATAGGGGTCGCTTCTTGCTTCAAGGTCAGATGGCACGGCTGATCATCAATGTGATTTGTATTCGACAAATAGACCGATGAAAGCTGGTCGAACGTGACAACCCCATCGGGTCTCGGGTATTTAATCGGCTCAGACTGAGCGGCAGGAAGTAAGGTCTCATTATCCTCCCGTTGATCATGCAGTGTGAAAGGAGTCCGGCCTCGGAAGACCGACTGCTCCATAAAGTTAAAAAATGCTCCACCAAGCACCCCAAATTTATGCAGCGCCGGCCCGAAGTTGCGAGCCGAATGCAACTCATCTTGGAGCCACGATCGACGCAGTCGACGTGGGAGACCCGTCAGCTCGACACCTGCATCCACATCGGACTCGAACGACTCGAAAATGGACTCGGCCGCAATCATGCCCGACATCATTGCGGTATGGGTTCCTTTGATTTTTGCGAAGTTCAAAGTGCCTGCATTACATCCAACGATCACCCCCCCTCGCACAGTCTGTCTGGGTAGCGAATTCTCCCCGCCCTTCGTTATGGACCGTGCGCCATAGGCTATCCGCGAGCCACCTTCCAAGACTCTCCGAATCAAGGGATGAAGTTTCAACCGCTGAAACTCCCCATAAGGACTGAGGTATGGATTCGTATAGTTCAGGTCAACGATCAGCCCCACGACAACCTTGGAATCCTCCGCGTGGTACAAGAAAAAACCGCCGCTCACTCCTTTCGTCAATGGCCACCCAGCACCATGGACAACCTTGCCAACTTCATGTTGGCTGGGGGGGATCTCCCAAAGCTCTTTGAGCCCCAACGCGTAGTGCTGCGGGTCTGTACCCCCATCCAGTTTGAATCGCTCGATCAGTTGCCGCCCGAGATGTCCCCTGGAGCCTTCTGCGAATACGGTGTGTCTAGCAAAGAGGTCGATACCCGCCTCATAAGATTCCTTGGGATTTCCGGCAGCGTCCAACCCCATCTCACCGGTGGTCACACCTCTTACCGTACCGTCATCGTCCAGCAACAGCTGAGACGCCGCGAATCCGGGAAAAATATCCACTCCGAGCCCTTCCGCCTGCTCGCCCAACCAACGACAGACGTTACCGAGGCTGACAACGTAATGACCTCGATTGTGCATGGTGGCCGGTACGAAGATCCGAGGCACTCGGATCGAGGTTCTCGGCCCAGCAAGAAAATAAAACTCATCTGCTGTAACAGCCGTATTTACGGGCGCTCCCATTTCCCGCCATTCCGGCAGCAATTCGTCCAGGGCCCGGGTCTCGATAACCGCACCAGATAGCGTATGGGCACCGACCTCAGAACCCTTTTCCAGCAAGCAAACGCTGATATCCCGGTCGGTCGCAGCCGCTAGCTGCCGTAGTCGAATTGCGGCAGAAAGCCCAGCGGGGCCACCCCCGACGACCACCACGTCATACTCCATTGTTTCTCGTGACATTCGGACGCCCGCCTACAGTTATTCAAAACTCTCTACCAAGCATTAGAGCCAAAGTCCCCTCGCCCGTCCAATCCTACCGCTCTATCAAAGACCATTGGAGCGCTTATACCGCACCCATGAGCAAACGTGGCTTTATTTGCGTTTCATGTGTTCCGATTCTGACGTCAAATTCCAACACTCGTTTGCCCGGGGATACCAAACACAGCCGGAAATACACCGGATTTGGCCGGAGATAGGGGAATACGCTGCAAAACCGAGCCACAACCTATGACTTTCAGAATGTCGTCACATCGTCAACAATACCCCCCCCGTGACTGGAACCATCACTTTCGTCCTAACATGATCAACGTGAAAAAAATTCTGGTGTCTTTGAAACGTGTCGTCGATTACAACGTCCGCGTGCGCGTAAAACCGGATGGCTCGGGTATTGCACTCGACGGCGTCAAGATGAGTATCAATCCCTTCGACGAGATCGCCCTTGAGGAGGCCCTCAGGATCAAGGAACGCGGTCAAGCCGAGGAAGTCATCGTCGTTTCAATTGGTGGCCAGGAGAGCCAGCAACAACTTCGATCGGGATTGGCCATGGGGGCCGATCGCGCGATTCTGGTGGAAACGACGACGGACCTTGAACCGCTCGCGATTGCGAGAACGCTCCGAGCCCTCATAGAACGCGAAAAACCGGAACTCGTGATGATGGGGAAACAGGCCATCGACGATGACAACAATCAGACCGGACAAATGCTCGCCGCGCTCTGGGAACGACCACAAGCGACGTTCGTCTCCGAGCTGACGCTCGATGCCGGTGCAGCGACGGCCGTTCGGGAAGTGGATGCCGGCCTTGAAGTTATCGAGGTTGATCTGCCGGCCGTCATAACAAGCGATTTGCGTCTGAACGAGCCGCGATACGTCAAACTGCCCGAAATCATGAAGGCCAAAAAGAAAACACTCAACGTTTTACCGCTAGCAGAGCTAGGCGTTGATACCACAGCACATTTTGACGTGGTAGCGACCGAGCCTCCCGCAAAGCGCTCGAGGGGCATCATGGTTAACGACGTGACGGAACTCGTGCAGGTACTCAGCAACAAGGAGCTGATCTGATGGCGCGCGTACTGATCGTGGCGGAGCACGACGGGGTTTCCATGAACCCTAGCACTGCGAAGTGCGTAACATGCGCACGAAGCTTCAGCGCCGAGACTATCGATATCGTCGTACTGGCCGATGATGGAGAACAGGTCGCTAATGAAGCAGCGAAACTTGCAGGTGTCACGACTGTCATCAGGGTCAACCACCCCGCAAACGACTCTGCCCTAGCCGCCGTGCTATCTCCTCAGGTCGCCCAGCTCGCAGTCGATTACACCCACATCTTTGGACCATCCACCACCTTTGGGAAGGATTTGATGCCGCGTGTTGCTGCACTCCTCGGTGTCGGACAGTTAAGCGATGTCATGGAAGCGGAAAACGCATTCAGGTTCAAGCGGCCCATTTACGCGGGCAACGCAATTGTCACCGTCCAAACACCGGAGAATCGGGTTCTGGTCGCAACTGTCAGGACCGCGTCTTACACCGCCGCCGAGCCGACGGGCAGTGCTGAGATCGAGTCGAGGCCGGTCACCGCGGATATACCGAAGCACACACGTTTCGTAGAGCTTCGCGGGGACACTGGAGGTGCTCGACCCGACTTACAGACCGCCACTCGGGTGGTGTCCGGCGGTCGAGCAGTGGGCAGCAAAGAGAACTTTGAGCTCATCTACGAGCTCGCAGACACGATTGGTGCGGCGGTGGGAGCCTCCCGGGCTGCGGTGGACTCAGGTTACGTCGGAAACGACCTCCAAGTGGGTCAGACCGGAAAAATCATTGCACCGGAACTCTACATTGCCGTAGGCATCTCCGGTGCAATTCAACACTTGACGGGTATCAAGGATGCCGGGACGATCGTCGCGATAAACAAGGACGAAGAAGCTCCGATCTTCGAGATTGCCGACTTCGGTTTAGCAGCGGATCTTTTCACTGCCGTCCCGGAGCTGGTCGCAGCGCTAAAAAATTAGCCAACTCACCCCGCCAGAGAATAAAGCTCCCTGACCTCTTTACCAATGATCCGCATGCCCGCCTGAACAACCTCCTCGTCCTGGGAATAGGATAAGCGCAGACACTCATCCCGATGTCGCCATGGCTCCTTCAGCCCCGGAAAAAAGTGGTGCCCCGACATAACGAACACGCCCTTGGTCTTCAGGCGCTGATATAGCTCATGACTCGTGATAGGTAACCCAGGAAGCCACAACCAGAGAAAGAACGCGCCTTCGGGAACGTGAATCTTGTAGGAAATGCCCTCCAGTTCACTTTTTAAAACCTTACACGCCGCCTTTGCCTTCTCTTCGTAGAAGGGAGTAATGAAGCGGCGACTGATGTCGATGATCTCGCCATTCTCCAGCCATGGCTGAAGCAACACCGCACCGGCGCTTGCGACCGCGAGGTTCTGCACTGCTGTCATATGCGAAAGCGCTTCGACAATTTCCTCGTGAGCAATGATGATGCCGGTACGGATGCCCGGTAACCCGAGTTTCGAAAGACTCATGCAGAGGACTACATTCTCGTTCCAGAAGGGAGTGGCTTCAGTAAAAACGATCCTCGGGAAAGGCAAGCCATAGGCGTTATCAATGATGAAGGGAACACCCGCCCGTCTGGCCATACCATCGAGTTGGAGCAGCTCTTCGTCGCCGATCACGTTACCGGTGGGATTCGTCGGTCGGGATACGCAGATAGCGGCCACGTCCTCGACAATATCAAGGGTATCGAAATTCACGTGGTACTTGAAAAACCCATCAGGTCGGTCCTCTATCTCCGGCCTTTGAGAGACAAACAGCTTCTCGTCGAGGCCAACGTCCGTGTAACCGACATACTCGGGGGTGACTGGCAGGAGTATTCGTTTAAAGGTGCCGTCGGAAAACTCCCCCGCCAGCATATTGAAGAGAAGGAAGAAACCGGATTGACTCCCACCGGTCAGTGCGATGTTGTCCGCCGATAGCGGCCAATCGTATTCCCGGCTCAACAAACCAGCTAACGCTGTCCGAAAGGCAATATCGCCTTTTGGATGAGGATATTTGCCGAGCATCTGATCCGTATCAGAGTCACTTGCAGCAATCTCGACCAGGCGCCGCCTGAACAGTGACTGCATTGCCGGAATCTTCCCGGGATTACCACCACCAAGGAGAAAAGCATCGTGCTCACCCGCCGTAGCCAGCCCCAGGTCCTCCATCAGCTCGCCGGCGCCGGTTAGGCGCGCGAAACGCTCTCCGAACTTAGACCTCTTCCAAGTCATGCAGGACTTCTACTCCTGGCATCCACTGGGGTCAATGGTCTCTCTATTGGATCAGTAGCTACTGAACGCGGTCGGGACGCGCATAGACGTTGAGCTTATTCCTCTTTAGGAACCCGATGAGTGTCATTCCGAACTCCTCGGCAAGCTCTACGGCCAGAGATGACGGAGCACCAACTGCGGCGAGCAACGGTACACCGGCCATCATCGCCTTCTGCATCAACTCGAAACTTGCACGGCCACTGACGACAATTCCGCTGGCACTGAGCGGGAGCTCGTCCGCGAGAAGAGCCTGGCCAATCAGTTTGTCCAATGCGTTGTGTCGCCCGACATCTTCGCGAACGGCAACGATTTGACCGGCAACGTCAAAGAGGCCCGAGGCATGAAGTCCACCGGTCCGTTCGAAAACCGTCTGCCGTGCACGAAGTGCGTCCGGCAGCGCGCCGAGCTGCTCGCCGCTCACCTGAAATTCAACGTCTTCTAGATCATAGTGGCCTTGGACTGCGACAGCATCTAATGATGATTTACCACAGACCCCACAACTGGATGAGGTGTAAAAATGACGCTCTAAACGGTCAAGTGCTACATCCACGTTGGCCGCCAGCTCGACACGAACCACATTGATCAACCCGCTCGGCGCCGGTGGCCCACAGGGGGCAACCGACTCGACATCCTCCTTGCTCCTGATGATGCCCTCGGTGTAAAGAAAGCCCGCGGCAAGCTCTCCGTCGTGACCGGGCGTGCGCATGGTCACAGAGATGCTTTGCTCCGCACGCCGGCCGTCGGGACGCGAGTAGGCCAAACGGATCTCGAGCGGTTCCTCCGTTGCGACTACATCTTCCAATGTCCCCGCACCCTCACCGATCCGCTCTATCTCCAGGCGCTTGACACTCTTCAGCGTTGTTAGATCAGTGGCACTCACTCCTGGACCCGTCGTATTCGATTGGCGTCGACCTCCCCTACGTTGCGACAGCCAAGTATTCGTATATCACGCTCGATATCAGTTCGGAGGATTTCCAGTGCTCGATCCACACCAGCCTCACCACCAGCACCCAGCCCGAACAGATACGGTCGGCCTGCGGAACATGCGGTCGCGCCCAATGCGAGGGCTTTCAGAACGTGCACTCCACGCCGCACACCGCCCTCGAGAATAACCTCCATCCGGTCCCCGACAGCATCGACAATCTCCGGCAGAACTTCGATCGGCGCCGGAGAGGAATCGAGCTGGCGGCCGCCATGATTGGACACCATGACCGCGCTCGCACCAACCTCGGCCGCCCGAAGAGCGTCCTCGACCGAAAGAATCCCCTTGATCGCGAACGGGCCACCCCACTCCTCGATCATCCAAGCCGCATCATCCCAGCTGACAGTGCGATCCAATTCATCATTGAAGAAACTCACCAACGTTGTGACATCACCCTTGATCCTATCTCGGACGTTCGCTAGCTCGATCGGCGGGTTCGTGAAGTAATTCCAAACCCACCGAGGGTGCGTTGCGAAACTGAAAAGGCTCGCCAAAGTCAATTTTGGCGGTATTGTCATGCCGGTCACGAGGTCGCGCTCACGATTTCCGGCCACTGGTACATCGACGGTCAGAGCCAACGCATCGTACCCAGAGGCCTTGCAGCGCTGAATAAACTCGCGATTGAGGCCACGGTCCTTGAAAACGTAGACCTGAAAAAGCTTGGGGCCGTCAGTCGCCTCGGCGGCCTCCTCGATACTGGCCGTCGAGATCGACGAAAGCGAATACATGGTCCCCGCCCGGTTCGCTGCCCGAGCCACAGCGGCCTCCCCCGCATGATGGAAAAGCCGCGACATCGCAGTCGGTGCACAGAAAAAGGGCATGTCAATCTTTTGACCAAAAACAGTTGTGGAGAGATCAATCTCACTGACGTCGACCAGAAACCGAGGGACCAACTCGTAACGATCAAACGCGTCGGTGTTCTGACGCATGGTCCACTCGTCGCCAGCAGCGCCGTCGATATAATGGAACATAGGGGCGGGTAGCCGTTTGGAGGCCCGCTCCCGCAGGCGAGCAATGTTATAGCAGCGGTCGAGTGCTCGGCTCATCTTATCCCCTAGCTTGCGGCGCGCCGCTCTTCAATAAGCTCATTGAGTGCCTGCTCCGCTATTGGGGACAGCTCAGCATCGCCCACCGCAATGTGCTCGGCAAGCTCGTCCAACATAAGAGGGTTCCAGAAACGGCGCAGGTGATCGACGACACCAGCAACGGCCTTTGCCTTATCGGATCCGTAATCCCAATTGACCGAGATCTGGTTGGCCATTCGGACCAGTTTAGTCGCTTCCATAGTGCGTACGCGTCAGGTGACTCGGGCGGGCGGCTTAGCTCGTTCCAAAAGGTCGAGTTGCTCCTCTGTGAACTCCTCGAATTCCTGCTGCCAATCGGACAACTGAGTCACCTTGTGAGCCTGGACGGCAGTTACCTTGTACTCTGGACAATTAGTTGCCCAATCCGAGTTATCCGTGGTCACGACGTTGGCACCGGACTCCGGATGGTGGAAGGTCGTGTAGACAACACCCGGCTGGACCCGCTCGGTCACATCTGCACGGAGAACCGTGTCGCCCGCTCTGCTCTTGAGACCAACCCAGTCACCGTGTTCGATACCTCGCTGCTCGGCATCGTGGGGGTGAATCTCAACAATGTCCTCATCATGCCATTGCATGTTCTCGGTTCGCCGCGTCTGAGCGCCCACGTTGTACTGGCTCAGTATTCGGCCGGTGGTGAGCAACAAGGGGTACTTGCGCGTCGTACGCTCGTCTGTTTCCACATAGGGCGTTAGGCGGAACAAGCCCTTACCCCGCACGAACTCATCGACGTGCATCGTGGGTGTACCCCCCACGGCCTGATCGTTGCACGGCCATTGAATCGTGCCGAGTCGATCAAGCTTCTCGAAGCTCACACCTTCGAATGTCGGCGTCAGCCGCGCGATCTCGTCCATGATCTCGCTCGCGTGACCGTAGTTCATTGGGTAACCCATCGCATTGGAGAGCAGTTGCGTCACCTCCCAATCTTCGTATCCAGCCAACGGCTCCATGACCTTGCGCACCGGTGAAATTCGACGTTCCGCATTCGTAAACGTGCCGTTTTTCTCCAGGAACGAAGACCCCGGCAGGAATACGTGGGCGAACTTCGCCGTCTCGTTCAGAAATAGATCCTGAACGATCACGCAATCCATTGAGGAAAGTGCTGCGGTCACATGATGCGTATCGGGATCCGACTGCGCCATATCCTCGCCCTGCACGTAGATCCCCCTGAACTGACCCGCAACAGCAGCATCAAACATGTTGGGAATACGGAATCCGGGATTGGGTGCGATCGTCCTTCCCCACTCCTTCTCGAACAATGTTCGGGTATTCGCATCGGAGACGTGTCGATAGCCTGGAAGCTCATGGGGAAACGAGCCCATGTCGCATGCCCCCTGCACGTTGTTTTGGCCACGCAGAGGATTGACTCCAACGCCCTCGCGCCCTAGGTTTCCGGTGGCCATAGCAAGATTGGCTATACCCATAACCATCGTGGAACCCTGGCTGTGCTCGGAGACGCCTAGGCCGTAATAAATTGCGCCATTAGGCGCGTTTGCAAATAGTCGCGCCGCTCCGCGAATTTTCTCTGCGGGTACCCCGGTCACAGATTCCATGCTCTCGGGCGAATTCACCTCATCCAGGATGAAGCTGCGCCAATCCTCATAAGCATCCGCCTCGCAGCGATTGTCTATATAGGTCTTGGCTTCCAAGCCCTCGGAGAGCACCACATGAGCGATCGCATTGATGATCGCCACAT
This sequence comes from uncultured Gammaproteobacteria bacterium, assembly GCA_964384125.1. Lineage (GTDB taxonomy): Bacteria > Pseudomonadota > Gammaproteobacteria > Steroidobacterales > Rariloculaceae > UBA6522. The sequence goes on along the minus strand of CAYLKA010000002.1, from coordinate 35,235 downwards.
TCGTACCTGGCTTAAGTTGCAGGTGGTAGTCGGCTTGAACATGCGGTGAACGCACCAGATCGATACTACGAGGATCGAGGACGATTAGGGATGCCCCTTCCCTCAAGCGGCGCTTCATTTGCGATCCGAATACCGGATGGGCTTCTGTGGGATTTGCGCCGATGACCATGATCGCGTCAGATTTCAGCACTGAGTCGAAGGACTGCGTCCCCGCGGACTCGCCTAGTGTCGACTTTAGACCGTAACCCGTTGGCGAATGACAGACTCGCGCGCAGGTATCCACGTTGTTGTTCCCGAACCCAGCACGCACCATCTTCTGTACCAGATACGTTTCCTCGTTGGAACAGCGAGACGAGGTAATTCCCCCGATGGAATCCGGCCCGTACTCAGCCTGGATGCCCTTCAATTTGCTCGCCGCGAACTCTACAGCCTCTTCCCACGAAACCTCTTGCCAGGGATCATGGATCGATTCTCGAATCATCGGCGTAGTTATACGGTCCTTATGACTCGCGTAGCCGAAAGCGAAACGACCTTTCACGCATGAGTGGCCGTGATTCGCCTTGCCGTCCTTGTTCGGGACCATGCGCACAACTTCCTCACCCTTCATCTCGGCACGGAACGAGCAGCCAACCCCACAATAACCGCACGTGGTAACGACCGTGTGCTCAGGCTGGCCCTTTTTGATCAATGATTTCTCGGTGAGGGTTGCCGTAGGACACGCCTGCACGCACGCGCCACAGGACACACACTCGGAATCCAGAAACGGCTGATCCTGGCTTGCAGCCACCTTCGAGTCGAAGCCGCGACCATCTATGGTGAGGGCGTACGTCCCTTGGACTTCCTCACACGCACGTACACACCTAGAGCAGACGATGCACTTGCTCGGATCAAAGGTAAAGTACGGATTACTTTCATCTTTTTCCGCATCCAGGTGATTCTCGCCCGCGTAACCGTAACGAACATCCCGCAAACCGACGGCTCCGGCCATGTCCTGAAGCTCGCAATCACCGTTTGTAGGACAGGTCAGACAATCTAATGGATGATCGGAAATATAGAGCTCCATGACGTTGCGGCGAACGTCGGCCACCCTGTCATTCTGAGTCGTAACCCTCATACCTTCCCGAGCCTCAGTGGTGCAGGATGCCGGGAGCCCCTTTGCGCCCTCTATTTCCACGAGGCATAACCGGCACGAACCAAAAGGCTCCAGACTGTCGGTCGCGCAAAGCTTCGGAATATTGATCCCGGCCAACGCCGCTGCCCGGATGACCGTGGTGCCTTCTGGCACCGTGACCTCTTTACCATCGATCACAAGCGTGACTGTGCTCGTCGACTCAACCACGGGGGTTCCCATGTCGTCGGGTCGCCGGTAGCCTGTGTAAGTGTCATACATGACTTAGCTCCATCTCCTCCCCCTCATCGAGATCAGCGCGCCCGCAGATCTTCGGAGAAGTGATCCAAAACGCTCAACACGGGGAACGGGGCCATCCCGCCCAACGCGCACAGCGAGCCTGCGACCATGGTGTCGCACAGCTCCCGTAACAATACCAAGTTGCCGGCCTCATCGACACCGCTGAGTATCTTGTCGATGACCTCCACGCCCCGAACTGCGCCGATCCGGCAGGGCGTACATTTCCCGCAAGACTCGATAGCACAGAATTCCATTGCGAAGCGGGCCTGCTCACCCAGATCCACCGTGTCATCGAAGACGACTAGCCCGCCGTGCCCAATCATGCCCCCAAACTCAGCGAACGCTTCATAGTCCAGGGGGGTATCAAACTGCGAGGGGTGAACGTAGGCACCTAGCGGACCGCCGGCCTGAACCGCCCGGATGGGCCTGCCAGTAGCACTTCCGCCGCCGAAATCCTCCAAGAGTTCACGAAGCGTTGTACCAAAACCAATCTCCACGAGACCGCCCCGCTTGATATTACCCGCAAGCTGGACCGTCAGCGTCCCCCTGGAGCGACCCGTCCCATAATCCTGATAATACTTAGAGCCCCGCGCCAAAATAATGGGCACCGAGGCGAGGGTAATAACGTTATTTACTATCGTCGGCGCCCCGAATAGACCTTTTATCGCAGGCAGCGGAGGGCGGTATCGGATTATGCCCCGCTTGCCCTCCAGACTCTCCAGCATGGAGGTCTCCTCGCCGCAGATATACGCCCCCGCCGCTTCACGAACCTCGAGGCGAAAAGCCTGGCCGCTGTCCATCACATTCTCGCCCAGCAGCCCAGCCGACTCGGCGCTCCTAATCGCCTCGTTCATGATCTCGATGGCCAGTGGATACTCGGTGCGAAGATACACGTAGCCTTCGGTGGCGCCGACTGCAAGTCCGGCGATGGTCATGCCCTCAATGAGCACGAAAGGGTCGCTTTCCATGATCATCCGGTCCGCGAACGTGCCGGAATCGCCCTCATCAGCATTACAGGTGACGTATTTCTGTGTTCCCTCAGCGCCCAAAACGGTGCGCCACTTAATTCCCGTGGGGAACGCGGCGCCACCCCTGCCACGGAGTCCGGACTCAGTTACGATATCCACGATCTGAGCTCCGTCTAGCTCCACCGCCTTCGCGAGCCCCTCATAGCCGCCATGCGCCTGGTAGTCCTCGAGCGACACAGGATCGGTTATTCCGACCCGAGCAAATGTCAGGCGGCTCTGCCGCGCAAGGTAAGGAATCTGCTCGGTTGGGCCCAACGCACTAGCGTGATCGCCAGCGGTCAGAAATCCTGCGTCGAAGAGTCCTTCCACGTCACCGGGCCCGATGGGGCCGTATGCGTGACGGACCCCATCAACTTCAACCTCCACCAGAGGCTCCAGCCAGTAGAGTCCCCGGGAACCGCTACGGACCAAAGCTACAGACTTCCCGCGATCGGTCGCCGTCCCGGCAATCGCCTGAGCCACATCGTCTGCCCCCAGGGAACGAGCCGTCGTATCCCTGGGAACAAAAACCCTGATTTCGCCGCGATTCGCCACCGGTCAAGTCACCTCTAACAACTCGTCGAACCGCTCTGGGGTTACCCGACCATAGACGAAGTCGTCGATCATGATGGCCGGGGAACAGGCACAATTTCCGAGACAGAAAACCGGTTCAAGGCTATAGCGCCCATCCTCCGTGGTCTCATGGTAATCAACGCCGAGCTTCTCCTTCGCGTGACGCTCCAGGGTCCGCGCACCCATGGCCTGGCACGCTTCGGCTCGGCAGAGATAGAGGGTGTGGCGCCCAGGAGGCGTGTCCCTCAGCAGATGGTAAAAGCTAATCACCCCATGAACCTCAGCCCTCGATACGTTTAGGACCTCGGCCACGACGGGCACCGCGTCTTTAGGGACGAAACCCAGCTCATCCTGGATAGCATGCAGGATCAGTAACAACGGCCCCGGAAGGGAGGCGTGTCTAGTGGCGATTTCCCGGATCAGCGCCTCACTCGCAGCGCCGCCATTGCCGGACGATTTATTACTCAACTCTCATCCCCGAAGCATCAGCAGAAAGCGGGTATTCTAACAGTCGAGCGTGCTCAAGCAGCCGGAATTCTTAAAAAATCGACCTAAAACAGAGTGTTGAACTATCCCTGGTGCACGCCACGGCATCAGAGATCCCCACGCCGGGGGTTGGGGAACATATCCGCCTCATCCTCTTCCCCTTCGCGAGGCGCCAAACAGACGAAATCCTTCTCTACCAGAATCTTGAGCCGCCCCCCATCGTCCAGCGACTGCTCGCCCACGATAGAAACTTCGTCCGGGCTCTGCCATTGGTCGACAGCATCCCGCGGAAGTTTCACGTTTATGCAGTCCTCTGTGTAGGAGGCCGAAATTGGGCCCTGCGATACCACTTCCACCCGATAGCTCAGTCGCGAGCCAGGTCCGAATTCCGCAGAATCTTGCGTGAGACCCACACTTGAGATTTCGTTCATCTCGTTTTGGGACACTCTGATACGAACGGTATTTCCGCGGATACGCAGCTTCATTGGGGGTCCAATAGTAGAATCGTGCGAATCTTATCCCATCCATCACCTAACTGAACTGACTGACAGTGTTTCTTCCGGGTCACGGGTCGCTTTCTCGGCTTAAAGAGGTGATTCCCAAACCGTTGTCATATAATCGCCACGATCCCCTAGGGGTGGGGCCGGGCCCCTTCGGGCGAAGAACAGCAGGCTGAGGTGCTTTGCATGAAAAAACGGCTCGGGATCAGCGGGTTAGCTGTCCACGTGCCCCCCTATCGAGTGTCTCTGAAAGATTGGTGCGAGTGGACCGAATCGCCCTGGGATAAGACCAACGCAGTCATCGGCCGCAGCTTTCGCATGCGCGGCCCCCATCAGAGTGTGTACACCATGGCGGCAACTGCAGTCATGCGCCTCATCGAACGTTATGACATCGATCCACAACGGGTCGGGTTTCTCGGCCTCGGCACCGAATCCAGTACCGACAACTCTGCCGGTGCCGTGATCGTTAAGGGCATGCTGAACGAAGGGCTCAAGATCCAGGGCTTGCCGCCCATAGGCCGACACTGTGAAGTACCGGAGGTAAAGCACGCATGTCTGGGCGGAATTTATGCGGTCAAGCATGGGCTTCGTTATCTCGCACTCGAGGACGAGGATCGCTGTGCCATCGTCGTCAGCGCAGATATCGCGGAATACGCGCGCGGTAGTTCCGGTGAGCCGACGCAGGGCGCGGGCGCGGTTGCGATGTTACTGGAACGCGATCCAAAGCTGTTGTCGGTCGATCTCAAGTCCATTGGCAGCGCATCAGACTACCGCGCCGTCGACTTTCGCAAACCAGTCCTGCGCAACATCATTCGCGGCACCCTGAATTGCCATTTCCAGGACCTGCCTGTGTACAACGGCAAGTACTCGACGACATGCTATCTGGACGAAACGCTGCATGCGCTTAACGAGATGTTGCGCCGTCTACAGGTAGATCCCGCCGACTATTATCACAGTCTCGGCGCGGCGTTCATGCACCGACCGTATCACAGGATGCCGCTCAGCTCTTTCGCGATGAGCTATTTGTTCGGACTCGCCAACAACGGCGCTTCGGGCCGTGCGGAACTCGAAGCCCATTGCCGGCAAGCGAACCTGGACGCCGAAGCCGTACTCCGAGAAATGAGTTCCACACCCGATGTCTTACAGCTCGTGCGGGACGGCAATATCGATGACGATGTCTATCCTTTGAGCATCTCCCTGTTGAAAGAGTTCCGGAACAGTGAGGTGTTCAAAGAACTCGTGGCATCAAAGATGTCCCTGGGTTCCGAGCCCATGAAAGATATCGGCAACGTCTATTGCGCCGCTCTCCCGGCCTGGATAGCTGCGGGCCTGGAGGAAGCCGTCGAGAATAACTGTGAGCTCTCCAGCCGAAATATTCTCGCAGTCGGCTACGGAAGCGGTGACGCGGCCGAAGCCATTCCGATGAAACTCGTTGACGGCTGGGAAACGGCTGCATCCCGCATTGGTTTCAAGGATGCGCTCGAACCGTATCAAACACTTAGCCAGGCCCAGTACGAGAGTCTCCACGACACGGGCGAAGCCGACGACCTCATAAGTCCCGAGGACGGTTTCGTGATCGACTCTGTGGGAAAAAGCGCCAACCCCAGCTTTAGCGACGAGGGTATCGAATACTATCGCTTCGTCCGCTAGCATGTGGACACCCCTCCTCTTCGCGAGTCACGAAAAAAGAGGCATATCACTCTATAACGCCGTGAGGCCCAGGGAATCTTTGATCTGGTGTTCGAACTAGGCGGTTAGGTCCTCTGCGGAACCATCAGCGCTGATGTGTTTTATTAATTTTCAGACTCGAGAATGTTCTCGAGATAATTATTACTGATCTCAGCCCATTCCATCTTGAACCATGGCGTGTAACTTTCCGGACACGCGTCAAGCTCAGCTCCGAGTTCGTCGATACCCACAAACCGCCAATCAGCCACTTCGTTCAGATTGACGTTTACCGTGCCGTCGTATCGACCATAGTACACCCAGCAATACTCGTGTTCGGCTCCGACGGTTCCGTATTGGGCGTGATACTTGAACTTGTAAAGCAACGTTAGAGGGCATTCAAACCCGAGCTCCTGTTGGAGGCGCCTGGATACGGCGCGTTCCATAGACTCCCCAACTCTGGGGTGAGAACAACAGGTGTTCGACCAGTAATCAGGCCAAAGAGACTTCTCCGAGCTTCGTTTTTGGAGCAACAGCTGATTCTGTTTGTTAAAGGTGAAAATGGAAAACGCACGGTGCAGTACTCCGTTGCCCTTGTGACACTCACTCTTCACCCGGCTGCCAATCTCACGATCCAGCTCATCCACCAAGATAAGCTCATCGTTGGCGTTAGAAACGATCTCTCTACGCGCCATTAAAACCCGCCCCCAGACTGACTGGAATAGCCTGATAACCCGCGGCCCGAATGGCAGCAACGACCGGCTCCGTATCACCATCGCACAACGCAATAATCGATCCTCCGCCCCCACCGCCCGTCAACTTCGCACCCAAAGCACCGCTCTCTCTGGCGATGTCTACGAGCTGCTCTAGCTCTGGCGTGGAAACCTGGAGCGCATTCAGCATGCCCTGGCAGACGTTCATCAGCTCCCCCAGCGTCAAGAGGTCGTCGTCCTGTATCGCCTGGACCCCACGGAGCACGAGCGAATCGATCTGATCAAAAATCCGCTCGTAGAGTCTCTGCTCCTGCTTCCAGGCCTCCCTGACACGGCCAACAGTCTTCGCGGTCAAGCCCTCATAACCAGTCATCCCAATCACGACCGGGATCGGGTTCCCAATGTTGAGCGGCTCTACCAGCGGAGGGGTCCCAGACCTATACACCAACGGGCGGCCATAACAGGCAACCGTATTGTCAAGGCCGCTGGGCGTGCCGTGTGCGACCTTTTCCGATTCGAACGCTAGTCGGTTCACCTCTTCGTCCGACAAGCCCAACCTGAAATGACTGTCCAGCGCTCGCACGATCGCCACCGCCATCGCGGCCGAACCGCCCAGGCCCATACTCCTAGGCACGTCTGGGAAGACCTCGATGCGCATACCGCGACCGCTGAGACCAAGCTCATCGAGCATCACGCCAGCGGGACGTTCGAACGAGTGACGTTCCTTCGGATTCGCAGCGAGCTGATACTCGATACCCCACCGAGGGATCATCAGGTGAATTCCCTCATCGCAATCCTCAACAACGGCGTTGATTGTCATCGGGACCGGTGCGGCGATAGCGTGACGCCCGTAGACCACCGCATGTTCCCCGAGCAACACAACCTTCCCGTACCCCACACCCATAGCGGATTCTTCCGTTCGACTCCGAGTGGGTTGCCCGTTCTCTCTAGCACGCTCCTTCTGTAAGGCGGCTGCGATTTCCTGAGCCTTCCAAACCTTGATCTCGTTGCTGAGTATCAAGGCATCTAAAACCTCATCGAACAAATCCTTTGGTACTCCCGCGGCAGTCACCACACTACGCGCATGCAACGTCATGTGTCCTTTCTGGATTCCTTCCGTCGCCAAGGCTCGGATCGCCGCGAAGTTCTGCGCGAGGCCTACCGCCGCCATAACTTCTGCCAGCTCCGTTGCGGATTCGACACCCAGCAAGCGCATGTTCAGTTCGACCGTGGGATTGGACTTCAGCGGCGCCCCTACCGTGCCGACCTTAATGGGTAGCTCGATGCTGCCGCAGAGATCCCCCTGCTCATCAGCCCACCAATTCGTCAACGACGTGTAGCGCCCACCACGAGCCGCGTATGCGTGCGCTCCAGCTTCAATCGCGCGCCAATCGTTACCGGTCGCTATGGCAACGGGATCGATACCGTTCATGATTCCTTTGTTGTGAGTGGCCGCACGGTACGGGTCCACATGCGCGAAGTCCGCCGCGACGATGATACCGTCGCGGACCTGCTCTCCCGAATAATCCGCGCCGCCCAGAGCTTCTGCAGGAATTCTGCACTGTGCCCTGGCGAGAGATCGATCGCTCAGATTGGAAACGATGCGAAGGAAAACTTTCCCCCCGGTAATCGACTCGATCAGCGGCGCCACACCCTCGCACATCCCGTTCGTGAGATTGGCCCCCATGGCATCACGGGTATCGACAAGCAGGTGAACCACTAGCATGGGTTTCCCGCTGGAGGGCAGTGGATGAACGAATAGCTCGATATCTCTCGCACCCCCACCGCGTGCGACCATGTTGGGATGGAAGCTGTTGGCCAGATTCATTATGTCTTGCTTCCGTTCGACCAGCGCCGCCTTCGCCGCCTCCATGTCCGGAAGATCAAGGACCTGTATCTGCCCAATCAATATGGGATCGGTCGCATCCGCCTCGAAACCGCCATGCTCGGCTATTAGCTTGGATGCGGAACCCAACGCCGCAATCACCGACGGCTCCTCCACCGCCATCGGCACCAGGTAGCGGCGACCTTTGACGACCAGATTCATGCCCAATCCGAGCGGCAGCCCCATGACCCCGACAACGTTCTCGACCATCTTGTCGGCGGACTCGAGATCGAGGGTATGCCTGCCCGTGGCGAGCGCCCGGAAGTCGCTTCCGGTCACCAAGCCTCGCTCGCGCACCGCGCGAAGACGCTCCTCTACGCTGAGTTTGTAGAACTCTGGAATTCTTCGTCGGTCGTCACTCACTCTGAAGCTGTCTCCACAATCAGCCCACTCGGGTCGATTCCAAACTCGAAAACATCGCATTCAGCGTCAACAGCTCTCTTGAACGAATCGAGTGCTGCTGCGTCCGCGCTAAACGCGAGTCCAAAATCACCGCCCCCTGCACCACTCACTTTATACGCGATACCCAAGCGTTCGGCTGTCTTCATCAGCTCACGGTGCTTGGGCGTTACGATGTGGGCCCCAATACAGACACCGAGGTATTCGAGACAGCGGCCGTATTCGGTAATCGCCTCCAAAAATCCCTGGGCATCGTCCTCGGACGCCGCACAGATGCCGTTCTGTGCGATCTCCGCCAACACTGCCTGCAGCGCCATAGCCTCTTCAGTCTTCGCTGCACACCAGGCTTCGTAGCGGGCCAGGAAATCCGGTGTGGAGGCCGCAGATCGGGCAAAAATACCCGCGAATCCTACACCCTTAGGTAGCTGGACTGTACTCACCTCGGGAAGAGAATTCTCATTTAACTGAAAACGTATGACGCCACCAAACAAGCTTGCCGCTACATCAACGCCGCTGCCTGCACCAGATTGGATCGCCTGGTGTAAGCCTATGAGCATCTCGAGTGTTCGGGAGTCCGCCCCCAAGCGCTCCCGACCTGAAAAGACGGCCCAGGCACCCGCCCAAGCAGTCAAGGCGGCAGCGCTCGACCCCAGACCTAGCTTCATAGTAGCCGCGAACAGTTCACGGGAATCCAACATACCCTGCCAAATACCGGCATTCGGGAGGCTTTGAAGGACCTCGTCAACGACCGCAAAGCCGCTCCGCATGTCGGCGGAGAAATCGATAGCTTCTTCCGTGTTGGTCATGGAAACAAAATGGCAAGACCCATCTTCGCTCGGGCCGATTGTCGCGCAGCAGTACCGATCGACTGCAAGAACTAAGGCAGGTGCGCCGTTGAGGACGGCATACTCTCCAAGCACTACCAGCTTTCCCGGCGCCCTAGAGACGACTCGGATGGTGCTTTCGTTAGCCTGCATATCGCATCGGGACACCGATCGGCTAGACCGCCTCGACACCCGGCCCCAAACCGCTCACCAATGTATCCAAGACACCTGGAACTGCGCGCAGGACCGCTTCCACGTGGCCGCTGGCACCGGGCGCGCACACAGCCTTGAGCTGAGGGCCGGCATCGATCGTGAAGAACACCGCGACACCCGAAGCCCGGAGTGCGCGCACTGCGTGTAGGCTGGCGACCGTCGCTGCGTTCCAGTAGATCAAGGAAGGTTGTGCGGCCATTGCCGCCGCATGCATCTTTAGGCAGTTGTGCTCAGCGACACGAGCCAACGTCTCAAAATCTTTGTTCAGCACGGCCTGCTGAGCACATGCCAGATCTTGAGCACTGCTGGCCACCCAATCCGAGTAATACGGCGAACTCGCCGCCGATTGCTCCATACCTGCACGAGAGCTTACTGCTTTCTCGCCACGCTCGGTGATGGCTATCACAACCTCCAAGGGCCAGGCCTCTGCATCAAGAAGCGGTTCGGCGAAGCTGTCCGACCCGTCTGCCATCGAGCCTGCATGCATCTCGACGAATCCGCCGAAGATCGATCGTGCCGCCGACCCGGAGCCCTGCCGAGCGATGATGCTGAGATCCCGCGGCGTGAGATCCAAGTCCAACGCGTGAGCGGCCGCTGCGGTGAGGGCCGCAAACCCTGAGGCGGACGACGCCAGACCGGCGCTCGTCGGAAAATTGTTTCGGCTGAGGACCTTTGCAAAGGACTCGACGCCGGCATGCGATCGTAACAAGTTGAGGCACTCAGTCACCCGCCCGTTTCGCTCCCGACGAACTTGGCCGTTCAATGAAAACATGTCGGAAGACAAACCGGTGTCAAACTCCACCTCTGTCTCCGACCACAACGAATCCAGGGTGATTGAAAGCGACCCCACGGCCGGCACGTTCAGTGCGACGTCCGCCTTACCCCAGTACTTGATAAGAGCGATGTTCGCCCGAGCTCTGACTGTTGCCTTCATTCCGAACACACTCTAGCAAGCTAGAGGTATCTACGAGCTTCTGCATTTGCCAACGGTAAACCGCTCGCAGCGAACTCGAATAGCAGACGTAGGCCACGATTGCTCCGGAGCGCAAGGTTCGTGGTTAGAACTGTCGCCCTAACCGTCTTTCGAGACACCTTGACCTGTTCTCCGGACGTGAATCCCGGATTGGCGTGAATCTTTCGTAACGTGAACACCGCGAACCCGAGAGCCCATATGCAGAACCGGCGGATACCTACTTCATTGGTCGGAACATTACACGTGTACTCGAACGCTCGTCGCAGATGGTAGTACGCGACCGAGACTAATTCCGCCATACCAGCGCGAAAGGCCTCGGTGTTATGAAGCTCCTCCAATCGTTCCAGCTCGAATTCGCCGCCCAGAAAAACGGAGCGAGGTAGCCAACATGTGTCGGCCTGCCGATCTTCCCAAACATCTTTGAGTATATTGGTCATCTGCAGGCCCTGACCAAACGAGACGGCAAGTCGCATCATCTCGTCACGCTTCACTCGAAGCTCCGGGCAATGAACGCAAAACAACTCCGTCAGCATTTCCCCAACGACGCCCGCCACCACATAACAGTAAGCGCTCATATCGTCGAGGTCTCTAAGGCCCTTAAGACTCTTGTTACGCTGAAACTCCGGCATACCGGAGCACATGATCGTGACGCAACGAGTCAATGCCTCCTTCTCCGTAGCCGAGAAGCCATGTGTGACACGAATGATCTTGTCGGCATTTTCCACAAGATCACGCTCGTGGGGCAGAACGTGCGATGAGAGCAACGGAAAAAGAGCTGTGGCGAACGCGTCTGCGTCTTCGCTGCCTTTCACGACCGAAACGAAGCGGCGATGAAACTCAGACTTCTGCTCATTTTCTAGGCCAACATCATCTTCAATGGTGTCAGCAAGACGGCACAGAAGATAGGCGTTAGCCACGACCTCAGCTAGACGACCAGGCAATACCGGAATTGTTAGCGCAAAAGTGCGAGAGACCCCCGGAAGGATGTAGGCCTGGTACTGCAGATCACCTTGATAAGAGCTCATCGATCGGCTCGGTTCGGACTTCACAGATACTAGAGGCCGGGTGCGCCGGTTCGGTGTTACGATGAATAAATATGATAACACGGGCCCCAAAAGAGACCTTTCGGGAGCGCCTAGAGCTCTACCGACACCGAGTCAACACACGATTGCACAACACGCTAGCGATCGACAAGAGTGTACCCGAAGACCTATCCCTCGCGATGCAATACGCCGTACTCGGCTCCGGTAAGAGAATCCGACCTCTTCTAAGCTACGCCACCGGAGAGTTGCTCGAGATCGACGCGAAGCGAGTGGACTCGATTGCGGCGGCGGTGGAGTTAGTGCATGCGTACTCACTAATACATGACGATCTTCCGGCAATGGACGACGATGATCTTCGGCGTGGCCGGCCCACGACTCATCGGCAATTCAACGAAGCGACCGCGATCCTTGCAGGGGACGCATTGCAAGCCCTCGCGTTCGAGGCTCTATGTAACGACTCGCTTTTATCCGAACAACCCCTCGATCAGATTAAAATCGTTTGCTGGTTAACCAACGCCGCCGGTCCGGCTGGAATGGTCGGCGGTCAGTTGCTGGATTTAAGGGCAGAGGGCCGTGCTATAGGCGAAGCCGAATTAGAGGACATTCATCGGCGCAAGACCGGCGCGCTAATACGAGCGTCGACCATGATGCCGGCTGAGCTGGCGAACCTCTCCGCAGATGCTCAGAAACAGCTCGACGAGTTCGCCAGCGATATCGGCCTTGTCTTTCAAATCATGGACGACGTACTCGAAGTTGAACAGGGCACAACCACGCTCGGCAAGAATTCCCGATCCGATGAGAGCAAGGGGAAATCCACCTACCCTGCAATATTGGGTTTGGCAGGAGCCCGCAACCGTGCAAACGCCATCTATGAAAATGCGATGGGCACACTGGAGTCGCTGGGAGCACACGCGGAAGGCCTAAGGTGGATATCGGACTACATCATCAATCGCTCTCACTAGCCGAAAGCTCGATCCGCAAACTGCTCGCGTAGTGTCTTCTTTGAAATCTTCCCGGTAGCGGTATGCGGAATCTCATCAACTAAAGTCATCGAGTCGGGAATCCACCAGTCCGCAACCTTCCCTTTAAATGAGGCAAGAACGCTGGCTTCGTCTGGTGTGCAACCCTCAGCTGGGACGACGAGAAGTAACGGGCGCTCTCCCCATTTCGTATCCTTGATACCCACTACTGCGGCCTCCTCCACGTCCGGATGCGCTACCGCGAGATTCTCCAGTTCGATCGAGCTAATCCACTCGCCTCCGGATTTAATTACGTCCTTCGTTCGGTCCGTAATGCTCAGGTAGCCGTCCTGATCGATCGTTGCCACATCGCCGGTTGAGAACCAGCCGTCCTCATCGTGCGTGTCGGTGTTATCGTCCTCCCCAAAGTAACCGTCAGCCACCCACCACCCGCGGACCTTCAAGTCGCCAAACGCTTTTCCGTCTCTCGGTAGGTCGTTTCCATCATCATCACAAATCTTCATGTCCACCCCAAAGGGCGTTCGTCCCTGCTTCTCCCGAACCTTATTGAGCTCCGCCGAATCGAGGTCCTCCATTCCAGGAAGCAGCCGGTTCACAGTACCCAGAGGACTCACTTCCGTCATTCCCCATGCATGGTGGGTGTAGACACCATGTCGCTCCTCGAATTCCTGCATGATGGACAGAGGACAAGCAGAACCACCGACGACGGTCCGATTCAAGGTCTCGACGGTTTTCCCGGTTTCCCTGAGATACGCTAACAACGCAATCCACACTGTGGGCACCCCCAGTGCAAGGGTGACGCCTTCACCTGCGATCAGAGACTGCAATGCCTCACCATCCGCCATCTTAGGTCCCGGCAACACCAGCTTGGCGCCGGCGATTGGGCACGCATACGGAATACCCCAAGCGTTCACGTGAAACATCGGTACCACGGGAAGAACTACATCATTGTGAGACAGGCTCAGCACGTTCGGCATACAGCTGCCATAAGCATGCAGGACGGTCGAACGGTGATCGTATAGCACACCCTTGGGATCACCTGTTGTCCCGGATGTGTAACACAGCGCGCTGGAGGTCTTCTCCTCAAGATCCGGCCACGGATAAGCCGAGCTCTCTTGACCCACCAGGTCCTCATAGCAATAGAGATTCGATAGCTCGCTTTCAGGCATCGCACCCCTGGAGGTGAGAGCAACGTAAGCGGTTACGGAGGACAACCGATCGGCTAAACCCTCTACCAGCGGAATAAACATAGGATCAAGAAATACTACGCGATCTTCCGCATGATTCATGATGTAGACCAGCTGTTCTGGGAACAGCCGGGGGTTAACCGTATGGATGACGGCACCGGAGCAGGAAACACCGTAGTAGAGCTCTAGGTGCCGGTGATCGTTCCATGCCAAGGTAGCGACTCGGTCACCTGACTCGACACCCAGATTGGAAAGTGCGTGCGCAACACGATTCGCCCTATCGAAAACCTCTCCGTACGTACTTCGATGCACCCCTTCGTCCATCGTTACGGAAATAACCTCGGTGTCCGGATACAACCTATCGGCGAAACGCATGATCTCCGTAATAGTCAACGGTACCGCCATCATCTTGCCATGCACAGTCGTTCACTCCATATGTGATGAGCACTGACTATACCGTGGACAAAAGCGGGCAGACTAGCTCGTGGCGAAGGCTCTAAGATGATGACGGTTCGTACCGCGAAGCATAGCCTCCACCGCGAACGCTCAGGGCATCAATCGGTGTCGATGATGCCGGCGATTTCGGAAAAGGCTAACGTGAGGTCTTGCCTGACCCGAGAATAGATCGGGGCCCATCCCCAGAGCTTGTGCGCTAGCAGAAGATAACCGTTAAACTTCAGCTAGCACACCCAACCCAAATCGGAAGAACCCAAGCCTGCCTTGGGAAGCGCGCTGCCAAATCAAGATATCAATGCGGGCATACACCACCCGAGAAGTCGCTGAGCTGCTCGGGATCGCACCCGAGCGGGTCCGATCCTTCGCACGACAGAAGTTTGTCACACCGGAGCGAAACGCGCGCGGTCATTATCGGTTCTCGTTTCAAGACCTGGTCTTGCTACGAACAGCCAATGCGCTCGTCGAAGCTGAGCTCGGGTCGCACAGAGTCTGGAGGGCATTGAGGGCGGTTCGAGATCAGTTACCAACGGGGCGACCCTTGAGCTCGGTCCGAGTACTCGCGGAAGGAGACCGCGTGCTAGTCCGGGAACGAAATACCGCCTGGGAGCCGGAGTCTGGGCAAAACATCCTCAACTTCGAGGTGGAGGAGCTCGCAGAAAAGGTAGCGCCGTTGGTAAAGGCCGCGGCGCCATCGGCCCGGGAGCAGGCAACTAGCGGCGAAGAGTGGTTTGAGCTCGCGCTGGATTTCGACCAGGTTAGCGCGAAAGAAGATGCGGAGGCAGCGTATCGTGAAGTGCTGTCTTTGGACTCTAACCACGTCAATGCCCGCATCAACCTCGGTCGACTCCTGCACAACGAGCGTCAGTACGGCAAAGCGGAAAAGTTTTATCGAGAGGCCCTTCAGATCGACCCTGCAAATCCGATTGCGGCATTTAATCTTGGTGTCGTACTTGAGGATCAGGGCGCAATCCAGGAAGCCATGGACACGTACCGGCACACACTAAATGTCGATCCAACACTCCCAGACGTGCACTACAATCTGGCACGCCTGTATGAGCACCAGGGCGATCGACAGGCCGCCCTTCGACATTTCTCCCGTTTTAAAGCCCTCAGCGGTCAACGCGACGACATCAATTGAGCAAAAGGAACGCCATTTTCGTTCGCGGTATCCGATGAGAGGTCATCGTTAATCAATCCCCCTGCGGTTGAAACGAAAATCTACTGGCTACAGCGCAGAACTGCAACGCACACCCAACCTCATCCGGAGGCGCGGAGAACCTAGGCCGGAAACTAATCGGAGATATGATAGTGTTGTCCCGACGGAATCCTTGATTGAGCCCGGGCAGTCACCGCAAGCCAAAAGCGGCTGGGCGGATAGTCTTCGTTCTAACCGGAGACAACACGAATGCAACAAGGGGGGGCGATGACATTTCAGGAGTGTGCCGAGATTAAGGAAATCCTCCTCGCCAAACGGGAAGAGTTGGCGAATCGCCTGGAACGGATCAAAGACAACCTGATCGGTGGACACAGCGCCGATTCTCAGGAACAGGCTCAGGAGCTTGAGAACGCCGAGGTGATGGATGCCCTGGGCAATGAAACTCGGCTTGAGCTCAGCCATATCGCCCAGGCTTTGCAAAAGATCAAGGACGACACGTACGGGATCTGCGTGACCTGTGATGAGGAGATTCCTGGCGCACGCTTAAAGGCCTACCCCTTTGCGGTGAGATGTATCTGTTGCGCTACCGCGGAGGAAACCAAGTCCGCCCTGTGATCGCACTGGCTACCTGCATCAGGCAGCTGTCCTCCTAGGCGGATCGATTTGCTCCGGCCGCGACCAAGCCTCTAGCAACTCGGCCTCCAGAGTTTCTACGCTTTGCATTGCTATTTGTTTGACGGGGCCATAACCACGAATGCTTTGCGGCAATCGTGCCAGCTCAATGGCTAGTTCCAAGCGAGACGGGTCCACCTCCTCCAGAACTCGGGCAAGGAGACTCTCAAAGCCCAAGATGAGGCGTCTGTCGGCACGCCGCTCCGCGGTGTAGCCGAACGGATCGAACGGTGTGCCCCGGAGAAAGCGTAGGCTTGCTAGAACTCTGAACACCGGCAATATCCAGCCACCGAACTCATACTTCCTCGGGCGACCGGTCTCGGGGTCCAAGCGGGCAATTAACGGAGGCGAAAGGTAGAACTTAAGCTTAGCTTTGCCCGCGAATTTGCTCCTCGCGTCATTTAGGAACGTCGTCTTGGCATGCAAGCGGGCGACCTCGTATTCGTCCTTATACGCAAGTAGCTTGAAGTAACTCCTGGCTACTGTGTCCGCGAGAACATTAGAGCCCGGCTGCATCCGCCCTTCCACCTCTTTGACGCGTTCCACTAACGCTCGATAACGACTAGCGTACTTTCCGCTCTGGTAGCTTTCGAGGAAGCGCTCTCGGCACGAGATCACCTCATCCAGGCTTTCAGCCATTGGTTGCTGGGTCGACGCCGGCCCAGCGAAACGTTCCAATAGCTCTGGGTCCAGTGCCGCGTGTCGGCCCCATCGGAAGGCGGCCCTGTTTTGCTCGAGAGCCACTTTATTGAGTTCTATGGCCCGTTCGATCGCCGTTGCAGAAACCGGCAGGAGTCCCTTTTGACTCGCCACGCCTAGCAAGAACAGGTTAGAGAAAATGCCATCTCCCAATAACGCCGTGGCGAGACCTGTCGCATCGATTGTCGCGAGGGCTTCCTCACGGCACTTACGGGCAAGAGTGGATAGCATCGATGCGCCTTGATACTCCAAGTCACGGTTGAATATAAATGCTGCCGGCATTTCCTCGTGCGTGTTGACCACAACGCTCGTACGTTCGGCAGAAAGTTTCGCGAGCGATTCATCGTGCGTCGCAACGATCAAATCCGCACCCAGAAGCAAATCAGCACTGCCCACGGGGACCTGAGGCGAATGCAGTTGTTCCTGATTGGCGCCGATGCGCACGTGTGACAATACCGCACCGAACTTCTGAGCCAGCCCGGTCTGATCCAGTGCCATCACGCAGCGCCCCTCTAAGTGAGCAGCCATTCCCAGTATCGCGCCAAGCGTGCTTACACCCGTACCACCGATACCCGAGATCAGCACGTTGTAAGGCGCCCCTTGCGCGATCTGGGGCTCCGGCAGATCCGGTAGCTGCGATGAATCCACCAGTTCCGACGCCTTACGCGTCACACCCTCCAAAACGACAAAACTAGGACAAAAACCCTCTAAGCAACTAAAGTCCTTGTTGCAAGCCGATTGGTTGATTGCACGCTTGCGACCGAACTCCGTCTCCAACTGAACGACGGAGAGACAATTAGACACGGCGTTACAGTCGCCGCAACCTTCGCACACGAGGGGATTGATCGTTACCCATCGAGCTGGATCTTGCTCCTGATTGCGCCTGCGACGCCGGCGCAGCTCGGCGGCACACGTCTGGTCGTAGATGAGAGCCGAGACACCACTCACTTCTCTCAGTTCGCGCTGTACGACATTGAGCTCTCGTCGGTGATAAGCCGAAACTCCAGCTGGAAGGCTCATCTGACCGCCATATTGTGCGAGCTGATCAGTGACTACGGCGACTCGTTTCACCCCTTCGGCCGAGAGCTGAGCGGCAACCTCGGCCACGCTGAATCCCCCCTCAACTGGCTGACCGCCCGTCATAGCGACGGCATCGTTATAAAGAATCTTGTAGGTCATATTCACGCCAGCAGCGACAGCCGCTCGGATTGCTAACAAGCCCGAATGCGCGTACGTACCGTCGCCCAGGTTTTGGAACACGTGAGATGTATCCGTAAACGGCGCCTGCCCGAGCCAGGTAGCACCCTCGCCCCCCATCTGGGTGAAAGTAGCCGTGTCGCGGTCCATCCAGACGGCCATGAAGTGACAGCCGATTCCAGCAATGGCCCGACTGCCCTTCGGTACACGCGTCGATGTGTTGTGGGGACAACCGGAGCAGAAATGGGGTAAGCGCTTTGCCGTTTGTTCGGACTCCTCCAGTAAGCGCGCCTGTCTATCGAGAAACTGGGCCCGCTGCTCTATATCGGGGCTGGTGTGAAAACGCGAAAGTCGGTTCGCAATGACTCGGGCGATTCTTGTTGGCGTAAGATCGCCACTCGACGGAAGCATCCACTCGCCTCGCTCGTCGAACTTGCCGACAATCAGGGGTCGCGAATCCATCTCCCAGTTATATAACTGCTCTTTGAGCTGATTCTCCACCACGGCCCGCTTTTCTTCGACGACGAGAATTTCTTCGAGACCTCTTGCGAAATCGCGGATTCCTTCCGGTTCCAGAGGCCAACTCATGCCTACCTTGAATAGCTTGATTCCAATCTCCCCAGCACGTTTTTTATCAATGCCGAGTTCTTCCAGAGCCTGCAGAACATCCAGGTAGGCTTTGCCCGTCGACACGATTCCGAACCGCGGCCGGGGCCCGTCGATCATGATTCGATTCAGCTGATTAGCACGCGCAAAAGCCAGCGCTGCATAGATCTTGTAGTGCTGGAGTCGGTACTCCTGATCGTTTGGTTCATCTGGCCAGCGGATATGAAGCCCTCCATCGGGCACTTCAAACTCCGGCTGGACGATCTCGAGCTCCCGTGGGAGCAGCACCGTTTGTGAAGAATCCGCGTTTCCCTCGGTCATCTTCAAACCCACCCAACAACCGCTGAATCGGGAAAGCCCATATCCCATGAGACCCAGCTCCAACACGTCCTGCACGTCCGTTGGATTTAGCAAAGGAATCATTGCGTCGATGAAGCCATACTCGCTCTGTTGGGGCAGCGTGGATGACTTGCAGACGTGATCGTCACCCGCGGCGACCAATACACCGCCGTGCTTAGCCGTGCCAGCAAAGTTAGCGTGCTTTAACGCATCACCAGAACGATCGACACCCGGTCCTTTCCCATACCAGAACCCAAACACGCCGTCGTGACGCGAAGCGGGGAATAGGTTGATCTGTTGAGTGCCCCAAACGGCTGTTGCCGCCAGCTCTTCATTGACGCCTGGTTGGAAATGTATTGGCACCCGTTCCAGAAAAGCTCGCGCCCTCCAGAACTCCTGGTCGATGCCGCCAAGGGGGGAGCCCCGGTACCCGGACACAAACCCCGCTGTGTTCAGGCCAGCATCCCGGTCCCGCTGAGCCTGCAACAGCAGCAACCTCACCAGGGCCTGCAGCCCGGTCAGATAGATCGTGCCCGTCTCCAAGCGGTAGCGCTCGTCGACGTCCTGAACGTCACGCAAGTTCCCAACTGGCAGGGCCGAAACGCTCATCTCCGTGTCTTCCTGTCGCTCATGGGTCAGGATACTCACCAAGGATGCTCAAGAACCGCTCATTATCGACATTGGCACCGCTCAAGACGAGCGAAACGCAGTCTAAACCCTTAGCTGCGCCGGCCAGAACGGCGGCTAGCGCGACGGCGCCGGCGGGCTCCAATACTAGCTTCAGGTGGCGAGCAGCAAACGCAACGGCGTGCGCCGCCTGGCCATCCGTCACCGTGATACCACCAGCAAGCAGCTCACGATTTAAGGCAAACGTGATCGCACCAGGCATAGGGGCCATCAGCGCATCACAGATAGTCGGCGGATGACCAGAAACCATCTGCCTCTCGCCGGATTCGAGCGAGCGTTTCGTATCGTCGTATGACTCGGGTTCAATTGCGAACACCGAACAATCGTCGAAAAACGAATTAATGCTCAGCGAACAACCTGCGATGAGCCCACCGCCTCCACATGGACAATAGAAGGCATTCAGCTCCAGACCTCTGCTGCGAGCATAACGCGCCGTCTCTAGCCCAACCGTACCCTGCCCCGCGATGATATCGGGATGATCGAACGCGGGGACCAGTGCGGCACCGGTCTCCTGTGCGATCTTTGTAGCGATGCGTTCCCGATCTTCGGTGTAGCGGTCATAAAGCACAATCTCGGCGCCTAGAGTTCGTGTATTGAACTGTTTGATCTTTGGTGCGTCCTTTGGCATGACGATAGTCGCGCTCACACCGAGCCACTTAGCCGCCATTGCAACACCCTGAGCGTGATTGCCGGAGGAGAAAGCGACCACACCCGCACTTCTCTCTTCGTATCCCAACTGGAGGAGCCGATTCAACGCACCCCGAATCTTGAAGCTGCCCGTATGTTGCAGAGACTCAGCCTTAACGAGCACACGAGAACCCGCTCTAAGGTTCAACACCTCGAACTCCAGCA
Source organism: uncultured Gammaproteobacteria bacterium (assembly GCA_964384125.1). Classification (GTDB taxonomy): domain Bacteria; phylum Pseudomonadota; class Gammaproteobacteria; order Steroidobacterales; family Rariloculaceae; genus UBA6522. Next base: position 14,715 of record CAYLKA010000002.1, on the reverse strand, counting down.
CAGGTGTCTCAATAAGCCAGTCCATCAGACGGCCATGGACTTCCTCGACATCGTGCGCTGTTGGCAGTACGTCGGTCATAGTTATCGCGGCTTGCGAGTCAAACTGACTAATCCTATAGTAGATGACGACGGTACCCCTATGGGGTTTGAAAGGGAACACGGTGCGGCGCTCTGTCGCCAAAGCCGTGGCTGTACCCGCAACTGTAAACGGCTAGTTCGTCTTCAGTATTGCCACTGGGTGTGAGCCTGGGAAGGCAGAAGGACGGGCCGTGAGCCGCGAGCCAGGAGACCTGCCGTCGAGTCGTCCATCCGGGAGGCGGGTTACCTCAGCGGAGCGGTCCAACCGCAGCGGCGACACCGGCGACGGTATGCTGCTGCGTTCGTACCTTTAATCTGTGTGCGGCGTGCGTGGCGGTAGCGTTGTCACGGATTTTGACCTGTGGACGGAGTGCGGCGATGCCGGTTGTAGGAAACCGCCAACGAATCTCGAGACGAACGCTTGCCCGATGTTGCGCCTGGCTGTTTCTCCTCTTTGGCGCGGCCACCGCACCCGCCGCCGACAAACCTCAGCGCATCGTATCGATCAACGTCTGCACCGACCAATTACTCTTGACTCTAGTGGAACGTGAAAGGATCGTCTCACTGTCGCATCTGACTGCGGACCCCTATTCCTCCTGGGTTGGCTCGGAGGCTGATGGCCTTTACGCGAACCGCGGCACCGCAGAAGAAGTCATCGCGCTTGACCCAGATCTCGTCCTCGCGGCTCCATTTGGCTTTCGACCAACCGTAGCCATTCTGAAACGACTGGGATACAGCGTCGTCGAGTTGCCAATGGCAACGAGTCTCGATGACATAGCAGCAAACCTTCGTGCACTCGCAGACGCCGTCGGCGAGCAAGCGCGGGCAAACACCGTTATCGCCAAGTTTGATGCTGAGATCGAACACCAGGCCTACCGCGATGCCGGCCCACGGCCACTATTTGTGAGCTACGAGGCCGACGGATGGATGACCGGGAGCGACTCCCTCGTGGCTGACGTTGCCCGAACAGCCGGCTTCGAGCCGCTGGGCGAGAGGCTCGGTTTCTCCGGAGGGCGTAGGGTTTCACTTGAGGAACTCCTGCTATTGGAGCCCCAGCTGATGGATTTAGGCCATCCGTGGGATGAGCCACCGGCGCTGGTTTCCGAAACGATGCGTCACCCGGCAATGCGGGCACTGATAGAACGAACAACGCTGATCGAGGTGCCAGATCCATTGTGGATTTGTGGCTCTGTGCGCACGCTCGAAGCACTCGCAATTCTGCGACGCGCCCGGGACGACTTGGGGACTGCTCAAGGCCGCCTGAGTGATTGAAAGACCCCGCTTCCTTGCTCTTCTAGCGGCGCTCGCCGTGCTAACAACTATTTTATTCGCGGCGTCGGTCGTCGTTGGTGCCGCCGGTACAGGTGTCTCCGGCCTCCTTGCAATGATCGATGAGGGAGACACCCAGGTCCTATCGCTGATCATCTGGGAAATCCGTTTGCCGAGAGCAATTCTCGGCCTCACAATTGGCGCCACCCTTGGCCTCTCCGGCGCCACGCTACAGGGCTATTTACGTAACCCCCTGGCAGAGCCAGGCGTGATCGGCGTATCAACGGCAGCGGCTCTCGGCGGCGTAATCGCCATTTACACCGGACTTTCGCTCGCGTTCCCTCTCGCTCTGCCGCTAATGGCAATTGGTGGAGCTTTGGTCGCGGTCCTATTGCTGCAAGCTCTCGCCGGCGCCGGCAGCGTCCTGACACTCATCTTGGCGGGCGTGGCGATTTCAAGCCTGTGTGGCGCGTTAACGTCTCTGGCACTCAACCTGTCTGACAACCCCTTCGCCTCATTGGAAATCGTTTTTTGGTTGCTAGGGTCCATCACCGACAGAAGCATGACGCACGTCTGGTTGGCCACACCCTTCATCTTTGCGGGTTGGCTGCTACTGGCCGCCAGCGCACGAGCTCTGGACGCGTTAAGCCTAGGCGAGGAGGCGGCACTGAGTCTTGGTATCGATCTGAAACGAGTTCGATTTCTTGTTGTCTCTGGCACTGCAATCAGCGTTGGAGCCTGCACGGCGGTTAGCGGTGTCATCGGATTCGTGGGATTGGTGGTTCCCCACCTGTTGCGACCCCTGGTTGGCCACCAGCCCAGTCGACTGCTGCCGGCGAGCGCGTTGGCGGGAGGCATCCTTCTGCTATCCGCTGACCTCCTGGTTAGAACGATCGGCACCACCAACGAGCTGAAGCTGGGTGTCGTGACTGCCCTCATCGGAGGACCTTTCTTCCTGTTTCTCATCCTACGACTCAAGTCGGTTTACGGGGTATGAAGCTGGAAGTCACCAACGTTTCGATTCAGGCACGCCATCACAAGATCGTCGACGACCTATCGATGACCCTGGAGCAAGGTGAATTGGTCGGTCTGATCGGCCCGAACGGTGCGGGGAAATCGACTCTGTTGCGATCGATCATCGGGGCAGGAAACCCCAGCACCGGAGGATTCGCCATCGATGGTGTACCCCTGAGTGAGCTGTCGGCATTACAGCGTGCGAGAAGGCTCGCCTACCTGCCCCAGGAACGCCATGTCGAGTGGCAGTTGCCAGCCCGCGCTGTGGTTATGCTCGGCCGGTTTCCTTACCGGCACGGATTCGGCCCCCCAGCCCCGGAGTGTGAGGCTGCCGTAGACCGCGCGCTCGCGGCGGTGGAAGCCGCGTCGTTCGCACAACGCAGCGTGACTTCACTTTCCGGCGGGGAACGCGCTCGTATCTTGCTCGCCCGCGCGCTCGCCGTCGAGGCACCGCTCCTCATCGCGGACGAGCCTATCGCCGAGCTCGACCCTTACCATCAGATTCACGTAATGGAGATTCTGAGAGATAAGGCCAGTGAAGGATCCGGGGTATTGGCCGTGCTGCACGATCTAACACTGGCAGCCCGATTCATGGACCGCCTGATCCTCATCGATCAAGGCCAAGTGGTTGCGGAAGGTCGACCCGATCAGGTCCTCAGTGACGCCAACCTCCAAACCGTATACAAAATCTCCACGCTACAGGAATGCACTTCGAGCGGCCCTCTCGTCCTGCCGTGGCAAAGGACTGACAGAGAAGGCCAATAGAGGAAGACTGAATGAAGCGTATAGACCTTCCTGCATGCATCGCCATGGCATATCTCTATTTGTCACTAAGCCTCGGTGTTCCCGAGCCGGCGCTCGCTCAAATCGCAGCATTGCAATCCGAGGGCGTTCTCGAGGACGAAATCATAGTCTCCAGCAAAATCGTCGTGCCGATACGAGAGCTAGGAACAGCAGTGTCCATAATCACCGCAGAAGACATTCAACTCAGCGGATACAACTCCATGGCAGATTTATTACGAACCCAAGCTGGGATTGCCGCTAGCAATACGGGCGGCGCAGGCAAGCCCACCGCTCTGCGGATCCGCGGTGAAGAGGGGTACCGGACGCTCGTCATGATCGATGGCGTGGAGCTGGCGGATCCTAGTGGGACTCAGGTGGGACCAACCTTCGAGCACCTATTAACCGCCGGTGATATCGAACGAATAGAAATTCTAAGGGGTGCACAGGGTTTCATCTACGGCGCGGATGCGGGGGGTGTAGTCAACATTCTGACCCGGACAGGCGAAGGCCCCATGACAGGAGAGGCCAACCTGGAGTACGGCGCTTACAACAGCAGACAGCTGGAGGGCAACCTGTCAGGCGGCAGTGCCACTGGAGACTATTTTTTCTCCATCTCCGACCTGTCCTCCGATGGCTATAACTCTAGGACATCGGATACCGATCTGATTGACGATGACGGCTATGAGAACACTACCCTGCACGCGAAAGCGGGCTGGACGCCGACCGAGGATATCCGAATTCAGTTAGTTGCTCGCGACATTGAGGCCGAGAATGAATTCGATCGATGTGGGTTTCCCGTTACGAACGACTGCTTTGGGTTTATCTCACAGACAGCCCTAAAACTCTCTGGAGACTATAGCGCCGGCAGGTTTTCACATTCGCTCGCACTTGCGAACACCGATATAGAACGCAGCGATTTCTGGGCAGGTGTCGAATCCTTCACAACAGATGGGAGCATTCATCGCATCGACTACACTGGCAGCGTTGAAGTAGGTTCGGCCTCTACCTTCGTGTACGGCGTCGACCTCGAACGGGAACAGATCACGAGCAGCAGTAAAGACAATCTCGATCGTGCCCAGAGAGGAACCTATTTCGAGTACCAGACCCAGTTCAACGGTACGTTATTCGTCACGGCGGGCGCCCGCCGCGATGACAACGATGACTTCGGAAAACACACGAGCGCTAGGGTCTCCACGGCCTATCTTCAGCGGTTGGCGACCGGTGCAACGCTCAAGTATCGCGCCACTTACGGCACGGGCTTCCGAGCACCTAGCCTCTCGGAGATTGCCTACAACAACGGCCCGTTCGCTTTTCCACCAACCTCAGCCGTCAACCTCTTGGAGGAATCCAGTAGCGGCTTCGACGTCGGCATCGAGTACGTTGAGCTTCGTGGGCTCTATGTGGGCGCAACGTATTTTAATCAGATCATCGAAGACGAGATTTTCTTCGACCTAGCAAGTTTCTCCGGCTATCTGCAGGCCCTCGGTAGCAATCTCTCAAGAGGGATCGAGGTCTTCTTCGAACGCCCCATCTCAAGGCAGTGGGACCTGCTGGGCAACCTTACTGTCAACGACACGGAGAACCAGGAAGGTCGGCAGCGTATCCGCAGACCAAAACACCTGGCCAACGTAAGCGTTCGTTTCTCTTCCACCGATGACAGGCTCAGGTTGCTCGCCAATTATCGGTTTTCGAGAAATTCAGTAGACGAGCTTTTCGGTATCGGTCGAGTGCCCCTCGATGACTACCAGGTCCTCGATATCAGTGCGACGTTTAGGGTCAGTGAAAGGCTGGAGGCCTTCGGCCGTCTCGAAAATATGACCGACGAGGGCTACCAGGAAGTCACCGGTTTTCGATCGGGCGGCGTTGCGGCCTACGCCGGCGCCCGGGTCCGATTCTGAACAACCGAACCGATGAGAAACATAGGGAAAGGCGTCCTGTGATCTCCCAGGATATTAGCCTTGAGGGATGCATCCAGGATCTGTGTAGCAGTAGAGCAACCTTCTGTAGTGCGCGAACGCTCTCCTCGGGCTAGTATTGACAACAACGCTCCGAACCGGGGGCGCTTACCACGATGCACGAAGACAAAATCCATCTCTGGCAACACTCTCACACGTTTGGTCAGCATTTAAAGCGGCCTGGAGAGACGCGCACACTAATCGTGATCGCTGTTACCACCACCATGATGGTGGTCGAAATCACTGCAGGGATCGCTTTTGGGTCCATGGCGCTGTTGGCGGATGGTCTACACATGGCATCGCACACAGCTGCGCTAAGCATTAATGCCTTCGCCTATATTTATGCCCGCCGACATGCTCACAACGAGCATTTCAGCTTTGGGACCGGAAAGGTCAACACCCTAGGCGGCTATACCGGAGCCGTGCTACTCGCCGGATTTGCGCTGGTAATGGCCTGGGAAAGCGTCGACCGCCTCATCTCGCCTGTGCAGATCGCGTTCAATCAGGCCATTTTCGTTGCCGTGCTGGGACTCATCGTCAACGGCGCTTCGGTCTTAATCCTCGGTCAACACCACCACCATCCCGAGCAAGCGAAAGATCTGCCAGACCAACTCGACACCCATAACCACGACCATGGCCATCACCATCATCACGATCACAATCTCGTCTCGGCCTATCTGCACGTCTTAGCGGACGCGCTAACGTCCCTGCTCGCGATCTTCGCCCTGCTCGGCGCCAAGTACTTCGGTTTCATCTGGGCCGACCCCCTGATGGGAATCGTCGGAGCGTTGCTGGTCGCTCGGTGGTCGCTGGGCCTCCTCAAAACTACGTCGACGGTCCTACTAGATCACGAGGGGCCTGAGGATGTCCGCAAAGTCATAAAAGAAAGGATCGAGGCTGAAGACGGCAACCGGATCTCCGATCTGCACGTCTGGGCATTAGGGCCCAACATATACTCGGTGATCGTCTCGTTGGTGACCCACCACCCCAAACCCCCGGATCACTACAAGCGACTGGTGCCACCGGGAATGGGCGTGATGCACATCGTGGTCGAAGTACATCCTTGCGATGAGGACGGTAATCCCTTAATAGTTTGACAGGGCTGCGGCCCACAATACGAGCTACCTTTCGACTCATTGACAATCACTACCCCGTAACCTGGGGGATCCAGTCGATCGGTATAATCGTCGCGATGACCGATCCAAGCTCCGGCGATTCCGCGCTAGACGCCCCCAATGACCGGCCGATCGTCCTCCTGAACAAGGTGGACGTTACGCTGCTCGGGCGCACGGTGCTTCATAACCTCACCTGGGAATTGCTCCCCGGTGAGCACTGGGCGGTCGTGGGCGCCAATGGCAGTGGCAAGACTAGCTTGCTGAGGTTGATTGCCGGGAATCTCTGGCCTGCACCACAGAGCGGTACCCGCCGCTACGATTTCGGTGGCGACCTGCAAATCGACGCCGTCAAGGCGCTCAGCCGTATCACACTTGTCGGTCACGAGTTACAGGACCGCTACACGCAACTCGGCTGGAACTTTGACGCCACAGACGTTGTGCTATCGGGAATCTTCAAGACCGACGTTCCGCGCCGCGAAGCCGATGCTACGGAGCGGGTCCGAGCGCGCGAGATCCTCAGACACCTGGGGCTGTCGCATCTGGCTGAACGACCGTTTCTGGAGTTATCCCGCGGAGAACAGCGCCGAGTGTTGGTTGCTCGAGCTCTCGGTTTCGAGCCCAGAATCCTCCTCCTGGACGAACCGGCTGCGGGTCTGGATGAAAAGGCACGGCGACTCTTGAACGAGATGATCAATCAGATCGCCAAGAACGTGACCGTACTTTGCTCTTACCACGAGACAAAGGACTTACCGAACGCCATCAACAGAATTCTAAGACTCGATGGAGGCCACGTGGTCGAATCGGGCATCCTCAACCGAAGTGCTCCGGTTGACGCCGACATAGCAACCCCAATGATTGAATCGTTACCCATAGCTTTGACGGAAAATTCGCCGGACTCGGCGACGATCATCAGCGTTGAAAATGCTGATATTTGGCTGGATGAACGTCGCGCGCTCACCGACATCACATGGCGGCTCTTAGATGGTGAGCACTGGCAGATTACGGGTCCGAATGGTTCGGGTAAGAGCACCTTTCTCAGATTGCTTCACGGACAACTTCGACCGGCGGTCGGAGGTTCTATTCGGTTCCCGGGAATAGAGGATCCGGAGAATATTTGGACGCTGCGACAGCAAATCGCCTGGGTCTCACCGGAGCTGCAGGCCGGCTATTGGTATCCTTCGACTGCACGCCAGTGCATCAGCTCAGGGTTCGACTCCAGTATCGGACAAACTCGCAGGCTGGCGTCCACAGAGTCTGCGCTAGTGGAAGAGTTGCTCGGGCAGTTCGAGTTGGCCGATCTGGCCGACCGCAACGTCAAAACCCTCTCCTACGGGCAGTTCCGACGCGTCCTAATCGCCAGGGCCGTCGTGCACAAACCGAAGGTCCTGCTACTCGACGAACCGTGGGAGGGGCTAGACCCTGCGAACCTAGAGCTCGTGACCCGCGAGCTCGACCAGATCATCGCCCGGGGGACTCAGTTGATCTGCGCGACCCATCTGCACCGCAACACCGCACAATTTAATCGGGCTCTGGAAATAGAGGCCGGGGGGATTAGGCGCTCGGGGAAATTGTCCAGCGACTGAAGTAGAGGCTCAGCGGTGAACATGAACGTGGACCCGACGGACCTCCTGGAAGTTAATCCAGTGAGCACCTACCAGCACCAAGCTGCCGAAAAGCGTCAAACCGGATTCCGCCCAACTGGGCCATTGCCCATGCCCCCAGAGAGCCGCCCCGGTGATCAAGGCTACGCCGAACACTCCCAGCGTTCCGATGCGTACTCGGCGATGCTCTCGATGACCGAGGTAGAAACCTATCGCGCTCGTGGGAATAACAAGCCACAACATGAGCCCGTGAAAGTGGCCTCCGATGGCGACAGCCGCCAGAGGTAGGAGCGCGAGGAGCAGCGTGACACCTAAACAATGCACGATACAGATGGCGGAAAGCGCAATAGCAATCCGATCGAAATACCTTGATGAGCTCATTGGCTCCGCGGTCAACACTGCGCAACGGGGGGCCGCGAGCATACCACGGACTCGGGTGGGTCTACTGCTTCTGATAGCGGGTCAACGCTCCTGGTCAAAACGTGCCACCACCGCTAAGCTTTCCGCGCCGCACGAGCATTCTCCGCTTCTCGGAATCGAGGGTAATCTACGCATGGATCTCGAAAACAGGACCGTAATCATAACCGGCGCCGCACGGGGCCTCGGAGCTGCAGTCGCGACGGAGTTAGCGACCCGCGGGGCCACTCTCGCACTGGTTGATCTTGATGCAACCAGTCTCGAACCGACCCGTGCCAAGTGCGAAGACCTTGGCGCACAGGTTAAGAGTTACGTGGCCGACGTTGCACGAGAGGAGGACGTAGTAGCGTTCTTCGAGAAAGTCGTCAGTGACTTCGGGCGTCTTGATGCCTTGATCAACAACGCAGGGATCCTGCGCGATGGCCTTCTGGTGAAGGTCAAAAATGACGAAGTTATCGATAAGTTAAGTCTGGACGAGTGGCAGTCCGTGATCGATGTCAATCTGACCGGTGTCTTCCTCTGCGGACGAGAGGCGGCGGCACACATGATCCGACTGGGGTCGGGCGGATGTATCATCAATATGTCGAGCATCTCCCGAGCCGGCAACTTCGGTCAGAGCAATTACTCGGCTGCAAAAGCCGGCGTCGCCGCGCTTACCGTCGTCTGGGCCAGAGAACTCGCCAGGCATCGCATACGTGTCAACGCCATCGCACCGGGGATGGTGAGAACTGAGATGGTAGCTGGCATGAAACCCGAAATGCTCGAAAAGATTTCAGCTACGATTCCAGTGGGCCGACTGTGTGAACCGGAAGAGATCGCTCACACCGCAGTCTTTCTGCTGGAGAACGACTACATAGATGGGCGTGTGCTCGAGATAGACGGAGCCATGCGGTTCTAGGACTTAAGTTCAGCGTGTCGAACCTGAGCATGACCGCAGCAAATAAGGGACGCCGCGGACCCGAAGGGGTCAGGTGTCCACTAGGAAGGCACAGAACACTTTCAGCCGGCCATCCTAGCAAGCTATCATCGAGACGCCCTGGCCGCGAGAAAAAGGTATCGAACCATAGTTACCATCCCCCACCCTTATCATCCCAAAGACCAATCGGTTTCGGCATCTCTGGGACAGCGTCGCCAACGGGCTTTTCGAGCTTTCAGCTATGGCTTACTGACGGCCAGAACCTTCAGTGGGCTGGGGCCCGCCGGAGTTTGACCGAATGACGTCGATCGGCACCCCCTACACTGGCACGGCAACCCGCGTCCTGCTGTGCGGCGGCGGGGAGCTCGGTAAAGAAGTCGTGATCGAGCTTCAAAGACTCGGCGTCGAGGTCATCGTCTGCGATCGTTACGAGAACTCTCCAGCGATGCAAGTCGCGCATCGGAGCCACGCAGTCAACATGCTCGATGGCCAAGCGCTTAGGGCCATTATCGAATCCGAGAAGCCCCATCTGATCGTGCCTGAAATCGAAGCTATAGCGACCGACGAATTGGTCTCACTGGAGCAAGAGGGCTATACCGTTATCCCTACGGCCCGCGCCGTGCAACTCACGATGAATCGTGAAGGTATTAGGCGGTTAGCAGCTGAGGAGCTCGGTATACCTACATCGCCGTATCGATTCGCCGGTACACGCGCCGAGTTCGATGAAGCCGTGGGAGAGATCGGATTACCCTGTGTCGTAAAACCAATCATGAGCTCGTCCGGCAAAGGCCAGAGCACCGTCAGCTCCCCCTCCGAAATCGACGCCGCGTGGAACTATGCCCAGGAAGGCGGCCGCACAGGTGCAGGTAAAGTCATCGTCGAGGGCTTCGTCGATTTCGACTACGAGATCACGCAGCTTACGGTACGCCACGTCGGCGGCGTGTCATTTCTGGATCCAATCGGTCACGTGCAGGTAGAGGGCGACTACCGACAATCTTGGCAACCGCAACCGATGAGTGACGCAGCACTTAATGGCGCAAGGACGGTGGCCGAGACCATAACCGGCGCACTCGGTGGCCGAGGTATTTTCGGGGTTGAGCTATTCATTCGTGGGGACGAGGTGATATTCAGCGAGGTCTCCCCGCGCCCCCACGATACAGGTATGGTCACCATGATCTCCCAGGACCTGTCCCAATTTGCACTGCATGCACGCGCCATACTCGGCCTACCAATCCCGAACGTGCGCAGTCATGGACCCTCCGCCTCGAGTGTCGTCCTGGTAGAGGGAAACTCCGATTCCGTGCGCTTCAAAGATCTAGACACCGCGCTGAAGGAGCCCGACACACAGATTCGTCTGTTCGGCAAACCGGAGGTTCGGGGGCATCGCAGAATGGGCGTAGCCCTCGCCCGAGGCGAGACCCTCGATGAAGCTCTAACTAAGGCGAAACGCGCATCGGCGGCGGTCGCGACCGTCCTCGACTGAGGCAAAAGTAGAGTCGCGCTCAGAATCGAGAGCGAGAAAGCTCCACGTCAGCGTATTGCCACGCCGCCTCAAAGGCCTGGTATACCTCCACGGCTTCTGCGTCCCTACCCTGCGCCTGAAGACTCTGCCAGAGTCCGAATAGCGCCCAGCCGTTATTCGGATTGGCCTGCATATCCCGACGGTAGGCCCTTTCGGCGTCCCGCGCTCTATCGGCCTCCAACAACGCGGCGCCCAGGTAGTGCCGCATAGGCTGCGGCCAGTCAGGCGGCTCCGTGTACCCGAAGCCATCCTCAAGGGCGACTGCCGCAGCGTATGCGGCGATGGCGCCATTCAAGTCACCCTTGGCCTCTCTCATCTCACCGTCAAGCGCTAGAGCGGCCAACTCCATCAAAGTCGATACCGGCGTCGCGTTACGCCGTATGGTTGCGGACTCCGGGTCTGCAGCGATGGCTCTCAGCCCGTCGAGATCATCTTGGGCGGCATCGAAGTTACCGAGTGCCACTCGAGCGCTCCCCTGGGTGTAGTGCCACATTCCATCCACGTACAGCGATCCTTCCATCACTCGCTCCTCATCAAGGAGCGCCTGCCAGCGGCCGAACTGCTTCTGCACCAACCAGCGCGACGCAAAGGTCTTGTCGGCCTGACCTCGCTGACGCCGAAGCTCGGTCTCATTATTACGGGCTTGCGTCGCCGCCTCGACGGCCCGCAAGTACCTGCCCTGGACCGCCGCGGAATACCGGACGAAGTCGTAAGAATGCCGACGATGGTTCTGTGCCGACAGAGCGTAGGTACTGGTCGTGGGAAACGGCGTGTCGCCCCAGAGTTCCAGGAAGTCGCCATCCACATCGGCCGAACGCTGGTTATGGTCGATGTTCTTGGTGTGATCGCCGACGCGCAGGTAAACGTGGCCGGGCATATGCACGACGTGACCGACGCCCGGCATAAGCGCCGCCAGACGATCGGCGGAGGGAAGCGCCTGGTCCGGCACGTTCGAGGCCTCATACAGATGAATATAAAGGTGGTTAGCGCCGGGGTGGTCGGGGCGCAACTCCATGACTCGCTCGAGCGCAGCTGACGCCTCCGCAGTCCCAGGCAATGCGTTGCCGTCCTCGTCCCAGTAGTAACGCCCGGGGCGAGTAATCATGTAGGCGTCCCCTAGTAGCATGCCCGCCTCGGGGTCGTCCGGGTATGTCTCGAACAAGTTCCCGGCTGCGGCCAAATACGCTTGATCACGGGCATCGCGATCCGGGTACGTATCAGAATCGAAACGAATATATAAGGCTCGGACGAACGCCTGCTCGACCTCAGTACCGTTGCCAATGAATTCCATCGCCTGCTCGATAGCCTCCCGTGCCTCACCCTGGGGATCGTCCGGGAGCCCCGCGCTCCGACTATTAGGTACAGGTCCGAGCGCCAGCGCGAGCCCCCAATAGATCATCGGGTGGTCGGGATCATGGCGCAGTGCCTCTTGGTGGGAGGCGACGGACTCTGGGAAGTGGTAACCCATCGTCAGCCTCAATCCTTGATCGAAGAACTCCTGCGCTAGCGACGAGTCGGTGGATATCGGCCGGGTGTAGGTCCCAGTAGACTCAACCAGCACGGCCAGTGGGTCGCCCTCGGGTGCTGAATCACCCGGGGAGCAGCCTAGGGCCCACGGAAGGATTGCGGTGAGCAGCCCTAGCGTCCGAAATCGAGATGTAATCACGCTGAATACCCCCGTCTTGTGGACTGAGTTTGTTACGTCGAACATACCATGTCCTATTCGGCTTTGTTGGCCTTGCGAGGCGGGCTTATAGGGTAGTACGGCGCGGGAAGGCTATTCTTTCTGCTTCACTCCCGGAATTAAAATTCCTCCGGCGCAACTGTGAGAGTCAGTCCATCGAGATCCTCAGTCAACCTAATCTGGCAGCTTAGCCGAGAACGTTCGTGGTCGTAGTTGGCAGAATCCCCAACGAGAATCGCCTCTTCCTCACCTCTCGGCGGCAGTTTCTCAATCCAACTAGGATCGATGAGGACATGACAGGTGGCGCAGGAACATAGCCCACCGCAAATAGCATCCACACTATCGTTCAGATCACGAATGTTCTCCATCACCGAGATATCGGCATGGCCGCCTACCTCAACCGTCCGACCCGCTCGGTCGGTAACTACCAATTTCACCATCTCTTCTGCCTGCCCCAACGCTGGAAGTGGCGCACTATAGCAAAACGATCCACGCACTCTAGCGATCAGCCTGTCGCCTCACTCGGTTAAATACCAAGGTCTAAGACGCATTATCTACACTGTCAGTCGATTTAACATAAAGGGCCCCGTCACGAGGGTAGAACGACCGGCTGAATGCCGGCCCGGGGGGTAAGATGGCGACAACTACATCGGTTTTTACTGCATGACAAAAGACCCAGTAGCAGATGTGAGCCTAGTGCTATTTCTGAAGGCACCTCACAATGCCAAGCGACGCCTCGCGGCGGAGATCGGGAAATCGGCAACCGCGGTGGCTGGGCTCCTATGTGAGTGTGCGCTTCAAGATATGGAAGACTGGCAGGGACTCGCCTGGTTCTCACCGGCAGAGCCCGACGATGCGGCCTGGCTTGATTCTCGAATCAGCAGCACGGCAAGAATAATGCCTCAGAGGGGAACCAACCTCGGTGAGCGCATAAATTTCGTGGATGCACAACTTCGCTCCACAGGACTGACAAAAATTATCTTCATTGGTTCGGATTGTCCGGGGTTGGACTCTGAGTATCTCAGAGAGGCTGCGGCACATCTCGATGAATACGATGCCGTAGTGGGCCCGGCCCGGGATGGAGGAGTAGTACTCATGGGCGCTCACCGAGCATGGCCTGAACTGCGCAACCTTCGATGGAGCACGAGCCACCTGCTCGAGGACCTTTGTTCCGCCTGCGAGCGATCGGAATGGGCCATCGCTCGGTTGGCGGTCCGTTCCGATATCGACAACCTGGACGACCTGCTCGCCGTCCGAAACGAACTGCTGAACGACGCTCGGCCAACACGGAGAAATCTGACGGAGTGGTTAACTTCACGAGCCGATACGCTGCAAACCAAAGACCGTGAAGGAATGCAAAGAAAAACATGAGCAGCAAAATAAAACCGATCCTCCTGATCGTATTCATTGCTGGAATGCTAGTGGCGGTTGCGACACTTCCAGTTAGGGAGTGGCTATCGGTAAGCATCGCATGGATAGAGTCACATCGAACCTTGGCCTGGCTGATCTATATCGCTGCTTACACGGTAGCCGCCGTCCTGGTCATTCCGAGCGCGATTCTTACGCTAGCCGCGGGATTCATCTTCGGGGTCCCCATTGGAGTAATACTCGTCTCAGTGGCCAGCCTCACGGGGGCAGCTGCTGCCTTTCTTGTGGGTCGATTCCTGGCACGTGATTGGGTAACTCAGCGAATCGCAGATTTTCCTAGCTTCCGGGCATTGGACAAGGCCACAAGACACGAAGGCTTCATCATCGTGCTCCTCACGCGACTGTCGCCCCTGTTTCCGTTCAACCTATTGAATTACGCGTTTGGTCTGACCGCCGTGCGTTTCAGGGACTATGTGCTCGCCTCGTGGATTGGAATGGCGCCTGCGATCGTGCTCTACGTCTATATAGGGTCTGCGGCAAAAAGTCTGGCAGATCTCACCGGCGATGGCATCGAAAGTGGTGTCAGGGGGACAACGCTGTTCGTCGTAGGTTTGATCGCCACACTCTTGCTGACCGTGTTCGTCACGCGAATCGCAACAAAGACCCTAAGCCGGCACCTCCAACACGAGGCAGTTGAAAACCCGGAGTCATTACAACTTGAGGACTGATCGATTCATGCTCGTGTACCCGTGCGCCCAACACGAAAGCACCTCGAACGTTACAGTCCACTGATGTCTGAGAAATCGAATATAGCCATTGTCGTGCCGGTGCTTGATGACACACCAGAGCTGCATGCCTTGATTGATCGGATTCACAGCTGGTCCGAGCAACCTAAAGAGATTGTCATCGTCTCTGCCAACCGCGACCTCGAATTAAGTGCTTTCTGTGAAGCACACGGATGCCGATACCTGGAGTCGAAACCATGTCGAGGCA
>CAYLKA010000001.1:0-107390 GCA_964384125.1 uncultured Gammaproteobacteria bacterium | reverse complement strand
ACGGAAAAAAGGCATACCCGAGTAATGAGCAACAAGATTCAAGTCTCGTTCGAGTTCTTTCCGCCGGCCAACGAAAAGATGACTGAAACGCTCTGGCGTTCCATCCAACGGCTGGAGCCCCTTAGACCACGGTTCGTCTCAGTGACTTATGGCGCTGACGGCTCGACCCGAGACCGAACTCACCAGGTGGTGGAGCGGATACGAGCGGAAACCACACTACGATGCGCTCCTCATCTGACCTGCGTCGGCGCACGTCGTGAAGAGGTCCTGGCCGTGGCTAACACCTATTGGAAAAACGGCATCGGAGACATGGTCGCGCTCCGCGGGGACCCCCCAAAGGGCACAAAGACCTATGTCCCCTGTGAGGGGGGGTTCGACTATGCGTCCGACCTGGTGAAAGGGCTGCTCGAGGTGGGTGAGTTCGATATCTCGGTTGCCGCATACCCAGAAGTTCATCCGGAAGCGGCGAGCGCAGATGCGGACTTGGAAAACTTGAAAAGAAAGGTGGACGCAGGAGCTTCGCGCGCGATCACTCAATTTTTCTTCGAGACTGAAGCGTACCTGCGTTTCAGGGACCGTTGCCGCACAACCGGGTTGGAGGTGCCCATCGTTCCGGGAATACTCCCGATCACCAATTTCCATAGGCTACTCAAGTTCGCGAAAGACTGTGGCGCGAGTGTCCCGGTGCGGCTCCACGAGCGTTTTTCGGGCCTTGAGAATGATCCGGAGACTCAACGGATGATCGCCGCGAGCGTTGCCATCGAGCAGGTAGACGAACTGCGGCGTCATGGAGTTGATGAGTTTCATTTCTATACTCTCAACAGGGCCGACCTGACTTACGCAATCTGTCACGCGCTCGGGCTCAGGCCGATCGAACAAGCAAAGGGAGCCCTCGCTTGAACTCCCGCGACGAACAACTCCGGAATCTTTTGAGCGAGCGAATTGTCATTCTCGACGGTGCCCTCGGCACGAGTATCCAGGAATTACAGCTGAGTGAAGCGGACTTCAGGGGCGAACGTTTTTCGGATTGGCCAATGGATCTCAAGGGAAACAACGATCTGCTCTCGATTTCACAACCGCAACAGATCTCGCAAATTCACAGGCGGTTCCTCGCGGCGGGCGCGGACATCATCACCACGAACACGTTCAACTCAACGGCCCCCTCCCAAGCAGATTACGGAATGGAAGGTCTCGTTCGCGAGCTGAACGGGGCCGCGGCACGACTGGCCCGGGAGGCTGCAGATACCGCAACGGCCGACAGCGGCGCACCACATTTTGTCGCGGGCGCGCTCGGCCCAACGAATCGGACCTGCTCGATTTCTCCTGACGTCAACGATCCCGGCTCGAGAAACATCAGTTTCGAACAGCTTGTCGATACGTACAGCGAGGCAGCCGAATCGCTCATCGAGGGCGGGGTTGACCTGCTCTTGGTAGAAACGATTTTTGACACTCTCAATGCCAAAGCCGCCCTATATGCAATCGCACGCCTTGGCGATGAGGAGGGACTGAACGTGCCGGTGATCATCTCCGGTACCATCACCGATGCATCAGGTCGCACGCTGTCCGGCCAAACGCTCGAGGCCTTCTACAACTCCGTGCGCCATGTGAAGCCTCTCCTAATCGGATTGAACTGTGCACTGGGCGCTACGGAGCTCAGACCGTACATCGAGGAACTCGCTGGGCTCTCAGAATTTTTCGTTAGCGTGTATCCCAACGCCGGGCTGCCCAATGAGTTCGGGGAGTACGAGGACACACCGCAACAGATGGCCGAGGTAATTGGCGAGTTCGCGGCGAAGGGCTGGCTAAACGTCGCAGGAGGATGCTGCGGCACGACTCCTGAGCACATTTCTGCGATTGCCGAAGCCGTCTCCTGCTACGCGCCACGAGCTAAGTCGCAACTCCCGAGAGTGACCCGGCTCTCGGGCTTAGAGCCGTTCAAGATAAGTCCGGATAGCCTTTTTGTGAACGTTGGCGAACGAACGAACGTCACGGGTTCCGCACGCTTCAAGAAACTCATCGAGGCAGATAATTACGGCGAGGCGCTGAACGTCGCGCGCAATCAGGTAGAAAATGGTGCTCAGATCATCGACGTCAACATGGACGAGGGAATGCTGGAATCGGAGGCGGCGATGGACAGATTCTTGAAGCTGGTAGCTTCCGAGCCCGACATCGCACGCGTGCCGGTCATGATCGATTCCTCTAAATGGTCAGTGATCGAAGCTGGCCTAAGATGCGTGCAAGGTAAGGGCGTCGTGAATTCCATTAGCCTCAAGGAAGGCGAGACGCTCTTCCTGCATCAGGCACAGGAAATCCTTCGCTATGGAGCGGCCGTGATCGTGATGGCTTTTGACGAGGAGGGCCAAGCCGATACTGCCGAACGAAAAGTGGAGATTTGCAAACGCTCATACGAGCTGCTCGTAAACGAAATCGAATTCCCACCCGAGGATATTATCTTCGATCCGAATATTTTCGCCGTCGCAACCGGAATCGAGGAACACAATGCGTACGGCCTGACGTTCATCGAGGCCACTCGCCGGATAAAATCGGAACTCCCGCACGCGTTGGTGAGCGGGGGCGTCAGCAACGTTTCTTTCTCGTTCCGCGGCAACAACCTCGTGCGCGAGGCGATGCACTCTACTTTCCTTTATCACGCGATCGCCGCGGGCATGGATATGGGCATCGTCAACGCAGAGCAGCTCGCTGTCTATCAGGATATACCTGGGGACCTTAGAACCGCCACCGAAGACGTAATTCTCAACCGGCGCAGCGACGCTACGGAGAAACTAGTCGATCTGGCAGATCGGTTCCGTGGCAAAAACAAGCCGGTGACCGAAAAAGAGGCCGAGGAATGGCGTGGCTGGCCCATTGCCAAGCGGCTCGAACACGCACTCGTTCAGGGAATCGACACCTTCGTGATCGAGGATACGGAGGAGGCGCGGCTTTCCGCGGAACGCCCTCTAGACGTCATTGAAGGCCCCTTGATGGATGGGATGAACGTAGTCGGCGACCTGTTTGGCGCCGGCAAGATGTTCCTTCCCCAGGTCGTCAAGTCGGCTCGCGTTATGAAGAGATCCGTGGCGCACCTGGTGCCTTACATCGAGGAAGACAAGACAGAGTCATCCACAAAAGTCAGGATGGTGATCGCAACAGTCAAAGGAGACGTCCACGACATTGGTAAGAACATCGTCGGCGTCGTGCTCCAGTGCAACAACTTCGAAGTTATCGATCTGGGTGTGATGGTGTCGGCAGAAAAAATTCTAAGCAAGGCAAAGGAGGTTGGTGCCGACCTGATAGGACTCTCTGGACTAATAACTCCCTCACTGGATGAGATGGTACATGTTGCTAGCGAGATGCAGCGCCAGGGCTTTTCGTTACCTCTGCTGATCGGTGGCGCAACAACTTCCCCCGCCCACACTAGCGTCAAGATAGACCCCGCTTATGATGGAACAGTTGTTTACGTCAAGGATGCGTCGCGATCGGTTGGCATCGCGCAAACCCTGACAGGTGAAAAACACGAGACCTTCTCGAAACAACTCGAAACAGAGCATTCGGATCGTCGGACTCGTCACCAACGCCGACGAAGCGAGTCCCCGAAGCTCACCTTGTCTCAGGCGCGTGCAAACAGGCTGGCACTGGACTGGACCGAGTACGCACCACCAACCCCGAATGATCTAGGTCCCCTCATCTTGGACGACTATCCGCTGGATGATCTCGTCGACTACATCGATTGGATGCCGTTCTTCAATGCGTGGGAGTTCCACGGACGCTTCCCGGCAATACTCGACGATGCGACCGTCGGTGAAGCAACCAGAGCTCTCTATGCTGACGCCCGGAAACTGCTCGAGCAGCTCATCAAAGAGAAGTGGGTGAGAGCCTCCGGGGTCGTGGGTTTCTTTCCAGCCAACTCGGTCGGAGACGATATCGAGGTTTATACGAACGGGCGCCGTGAACGGGTCTTAGCGCGTTCGTGTCATCTTCGTCAACAACGAGGGAAACGGGCCGATCTCCACAACGACTGCCTGGCTGACTTTGTTGCGCCTCGGGATATTGGGCTTGCCGACTTTATCGGCGGCTTTGCGGTGACGACCGGGACAGGATTAGATGAGCACGTGGCCCGGTTCGAAGCGCAGCACGATGATTACAGCGCCATTGTGCTGAAAGCGCTGGCCGATCGACTCGCCGAGGCCTTCGCGGAACGGCTACACGAGCAGGTGCGGACGCAGCTGTGGGGTTACGCAGCCGGCGAAAAGCTGAACACTGATGCGCTCATCGCCGAGAAATATCAGGGCATTCGACCGGCGCCCGGCTACCCTGCTTGTCCGGACCACACCGAGAAAGCCACGTTGTGGAAGCTGTTAGATGTCGAAGCGAGCACCGGCATCCGTCTCACGGACACGTTTGCAATGTTTCCCACTGCCTCCGTCAGCGGCTGGTACTTTTCCCATCCTGAATCGCGTTACTTTGCAGTGGGCAAGATCGGCCATGATCAGGTCGAAGACTATGCGACTCGAAAAGGCTGGACGATCACCGACGCGGAACGATGGCTGTCTCCTAACCTCGGCTACTAGGCTGCCGCGGCCTAGCGCTATACGGACACCTGGCAGTCGAGACACCCGGGATCGATTTTCAACGCTACGTCCCGCCACTCACCGCGCTTAGCGTCCCAGAGATGCAAGCGATTGTGGAGCGCTGAATCCAGGCCTAGAAGCAACTTTAGCGCCTCCATCGCCATCAGCGTACCGATGACCCCCGGGACCGGAGCGGCAACACCGTTACCCTGGCAATTCCCAAGCCACTCGTCTTCATCACTATAAAGACATCGATAGCACGGCCCGTTCCCATCGTTCAGAAAGACCGATAAATGCCCCTCGAACCTAACCGCCGCTCCGGTCACGAGCGGAACACGTGCCCGTACCGTCGCACGATTGACAGCCAGTCGTGTTGCGAAGTTGTCGGAGCCGTCGAGCACGACGGACGCGAGTTCGACATGAGTACGCAGCGCCTCCGGGTCCAGACGCTCGGGCAAACAGGCAATCCGGATATCGGGATTTACGCGTTCCAGCCGTTCCTGCGCAACCTCGACTTTCAGCTCACCTACGTCACCAGGCGAATAAAGCACTTGCCGCGGCAGGTTGCTCTCGTCCACGCGATCGAAATCGTTGAGGACC
Organism: uncultured Gammaproteobacteria bacterium; assembly: GCA_964384125.1. Classification (GTDB taxonomy): domain Bacteria; phylum Pseudomonadota; class Gammaproteobacteria; order Steroidobacterales; family Rariloculaceae; genus UBA6522. The sequence goes on along the minus strand of CAYLKA010000001.1, from coordinate 102,222 downwards.
AGGGATCCGACCCCGCTCCCTGCGAGATATTGCGCAGCCGGACACCCCAGACCACCTAATCCTACGATGAGTACGCGACCCTCGCCGATTCGAACCTGTCCCTCCGCGCCGATCTCCGGCAGCGTCTCGTGTCGCGCATAACGCGTCGCTGTCATGGGCCGGTCCCGACCGTGGTGCGATCTTGGCCAGCTAAGTCTTTGTAGGTCTCGATCCGGCGAAACCCAAGAGCACGAAACAACCGTGCGACAGCGGGCGCCTGATCGTAGCCGTGTTCGAGCAGCAACGTACCTCCCGGCGCGAGCACCCGAGGCGCGCCGGCAATAATCTCTCGGATCGAATCCAGCCCATCCACGCCCCCATCCAGCGCCATGCGAGGCTCGTGGCGGAGATCTCCACTGACCAGCCTCGGATCTCCCCGCTCAACGTAGGGCGGATTGGCGACGATGAAATCGAAAAGCCGCCCCTCCAGCGCCTCGAACCAATCCGAAAGGAGCCATTCCACCTGTATTTTCAGTCGATTCCCGTTATCGATAGCCACGCTCAGAGCCGCGGCGCTCCAGTCAACGGCAACGACACGTGCATCAGGTCGCTGCCGCTTGATGGCCAGCGCGATGGCGCCACTACCGGTACCTAGATCCAGGATGCTAACCGCCTCGATTGGCCTTACACGCTCTAGGAGTTGGTCGACAAGCAATTCGGTCTCGGGACGGGGAACCAAAGTTTCCGCCGATACTCGCAGGTCGAGCGAATAAAACTCCCTCCGGCCGGTAAGATAAGCCAACGGGGTGCCCTCCTCCCGGCGCCTGATCAACCCTCGAAATTCATCTGTCATCCCTTGAGGGAGCGTGCGCCCCGGAAACGCCATCACGGTGCTGCGCGGCCAGCACACGAGATCGGCCATCAGCACTTCCGCATCCAGTCGTGGGCTCGCACTGCTGGAGGCAAGCAGCCGAGCACCCCAATCAAGAAGTTGACCGATGGGGGTCGCATCGCTTTGATCATGAGTGGAAACCATAGGGAACCCTCAGGAAGAGACCTCGGCCAGGCGCTCGGCTTGATGCTCTCGAGTCAGCGGGTCGACGAGTTGATCCAGCCCACCTTCCAGTATCTCCGCGAGTTTATAGAGGGTGAGATTGATGCGGTGATCCGCAACTCGGCGCTCGGGGAAATTGTATGTGCGGATGCGCTCAGACCGATCCCCAGACCCAACAAGATTGCGTCGACGCTCCGCCGTCTCAGTTTGCTGCCGAGCTACCTCAGCATCTTGCAGCCGCGCACGCAGCAAGGACAGTGCGCGCGCGCGGTTCTTGTGCTGTGAGCGCTCGTCCTGACACTCAACGACAATGCCCGAGGGCCTATGCGTTAGACGAACCGCCGAGTCCGTCTTATTCACGTGTTGCCCGCCCGCTCCGGACGCGCGATAGGTGTCGACACGCAGGTCGTTTGGATCGATTTCGATATCTCCCACGTCCTCCGGCTCCGGCAACACTGCCACAGTGCACGCAGACGTGTGAATCCGGCCCTGAGACTCCGTCTCGGGCACCCGTTGTACGCGATGGGCGCCCGACTCGAACTTTAGCTTCGCATAGGCCCCCTTGCCTACGATGCGACTGATAACCTCTTTATAGCCCCCATGCTCACCTTCACTAACGCTCAGCACCTCGACCTGCCATTTGTTGTGCTCCGCGTAGCGCCCGTACATACGAAACAGATCGCCGGCGAAGAGCGCAGCCTCATCCCCTCCCGTGCCAGCACGGATCTCGAGATAGAGGTTCGCATTGTCATCCGGATCGACGGGCACCAAATGCAGCGTTAGCTTCTCCTCCTGAGCTTCACGCTGTCGCAAGAGCGGTTCAAGCTCCTCTTCACCCAGCGTTTTCGCCTCCGGGTCATCGCTGGAACGCAATTCCTCCGCCGCGTCGATATCCTCTAGAAGCTTGAGATATGCAGTGAAATCTTTGGTCAAAGGAGCCAGACGCGCGTACTCCTTGGAAAGGTCGCGGAATCGATTCTGGTCCGCGATGACATCGGCATCGCTAAGCAAGTGACCCACCTCCTCAAACCTCTCCACTAGGATCGCCAACTTCTCTTTGATTGATTCCTTCACGAGAGCCCTTCTAAGTCGCCACTCACAACATGCAAATCCCTCTGAGGATAGGGGATGGATAGACCCGCTTGTTCGAGCGCACGTTTGATTCTTTCTAGTAGATCGCTTCTCACGGCCCAGTAGTCAGCGCTCTTAACCCACGGTCGCACGGCTATATCGACGCTGCTCTCACCAAGCTCGGTTAGCAGCATGGCGGGCGTTGGGTCTTCGAGGATCCGATCATCCTGACTCAGAACGCCCTGAATGAGCGCCCTGGCCCTGGCGATGTCATCGTCATAATCAATACCGATGACGAGGTCGATACGCCGTGTATCCTCAGTAGAATAGTTCGTGATCGTATCGGCGTGAATTAATGAGTTGGGTACGGTAATCACGCGATTGTCTGGACTCTTCAATACAGTGTTGAAGATCCCAATACTCTGCACAGAGCCGGAGGTCCCTGCAGCCTCGATGTAATCCCCTAACTTGAAGGGTCTGAAGAGCACGAGCATCACGCCCGCGGCGAAATTCGCTAGCGAGTCCTTGAGCGCGAGACCGACCGCAAGCCCGGCAGCACCGAGGATCGCCAGGAAATTCATCGTGTTCACGCCCAACGCACTGAGTGCAGTCAGGACCACGAAAACCATAAGAACTATGTAGATCAAGCTGGATAGAAAGCGGGAAAGTGTTTCGTCCATCTCCGCGCCAGCGACCGCCCGGCCGAACCACCCCGTGAGCGCCCTAGCCACCCAACGACCGATTAGAAAGATGACCAGGGCCGCCAAGACGCGACCGCTCCAGCTCAGCACCAAAGACCCGATGATTGCTGGGTCCAACTGGGTGCCAAGAGCGCCTAACAGATTCTCCATGGAGGCCTCCCGTCAATAGTGTGTATGCGGAACAGCTCACGCCGAGTGGCTGTCAAATTGTCGGAGAACCACAGCTTTAGCACAAGCTGGGCGCTCTGGGTGCTGGCAATCAGGTATAGTTTGACGTCAAACCCATGTCGAGCCCGATGAAACATCTACTGATGCTGAGTGCGGCCTTCCTCGGCGCGTGCGTGGTAACAATGCCGGAATCGAGCCGTCGCGTCGATTTCGACTCACACCTTTTATTGGCCGAGATCGCCCGAGAGCGGCAGGAGTTCTCGACAGCGGTCGAGCACTATCTGGCGGCCTCACTAATCGCCGAGGACCCAGGACTGGCCGAGCTCACCACGGAGCTGGCTCAACAGCTGGGCTTGGATGAGATCGGTGCCCAAGCGACAGAACGCTGGCTAGAGCTGCGCCCGGACAACACGCGCGTGCGGTTGTATATCGGGGTCTTCAAGCTACGTTCAGCCGACCGGGAAGGCGCGCTCAAAGAGTTCGAGGCATTTGTCGATGGGGCCAGCAACACCAACGCGGCCCTCGCGCGCAGCGTCGAGGTTCTGGCGAACGAGACAGATGAACGCGGCGCCACCGACATCTTAGCCGCGCTTGTAGGTTCCCACCCGGACATCGCAGAAGGTCACTACGGCCTGGCGCGACTCTTTATGCGCGACAACAACCTCACCTCGGCACTAACAAGCGCGGAGCGGGCAGCAATGCTCAGCCCGGAGTGGGAAGAAGCGCAACTACTCTATGCCCGGAATCTTGTTATATCAGGACGCACGGAGGAGGGCCTCGCATTGGCGGCACGCTTGGCCGAGCAGGAGGACACACTGGAGGTTCGGCTCGAATACGCCGAGCTTCTGCTCTCAGCGGGACAGGGTTCGGAAGCCAAGACGCTCCTGGATGAGGTCCTGGCAGAGAATCCAGGGTTACCGGAAGCAGTTCGAGCGCTAGCGTTTCTAACGCTCACCGAAAACCAGCTCGAAGAAGCAAAGGGTCATTTCAACGATCTTCGAGCCGACGCGCGATACCGGAACGAGGCTTTTTACTATCTCGGTAGAATTGCGGAGACGGAGGAGCAGCAGCTCCAAGCGATGCGTTCCTATTCCCGCGTAACGGAAGGCAACAACGCCGTCGAGGCACAGCTAAGAGCCGCGCGCCTCTTGTACGCAAATCTCGATGATCAGGAGGGCGCACTCCAGCACCTGCGGGAGTTCGGAATCGCAAATCCCCGCTACAACAGCGAGATGCTGGTCGGACAAGGCGAGATTCTCGTGCAGCTCGATCGCAAAGACGAGGCGATGCAGCTTCTGTCGGCTGGACTGGAAAAAGATCCCAATGATGGAGGGCTGCGTGCCGCCCAAATTCAGCTCTACGTAATCCAGGCTCAGGATGCCATCAGTGCAGCGGAGTACAGAACAGCCGAACGGATCCTCAGTCGAGCACTGAACACTTACCCCGACGACACCTCCCTGCGATATGCCCAGGCACTGATTTACCAGGAACAGGGCCGATTCCGTAGGGCTGCAATCACGCTCGAGTCCCTGGTGAATGATCATCCAGATGATGCTGGGCTGTTGAACGCCCTCGGCTATCTGCTTACTGATGAGATGGACAGACATGAAGAAGCGCGAGGTTATCTTGAGAAAGCGTTAGCAACGGAGCCGAACAATCCTGCCATTATCGACAGCATGGGCTGGGTGTTATTCAAACTTGGGCATTACGAGGAAGCCCTCGCGCACCTGGAACGCGCGTTTGAGATGTTCCCTGATCCGGAAGTAGCCGCGCACATTGTGGATGTTCAGTGGGCACTGGGAAATGTCGATCAGGCCCACGAACTCCTCCGAGAATCGTTGGGGGAGCACCCGAACAGCCCACATCTACAGGAGCTGGACCAGCGACTCGCGCCATGATGTGCGGGACTAGGCTGGCGCTCGTACCGGCGCTGCTCTCCACCTGGCTCGGTGGTTGCGCACACTTACAGGTTGGCGAGGATGGTCTAAGCTACCCAGAGCGACAGGCCCGCCTCGAAGCCATCGATGCCTGGGAGATGAACGGGCGGATCGCAATTAATACCGGGGAAAGCGCCTTTCAGGGCCGATTTCAGTGGCATCAATCCGCGGGTTCAATAGAACTGTCCATAAGAGGCCCCCTCGGCGCAGGAATACTCCAGGTGGCTGGCCCACCTGAAAGACTTACAGTTCGCGCCCGGGGGAGAACGTGGGAACTCTCCGACCCCGAGCCTGAGCTTTCGGCGCTACTGGGCTGGTGGTTACCCGTAAGGAGCCTGAATGCTTGGCTCCTCGGATTCTCCGACCCTATGTACTCTTCCGATGAGGAGTTTGGGCCCGGTCCCGCGTTGCAAACACTAGAGCAACGACTCTGGCAATTGACTTATGAGAGCTATCAGTTATCAGAAGGACTCCTGCTCCCTCGACACATCGGTCTCACGCACACCAGCCTCGAGCTGCGGGTAACGATCGATCGTTGGCGGCCGTCGTCTTGAACTCACCGTCTCCACCACCTCACAATACCCACTTGTTGTTGGGGTGTAGCCAAGTGGTAAGGCAGCGGGTTTTGATCCCGTGTACCGCAGGTTCGAATCCTGCCACCCCAGCCACCTCACAACCGAAATAGGGTCGTTCAACTAGGAGAGCAGCTTGGATTCGGGAACCGTCACTATCTTCTCTGGCAACGCCCACCCTAAGCTTGCCCAGGATATCGCACACCACTTGCACATACCGCTTGGGAAAATCAGTGTCGGGCGGTTCAGCGATGGCGAAGCAAACGTGGAAATCATGGAGAACGTTCGCGGCAAGGAAATCTTGCTCGTGCAGTCAACCTGTCCACCGGTGAGCGAGAACCTGATGGAACTGCTGGTCATGACAGACGCCTGCAAACGAGCGTCTGCTGCCCGGATCACCGCACTGATCCCCTATTTTGGCTATGCCCGCCAGGACCGCCGTCCGCGCGCGAGCCGGGTACCGATCACGTCTAAACTAGTAGCGCAGCTGATCGGCAAGGCCGGGATCGATCGGGTGCTGACGGTGGATCTGCACGCGGACCAGATCCAGGGGTTTTTCGATATCCCGGTGGATAATGTCTACGCCTCACCGGTCCTGCTTGGTGATGCGTGGAAGCAGAAATACGCTGACATTGTCGTAGTATCTCCCGATGTTGGCGGCGTAGTCCGAGCGCGAGCTTTGGCGAAACGACTGGATGACGCCGATTTAGCCATCATCGACAAACGCCGCCCGCAGGCGAATATGGCCCAAGTCATGAACGTCATCGGTCAAGTCGAGGGCAAAGTCTGCGTGTTAATCGACGACCTGGTCGATACGGCAGGCACACTTTGTGCGGCGGGAAAAACGCTAAAGGAACGCGGTGCCACCCGGGTCGTCGCTTACATCACCCACCCCGTATTATCCGGGCCGGCGGTCGAGCGAATCGAGGGCTCTGTCTTAGACGAACTGGTAGTCACGGACACTATTCCTCTCAGCGAAGCCGCCTCAGCATGCGGCAAAATACGCCAACTCAGCGTGGCCGAGCTCCTGGCCGAAAGCGTCCGGAGAATCAGCGATGCGGAATCTTTGAGCTCACTGTACGTAGACTAGGCGCCCCTGTTATTATCCCGCGCCCCCGTAGGAGGGAAGCTGATGAGCGCTGGTTTCGAGCTGAACATAGAGAGCAGAACCGACCTGGGTAAGGGGCACAGCAGACGGCTGCGCCGCCAGGGCAAGGTGCCTGCCGTACTCTACGGCGGTGGCCAAAATCCCGCGCCCATTATGCTTGACCAAACCAAGCTACTGCATCAGATGGAGCGGGAGGCTTTCCAAACGAGCATTCTCACACTCATTCTAGGTAAAGAAACTCAAGCGGTGGTAGTCAAAGACGTACAACGCCACCCAGCGAAACGCCGAGTATTGCACCTGGACTTCCAACGTATTGTGGAGGACGAGAAAATCACGCTACTCGTCCCCATTCATTACACGGGACAGGACGACGCAATCGGTGTTAAAGAGCAAGGCGGCGAGGTGGCGATTATCGTCGCAGACGTGGAAATCAGCTGTCTCCCCCGAGATCTCCCCGAGTTTCTAGAACTTGATATCTCGGAGTTAGAACTCAACCAACGAATGAACCTGTCGGATCTGGGGACGCCGGAGGGCGTCGAGATACTCGCGCTGACCCACGATCAGGACCCCACCATCGTCACAATCAATCCTCCGCGACAGGAAGAGGAAGATGAGGTGCCGGAGCTCGAAGAAGAAGAGCTCGAGGCATTGGCGGCGGAAGGCGAAGGCGAGGCGCCGGCGGAAGGCGAAGGCGAAACAGACACCTCCGAAGGCGAAGCGACCGAGGAATCCAAAGACTAAGACACAGGGAAAACCCTTTCCCCGAGGCCGCCTTCAGGCGGCCTCTTTCGTTTAGGATGGAACGCCATGGGAACCCCGCTCCAACTCATCGTAGGCCTCGGTAATCCGGGGCCCGAGCATCTAACCACGCGCCACAATGCAGGCTTCTGGTTGGTGGATCTACTCGCGCGGAACCACAGCGGCAAGTTTCGATCGGAAAATCGGTTTCACGGAGAGATTGCAGAGATCCACGTCGACGGTCACCGAATCCGCTTGCTCAAACCCATGACCTATATGAACGACAGCGGCCGGTCGGTCGCCGCGGTCACAGCGTATTACAAGGTCCCGTTGGAACACGTACTCTTGGCGTACGACGAACTGGATCTCTCGCCCGGACGCGCACAACTTAAGTTCGACGGGGGTCATGGCGGCCATAACGGGATGCGCAACGTCGTCGAATGCGTAGGCAAGAAATTTTGGCGGCTGCGCCTCGGGATCGGACACCCGGGACCAGGTCGCAGAGATCAAGTCACGAACTACGTGCTGCAGAGGCCATCAGCCGAGGATCAGGAAGCTATTCTGAACGCAGTCGTTGCGGGCGTGGAGGCGTTACCGGTATTTCTAGATGAAGGCGTAGAAAAGGCGAAGACCCAGCTTCACAGCCGGGATGTCGAACCACGCCCTTATAAGAAGATCGACGCTGACCGATCCGAGTAGGCTGGCAGACTATGGGGATCAAGTGCAGCATCGTCGGGCTGCCAAACGTGGGCAAGTCGACGCTATTTAACTCGCTCACCACCGCTGGGATCCCGGCAGAGAATTACCCCTTCTGCACCATTGAACCTAACGTGGGGATCGTTAGCGTCCCCGACGCACGCCTAGAGGCCATTTCACAGATCGTGCAACCACAACGTACCGTGCACACGGTTGTGGAATTCGTCGACATCGCTGGACTGGTGCGTGGCGCATCTAAAGGTGAGGGCCTAGGCAATCAATTCCTCGCGCATATTCGAGAGACCGACGCGGTCGCTCATGTCGTGCGCTGCTTTGCGAGCGACGACGTCTCTCACGTCTCAGGCAATCTCGATCCCATCGGTGATATTGAGACTGTCAACACGGAACTTCTGTTGGCGGATCTGGAAACGGCTCAACGAAGCTTCGAAAAAGCCGTAAAACAGGCTAAGACCAACGAGAAAGGTGCCCTCGCTTGGAGGAATCTACTCCAGCAAGTGATCACAGAACTTGAGGCGGGACGCCCTGTCAGGGACATTGAACTGCAAGCTCACGAAAGAACACTTCTTCAAAGCCTCCAGTTCATCACAGCAAAACCGCTGATGTACGTAGCCAATCTAGATGAGACAACACCGCAGAACAACCCACACCTCAACCTAGTCCTCGACTTTGCCAAACGCGAGGACGTTCCGGTGGTTACTATCAGTGCAGCATTTGAAGCCGATCTCGTGCAACTGCCGATCGACGAACAAGGCGCATTCCTGGAAGAAACTGGTTTGAAAGAGCCAGGATTGAACAGAATGATAAGAGCAGCGTACAACCTGCTCGAACTACAGACCTTCTACACCGCAGGTCCACAGGAGGCCCGAGCATGGACCATTCGAAAAGGTTCCAGTGCATATGATGCCGCCGGCGAGATCCATACGGATTTTCAGAGAGGATTCATTCGGGCAGAAGTTATTTCCTTTGATACGTTTATCAACCGACAGGGAGAACAAGGTGCGAAGGCAGCAGGCGAAGCGCGATTGGAAGGCAGAGAATATATCGTGGCTGAGGGTGACGTGATCCACTTTCGCTTCAATGTCTGAAAAAACCAGTACAGTTCGGTGCGAGAGATAAGTCGATCCTCGAGGAGGACAAAGATGAGGTTTACGGTGCGCTCGATTTCGATCTCAAGCCTGGCTATTTCGCTCATCCTATTGCAGGGCTGTGCCGACGAGGGGTTTGAGACGAACGAATCAACGGCCGGGTTGTCACTCCCAGAGGGATTCTCAGCGACGGTGTTCGCCGATAACGTTGGGCGCGCACGGCACATCGCGGTTCGCGAAAACGGTGATGTCTACGTTGCGTTGAGAAACACGGGCGACCCTGGCGGATTACTGGCCCTCAGGGATAACGATGGTGACGGCGTCGTGGATGTCAGACTGGCCTTCGGGCCGACCGATGTTGACACCGGTCTCGTCATTCACGAAGGATCACTTTACTTCTCCACGTCCTCAGCCATTTACGCTATAAAGTTGGATGACGGCCTGGCTCCAAAAGCCCAGCCCGAGCTCGTCGTCGGCGGGTTTCCCGAGCAGACTGCGCACACCGCCAAACCCATCACCTTCGATGCCGAGGGCTACCTCTACGTGAACTCGGGCACGCCCTCTAACGCGTGCCAGGAACAGACGAGGACGGCAGGATCACCCGGCATGCTGCCGTGCCCGCAGCTCGAGCGATCCGGCGGCATCTGGCGTTTCATCGGTGAGTACCGGGACCAGGACCAGCTAAATGATGGCGTGCGGTTTTCGACAGGATCCCGACAGATCGTCGCACTCGAATACAACCCACAGGACAGCCAGCTCTATATGGTGATGCACGGGCGCGACCAACTGGACGAACTGTGGCCAGAATTCTACACGGAACGGGATCGGATCGAGCTTCCCGCCGAGGAGTTCCATTCCGTCAATCGGGGAGATGACTTTGGCTGGCCGTACACCTATTGGGACCCATTAACCAACCAGCGGATGGTATCGCCCGAGTTCGGCGGCGATGGTGAAACGATAGCGGAGGTAGGACGCTACAAACGCCCTTTGGTGGGCTTCCCGGCCCACTACGCCCCCAACGATCTTATTTTTTATTCGGGCGAGCAGTTCCCCGATCGATACCATGAAGGGGCCTTCATTGCTTTCCACGGATCATGGAACCGGGCACCTGCCGAGCAGGGCGGCTACAACGTCGTCTTCGTTCCGAGGAGGAACAGCCCCGCGGAGGGAGAGTGGGAGGTGTTCGCGGACGGCTTCGCCGGCACCAATCCCGTCACGAGCCCGAGCGACGCGCAGCACCGGCCGACGGGCCTCGCACTCGGTCCGGATGGTTCCCTCTACGTCACCGACGACGTGGGCGGACGCATCTGGAAAATCAGCTACACCGGGAACTGACAATACAGTGGATATTCCCGTTCATTCTCCGAAAAACTGGAATACCGCTTCAATTAGTTACGACGAGGTCGCGATGCCGAGTATCGTGTACCAGAGAAACTGAATCAGACCGAGTAGCGACTCTTCCGGGATCCGCTCGTCGTCCCCATGGGCGCCACCGCTTGAACCGAGGTCTTCCTCATACCGAACCGGTCCAAACCCGTAGCAGGGCACACCAGCCGCTCTCACCTGGGCCATGTCCGTTGCCCCGGTCAGCATGGTGGGCAGAGTCACCGCCTCGGGGAACAACCGCATGTTCACCGCCTGGATGACGTCGAACATCTCGTTATCTATGGGCGACGGGGTTCCCGGCGGTCGGTAGATGGGCTGGGGAATTACCTCGACGTTCGGATCGTTGATCACAGCCACCATGTCGGCATAGAAGTCCTCCGGACTCTCATCGGGCAATGCCCTGATGTCCAGCATCGCCTCCGCCTCTGAAGGAATGACATTTCTCCGGAAGCCGCCACTCAGGATCGTGGGACTGATACCAGTGCGCAGAAGCGAGTAGTTGTGGGGCTCGTTGACCGAGAGATACTGCTGGATGCGCGCCTGCTGCGCCGGATCTAAAAGCGCCCGATAACGCCGGGCATCCTCATCGGAGCTGATCGTAGCGAGGCGCTCGAAATAGGCACGAGTCGTATCGTTAAGGCGCATGGGAGGCTGCCAGTCCGATAGTCTCGAAACCGCCCGCGCCAGCGCCGATATGGCGTTGTCGACTCGAGGCACCGACCCGTGACCGGCCGTACCGCCTGCCAAAAGCCGAACGCGCATCGGAAACTTTTCTGTTGTCGCGATGGAGACATAGCGCACTGTACCTTCACTCGCTACGGCGCCACCGCCTTCAGCGAGGCAATATTCCGCCGCGATCTCATCCCAGTGCTCATTGACCATGAAGTCGACGCCAACCTCGGGGGTTCCCTCCTCGCCGGCCTCGGCTAGAAAGATCACGTCACGGTCTAACTCGATGTTCTCGCGCTCGAGCATGAGCAAAAGCATGAGTCCGGCCGTCACGCTGTCCTTGTCATCGAGGGTGCCGCGACCGTAGATGTAGCCATCCCGCTGCACCGCATCGAAGGGCTCGACGGACCAATTCTCGCGTTGGACCCCGACGACATCCGTGTGACCCATGACAAGGATAGGTGCCTTTGAACCGTTGCCACGGACGCGCGCAACGAGATTGTCGCGTCCCGGCTCGAGCGCATACAGCCGGCCTTCGATACCATCTCCCGCGAGGGCATCACGTAGATACGTAGCAACCGCCGTCTCGTTTCCGGGTGGGTTGGTGGTATCCGTGCGCAGCAACGCCGTGAAATGGATCAGCGCCTCCTCACCAACCGCTTCCCAGTCGATCGGGTAGCGGTCCTGGGAATGGCTCCACATCGGCCACGTGAGCAATATAAAGGTGACAACTCTCCGCATAACGATCCCCTAAGTTATCAGCCTCTATTTTAACCCACCGCCCCAGCGTCGCCCGGATTCGCTATCCGGTACTCCACGGCCTTAACCCGAAAATATGCGGCCTAGCGGCGCCATGCTAGAGTTGCCCACATGAGAATGAGAAGACTCGGCGCGCCCGGAAGCGCCTCCGGTTCGTTCGTGATGGCCACCCTTTTCTGGCTTATCGGCGCAGCCTGCCTGGCGCAGGAAGAATTTCCGACCCGCCCCATTGACGTGGTTACCCATGCATCACCAGGGGGCGGGACGGACGCGACAGCGCGCGCTGTCGTGCGGGGCGCTCGAGAAGCGCTAGACGCTAACATGAGCGTGCTGCCCAGGACCGGGGGTGGTGGCATCGTGGCGATGACCTACGTCAATAACCGACCACGCGACGGGCATAACGTGCTGGCGATCACCCCGACACATCTCTTCGCCATAGCTCGAGGCCAGGGCCCCCTATCCATCGACGACTTGGTCGGCGTCGCGCGAGCAGCGGACGATCCAATCGTCGTCATGGTACGAGGCGATAGCGATATACAGACACTACCCGAGCTAATCGAGCTTGGCCGCCAACAGTCAATTAAGTGGGGCACAACGCAAATTGGTGGGGTTGATCACATCGCAGGCGCAATCCTTGCCCAGCTCGCGGAAACTCAGTTAAGCGTCGTACCCTTCTCGGGTGGCGGTGAGATCGTCACCAATCTCATGGGCGGCAGCATCGATGCAGCAGGGCTCAATCTAACCGAAGCCCTGGCCCAGATCGAACGCGGCGACTTCCGTGCTCTGGCCGTCATGGCAGAAGAGAGGCTCGAGATACTCAAAGACGTGCCGACTACGGTAGAGCTCGGCTATGACGTCGTGTTTTCAACTGTGCGTGGTTACCTAGTGCTGAAGGGAACCCCCGAAGCTCACATCGCAACCCTCGAGCAGGGTTTCTTAGAGGGCATGCAGCAGCCCGCCTTTCAAACTTATCTCGAAGGCGCCGGACTGGACGCTGGAAGCGTCGCAGGCCGAGAAGTTTGGGACAATCAGGTCCGCCGTCTCTACAATGACGCACGCGCAGCCATGATCGCGCTGGGAATCATTCAAGCAGAGTAAAATAAGACTAGGCGGTCCCTCCTTTTCGGACTATGAAGCACCACGACACCATCACGGGCCTGGTTCTACTCGGCCTCTGCGCTGTTATTTACTGGCTCACGACCAGTTTCAGCGAAGTGCCAGCCATGTTGTCTCAAAGTGTGCCACCCACTTTCTTCCCGAGACTGATAATCTCCTTTGTGGCTGTACTCAGCGCCGTCTTAGTCGTAACGGGATTACGTAAAACACCCAAGGTCCCAAGTGTGCTGCCCGCAGTCTTCTGGACGACGGTCGCAATCATTGCCTCTGCGGGCTTCTTGACGGGATTCTTCGGGACACTGATGACGCTCGGTATCATCGCCGTAGCGCTACCTGTCGCCTGGGGCGAGCGCCGTTATGGGTTCATCGGAGCGTTAGCGTTCTGCCTACCGACTTTCATCTATCTGGTCTTCACCTTGGGGCTCGATGTTCGTTTCCCCGCGGGCCGGATCTTCGAAATGCTCCTGCAAACCTGATGAATCTAGCCCTCGAATACGCGTTACCGGTGCTCACCGATCCGCTGGTGATCGGTTTGATTGTTGGGGGCACGCTGGTGGGCGTCATCATCGGTGCTTTACCCGGGCTGTCATCATCCATGGGTGTCGCATTGTTACTTCCCTTCTCGTTATACCTTGAGCCAATACCGGCGATCGCGCTTTTATCCGCACTGTATTGCGCGGGCACTTTCGGAGGATCCATCACGGCAATCCTGATCAACGCACCAGGCGCACCGCCCGCCGTGGCAACCGCATTCGACGGATACCCCATGGCGGTGAAGGGAGAAGCCGGTCGCGCCCTAGGTATCGCGGCAGTTTCTTCGGTCAGCGGTGGTATCTTGAGCGTGCTGGTGCTGCTGCTTGCTGCGCCCCTGTTGGCCCGTGTCGCTTACAGTTTCGGACCGCCAGAATATTTCGCCCTGGGTGTGTTCGCTTTGTCCATGTTAGCGTCTATCAGCGGCGAAGCACCGCTCAAGAACTTGATCGGGGGCTGCCTCGGTCTGCTCATCGCCACGGTAGGCATCGACCTGACCACCGGGGTCGAGCGTTTCACGTTTGGCGTCCCAGAGCTCTACGAAGGCATCCAGTTCATTCCAGTGCTGATTGGGCTGTTCGCCGTTACCGAGCTACTGAGTCAGGCACAGGAACTCGGCCGCGAACGAATCGCGGTCGCGTTGTCGGCTTTGAAACTCCCTACGCTAGATGACTTCCGTCGGATCAAGGGAACCATCCTTCGCTCCAGCGGCATCGGTATTTTTGTCGGCGTGCTGCCCGCCGAAGGGAGCACCATGGCGGCCATGATTGGTTACAACGAGGCCAAGCGCTGGTCAGAGACACCCGAGAAATTCGGCGAGGGTACGATCGAAGGCGTGGCGGGCCCCGAGGCCGCCAACAACGCGGCCACGGGCGGCGCGATGGTGCCCACCCTGGCACTGGGGATCCCGGGTAGCGCGACGGCCGCGGTGATTCTCGGGGGTCTACAGGTTCAGGGTCTGCGTCCCGGGCCATATCTCTTCGAAGAACAGCCGGGCCTTCTGTACGGCATCTTCTTCGCCATGTTGATCGCCAACATTCTTTTCCTATTCATTGGGCTTCTAGGTGCAAAGGTATTTGCACGGATTAGTCTAGTTCCACGAACTTTCCTCTGGCCGACGGTTTTCGCTTTATGCTTTGTCGGCGCGTATGGCTTGAACCAGTCTATCGTCGACGTATGGATCATGATTATTTCCGGACTGGTGGGGTTCGTACTAAAGAGAAACGGCTTTGGCCCAGCGCCCATCATCATGGGAATCGTGCTAGGTGGACTGGTGGAGACTTCACTCGCCCAATCGATGATTATCTTTGATCAACAGTGGACCGGATTTTTCACGCGGCCGATCGCGCTGGCGTTCTTCGCACTGGCAATGATCAGCCTGACGGGCGCACAGATTCGCGTAGCGTTAGCCCGCATATTTCATCGGGACCCCGAGTGACGGCGCAGAACAGTGTCATTCGAACGCAGGTCTGGAGCGAGAATCGTAGTTGTGCCTGCGCCCCGCGTGAAAATCCAGTCCAAGCGAGACTTAATAATCCAGAGTCAGAGCAGATTCCACGAAACCGTCCAGTAACATTTGCAGGCTAAGGAAGCTCCTTTCCCATGGGAACGGAACCGCCTAGACTGCTACAAGATAACACTAGAATAACGGCCAGAATCCGGCCAAATATTTAATTCCAAAGGAGATTTTAGAATGACAAAACCTGGCGAGATCGAAGCCTTTACCCCTGACATCACTTCAAGTTACGGGGAGGGTCTCACTCGGGAGGTCACCGCGTTCGTCCTTGAGACCGGTTACGAGGGGATCCCCAGCGAGGTGATCGAACTCGGTAAGAAATCCATGCTGGATGGGCTGGGGCTCGCGCTATCGGGCTCGGTCGCCGAAACCGGAGTAATTTTGAAAAAGTACCTGGAGCAGCAGGGACTGAGCGGACAGACAACCGTCATCGGAACGGGACTAAGGGTGCAAGAACGTTTTGCCGCTTTTGCCAATGGCGTTGGCGTGCATGCTGACGATTACGATGACACCCAGTTAGCCGTGCAGAAAGACCGGGTCTACGGCCTGCTGACCCACCCGACCGCCCCCTGCCTACCTGCCGCGCTCGCAGTCTCAGAAAAGCACGACCAGTCAGGGCAAGAGCTGATATCGGCCTATAACCTCGGGCTGGAGGTCGAGACGAAGATATCCGAGGCCATGTCTCCCAGACACTATCAGCACGGCTTCCACTCAACCGCCACCTGCGGTGTGTTTGCCTCTACCTCGGCGGTTGCAAAGCTCTATGGCCTTGACTCGGACACGACGACGCGCGCTCTGGCGATTGCAGGCAGTCAAGCGGCTGGACTCCGAGAGAACTTCGGCACGATGACTAAGCCGTTTCACGCGGGACGCGCCGCGGAAGCTGGAGTGATCGCCGCCGATCTGGCCCAAGCGGGGTGGACCGCTACAGACAAGATACTCGAGTCACCGCGAGGCTTTTTCCAGGCTCACGGGGGCGGCTACGAACTCGATGCCTTGCACGGCAAGTTGGGTAACCCATGGACATTTATGGATCCGGGAGTCTCTATCAAGCCCCACCCGTCGGGCTCGCTGACGCATCCTGGAATGACGAAAATGCTTGAGCTTGTCCTTGAGCATGACATCCAGCCGGGTGACGTCGAGAAAGTGGATGTGGGCACGAATCACAACATGCCCAATGCGCTCATTCATCATCGCCCGACGGACGAGCTACAGGCAAAGTTCTCCATGGAATTCTGCATGGCGATATTGTTACTGGAGCGCCGAGGCGCACTGCCCGAATTTACCGACGAAGTCGTCAACAGTTCGGATGTTAAAAGCATGATTAGTCGTATCAACTTCGGTGTTCACCCCGAGGCAGAGGCAGCCGGCTATGACAAGATGACAACAATCATCGACATTCACATGAAGGATGGTGAGGTCATTTCTGGACGCGCGGATTTTGGAAAAGGCAGTCCGGCGAATCCGATGAGCTACGACGAGGTAGCAGACAAGTTCAGGGGCTGCGCAGAATTTGCGGAATGGGATAAGGGTAAAACGGAGCAAATTATCGAGACGGTTAGGACTTTGGAGCAACTTAAGTCCGTTAGAGAGCTGACAAGCCTCCTGGCCCGCTAGCATGAGCTCGACTATAAGCCTAAAGGGCGAAACGGCCCTAGTGATCGGAGGGACCCGAAATATCGGGCTCAGTATCGCGGCAGCGCTTCAAAACGCCGGCGCCGCCGTATGCATCGTCGGCGGATCCGATCACGCGGCCCTCGAAGCAGCGCTAAAAAAATTGTCGAACTCCGACGGCCAGGCCATCGGCCTAATCTCGGACACATCGGACGAGGCGGCAGTCTCGAAGGCGTTCGAGGCATGCGAGGAGGCCTTTGGTCCCGTCTCCGTCATCGTAAATGGCCCCGGCTTTCGACCTCATGCAAATCTCACAGATATCAATCTTGAGACCTGGAATGCTGTCATGGCGGTAATGCTAACGGGCCCTTTCCTGTCTTGTCGGGAACTCTTCCGAAGGCTCCCTCCCGAGCGGAAAGGTGCCATCGTGAATCTCGGCGGACTGAGTGCTCACCGGCCCGCGAAGGGCCGCGCTCACGTCATCGCAGCAAAGGCCGGAATCATCGGACTCACACGAGCGTTAGCGGCCGAGGGTGCCGGGCGGATACGTGCAAACTGCGTTGTTCCCGGCCTGATCGACACTCAGCGAAAACCAGGTCAGCCACAAGCAGAATTCAACGACGATGAAGTGAACGCGCGCGGTACCTGTGAAGACGTGGCCCGCGTCGTACTGTCATTCTCAAGTCCAAATGATACTTATGTCACAGGACAGACCGTCCACGTTAGCGGTGGGCGTTATATGCAGTAAACTCGCGTGCGCGCTGGGCCCTACGAAAAACCTAAACAAGGATCTGACATGGCCTATATATCTCACCAAGACGATCTGCCGCGACGGTCACGTTGTACGTTGCGCTCTTTAACCTTTTCACAAGCTTGCTCTACATACTCGGTGTGATGGGCGATGACTGAGGAAAAAGAGCGCATGGCGACGATAAACGACATCTTTATCATCGATTCGAATACGGCCAAGGCTACACAGGTCGACTCCGGGTCGGAACGAACTCTGTGTAGTCCGAGTCTCTGCGGTTCTAAGAATTTAACGATCTTCGGGCGGACGATACGCTCAGAACGGCAGTTCAATCTCGAATTAGTTAAGGACTATCACTTGGTCTACGTCATGGAGGGTTCGACAGACGGACTTGTCCACTTTGATGGGGAAGCCCAGGTAGCCGAGGAAGGAGCTGGTGTGCTTTTGCAGCCAGGTGAATCGGCGCGCTTCGAAGCTGTCGGGTCAAATTTAGAGCTACTGCACATGATCACGCCGAAACCTCCAGCAGGCGTTGAAGAAGGCCTGCTAGGCGGCCCGGGATATTTCTTTAATAGGACTACTCTGCGCCGGCTAAGTGACGCAAGCGGTGGTCGCATACGCCGTTTCTGTGCCGAATCGAGCGTCGAGTTGCTCGACGGTAGTCGGCTCACCCCGACCAACGCAATTCAGGCCGGCGAGATGCACTATGTCAAGGGCGGATCATCGCCGTATCACAGGCACGAAGGCACCGACGTAAATCCCGACGGCGCGGCCCATGTCTACATGACATTTAAGGGTCGCGGTCGGGTGGAAGTGGGTGAGACGTCGCAGGAGATCGAGCCGGGAACGCTATTGTATTTTCCGCCGGGCGTACCCCATCGTCTCCATTCCCATGGCGGGACACTAGACTACTTCGAGATTCAAGCTTGGCGAAGCTTTAAGACGATCGTTATGAGCGAGGAGCCGCTTGGTCTCAGGTGGTACTACGACCCGGTAGCGCCGGGCGAAGATCCGGTGGAGTGGAACCAGAGCTAAACCTCCCCTGCTAACGCCTTACCTTGCAGTGAGTTTGCGGAATACTCCGAAATCTCGATCGGGATGCCGCCCGGGTAGAAGATATCTACGATAACGGCTCCTATCAGGCCAATGCGAGGGTTCGTCGGGCTCGCGCCGCAGCCGTTAGTAGCGCTCTTCCGATACGACGCAGTTGTATGGCTCAACGGCTTCACCGGGCACCCATATCCAATATCGCTCAAGCACTACCGGCTCAGTAAAGATCACAGGGTCGGTGACCGTAGCCGAGTAATCGAGCTGATGGCCTTCCGCACTGGGCGTGAAACGCTCTAGTACGTGGACCTCCTCACTCTGGGGGATACCCGTCTGATCGAACCAGGGCCAGTTGATGTGGGTCGTCTCAACAACGAGCGACCCTCCCTCCCAATGGCCAACTGAGTGGCCATAAGGGCTGCTCTGCGTAGGCTCCGCGACATCCGTCATATGCACCGTGCGCACGATATCCTGCTCTTCGAGATAGACAAGAATCTCGTCGCCTTGTGAGACAAACTCCGTGGGGAAGAACTGATCCATAATCGCGGGCATCCCGTTCTCACAACGCATGTAGGGATTCTCGCCCACCCGATCCCAGCTCGCCTGCGCCGCACGAGCTTGGTCGGTTAAAGGATACTCCTCCTTCCAGAACGTTCGATCAGGGTTGATAAAGGCAACGTCCGTGCTCCAGACCCGGAACAAGCTACTCGCAACTTCCGGAGCTTCCTGCAGCTTCACCCGCTGATACTCACCGAACGTGACACCCACTATCTGATCTGTCCACCGGGGTTCGGAGACCTGGAAATCAAATATCTCTCGATCGCTGGCCAGGAGAATATTCGTTGTAAAAAGAGCCGCCCTGTTAGCTCGGCCAACGTATCCAGCGATCCTAATTCGATCACCTTCGTTTAGGAGGTCCGACGAAATGCCCTGGCGGGCCAGAAAACTCGGCGCAAGATACTCCGCCTCCCAGTGCCTTTCGAAACCTTGGTCGTCCGTCTCCACGACTGTGAGCTGAACGTGAGGATTACGCCAAGCAATTTCAGTGAGCTCGCCTTCGATCTCCACGATCTGACCGAGATCGTAATGAACATTAGGTGAGTGGTGCGCGGACGCTCCGGGCAGCGAGAAGATACACATCGCTAAAACGACCAAAATAAGCCGAACTTCGAGATTCACTGGATTCCCCCAAAGGAACTCTTACCGGTATCAGTCTATCAGTCTATCGACCGAAGACGGGCCAAGCGAGATAGTAGCGCCGTCAGATTTGAAGCGTAGCAACCGTTATGCCCGCCAGGACGGCCCCCAGAATGGGTCCCAGCACCGGCACCAACGCGTAGTCCCATCCAGAATCCCCCTTGCCCGCAATCGGCAGCAGGGAATACGCAATGCGAGGACCCAAGTCTCGTGCCGGATTGATGGCATAGCCGGTCGTTCCTCCGAGTCCGAGACCAATGCACCAGACCAATAACCCTACCAAGAACGGACCAAGCCCAGGAGGCTGCCCACCAGGCGAAAGATTTTCGGAGAAAATGGCGGCGGCAATGAATACCAGCATGAATGTTCCGATGATTTCGCTCACGAAATTAGCCGGGATGTTTCGAATCGCGGGCGATGTACAGAAGCACGCGCGCTTGCTCTCCGGCCGCTCTGTGGCACCCCAGTGCGGAAGAAAGTGGATCCAAACCAAGGTGGCACCGAGTATTGCGCCCAGCATTTGGCCCAAGACGTAGGTACCCACGTGATCCCACTCTCCGGTGGCAACACTGACACCGAGAGTTACCGCCGGATTGATGTGTGCATTGCTCCCGACAACTAGCGCAACAATGACGCCGAAAATCACGGCGAGCCCCCAACCCGTCGCGATGACCATCCATCCGGAGTTCTCTCCGTACGTCCCTTTCAATAAGACAGTCCCGTTGACGCTGTTGCCCAGCAAAATTAGCGTCATCGTCCCGAGAAACTCACCTAGAAACGCACTCGACATCATCCTCTCCGAAACATCGCTTCAATGGCGGCGTTCTTTCAACCTGCAGAAATCCAATCAAAGGACCGAGTTACAGCTTTTTGCCAGGATGCGTAGAGCTCGGACCGTTCTTTCTCCTCCATACCTGACACCCAGCGCTTATCCTCAGCCCAGTTGCGCCTCAGCTCCTGGGCGCCGGACCAGTAACCCACCGCAAGGCCTGCAACATAGGCTGCCCCAAGAGCGGTCGTCTCCGAAATCTTTGGGCGAACGACCGGCACGTCAAGGATGTCGGACTGAAACTGCATCAGAAACTCGTTGGCGACCATCCCACCATCAGAGCGAAGCTCCTTAATCGCGATCCCCGAATCTCGCTCCATGGCCTCCAGCACCTCCCGTGTCTGGTAGGCGGTTGCTTCGAGCGCAGCGCGCGCGATGTGGTTACGATTTGCGTAGCGCGTGAGACCTACGATCACACCGCGGGCGCTCTCCTTCCAGTGCGGCGCATAGAGCCCGGAGAACGCGGGAACGAAGTAGACGTCACCGTTATCTTCTGCTTCCCGTGCAAGACGCTCGACGTCCGAGCTGGTTTCGATGATCCCGAGGTTGTCCCGCAGCCACTGCACCAGGGCCCCTGTGATAGCGATCGAGCCTTCGAGTGCATAGCGCGCGGGCTCCGACCCGAGTTGATAGGCAACAGTGGTGATGAGTCCTGCGGTCGACTCTCGCGGCTTCGTGCCAATGTTCATCAGGAGGAAACACCCGGTGCCATAGGTATTCTTCACCTCCCCTTCGGAAAAGCACGTCTGGCCTACCAGGGCCGCCTGCTGATCTCCAAGTATCCCCGCGACAGGGACATCTCGTAGCGCTTTAAGCTGAGCCGAACCATAAACCTCACTCGAAGAAACGATTTTCGGCAGTGCGGCGCGCGGAATGTTGAACGCATCGAGGAGCGAATCATCCCAATCGAGACTCACGAGACCCATCAGCTGTGTCCTGCTCGCGTTGGTCACATCGGTCGCGTGCAACCCACCGTCTACGCCGCCTGTCAGGTTCCAAAGGACCCAAGTGTCGATCGTTCCGAAGATAGCGTCCCCCGATTCGGCCTTCGCTCGGGCATCGGGCACGTTATCCAAGATCCACTGCAACTTAAGAGCACTGAAATAGCTGGCGAGCGGCAGTCCCGTCTGAGCACGAAACCGGTCCTGGCCACCGTTGGCCGCGTAGGCAGCTACCCGCTCATCGACACGTGTGTCCTGCCACACCACCGCGTTGTAAAGCGGCTCACCGCTGCGGCGGTCCCACAGAATCGTGGTCTCACGTTGATTAGTGATACCGATACCCGCAAGATCAGTCTGGCTGAGGCCCTTTTGCTCCAATGCCCCGACGATGACCGCGGCCGTATTGCGCCAGATCTCGACAGGGTCGTGCTCGACCCATCCCGGTTTTGGATAGATCTGCTTATGCTCTTTCTGTGCAACAGAGACAATCTCGCCGGTGCGGTCAAAAAGAATAAATCGGCTGCTGGTCGTGCCTTGATCAATCGCGCCGACGTATTCAGTCATACACACGACACCCTTCCGACAAGGGCCCTATGCGTAGGCATGCCGCTACCGAACCGCGATCGGTCGCATCGGTGAGCCAGTTGCGCCCTTAATGCGCTCGGGCAGACCAATAAAGAGGAACTCGTAAACCTCGTCGGCCGCTAGCTCTCGAAGCTCCATATTCTCAAGCATAGCGATACCCTCCCCTAGGAAGAGTATGCGGTGCACGTTATCCGTCCCCGGACGTGGCCTGACCTCCACACAGCAACTGTCGGCCCCGACCAGTGAAATTTTGCGTGAGACCAAGAAACGAGAGATATCAGCGTAGATACCCGGGGAACCTTCGTTCTCGCCTGTCCCAATGTAGGAATCGTTGTACTTCGAAGGATTACCCCAGTTAGCAGCCCAGCCGTAATTGAAAAACACTGCGTCACCCTGCCCGATATCGTCTTCACTCATGCCCTGCCGCTCGAGCGCCCCGCGCATGTCCTCGATAGTCACTGCATAAGCCGCCGGCAAAGTATCTACACCCTTGTAACCCGCGATATCCACAAGCACGCCGCGGGTAATAAAGGGCTTCATGTGCTCGACACCCAGAGCTTCAACGCCCCCGCGACCGCGGTTGTTCCTGAATAAATCATCGGCCGTGAAACCATTGTAAAAAACAGTCTGGAAGGAACCGTCCGCCATCTCGATATTGCCACCCTGATGCGCCATGCCATCGAACTGCGTCCCCATCTGGCCAATAAAACCCGTGAAATATTCGCTGTTGGCTATGCCTCCTTCTCCGCTGGTTGGGGCCGGAGGAGGAACAACCTGCATGAAGTAGGGTCTCGACCCGAACGCGGGCATGCTCGCTTCATAGATGTGGCCGAGTTCGTACGTCTGACCAGTCTGCGGGAGTTGAATCGCGGCAAGAACTTTTTCCGCAGTAACGTAGTTGGACGCGCCGGCCTGGTCGTCCGGACCGTGCGGTCCTGGCCACCAAGGTCCCTGTTCCCGCGTCTGCGCCAGGGTGGTCTGGGCCGACACGAGCGCCAAGGCCACGATCATCACGCTAGATATATGCCCAAGTGACAGTGGTTTTTGTGCGTTCATCTTGCTGCCTCCATTAATGGTGTTCTCGAGTCAGGGATTCAGTATCAGTTTTTGAACCCGCCAGTTGTTCAGATCAGCGATATAGAGCACACCCTCTTGTGAGCAATCGATCCCGTGGATCCAATTAAACTGACCCAATTGCTTCCCTGATTCTCCGAGCATGCCGACGATTTCGCCATCCAGCTGAATCTTATAGATTCGCCCCGGGTGCTGATCGGCCGCCCAGAGATATTGAGGATCGCCCGGGGACATACAAAGCGCCCAGGGTTGAGTCTCATCTGGCTGGTCCGGATCCACATTACCCAAAACCGGTTGCATGGTCTTGTCGAACGGAGCGTTGAGCAGGATGATTCGCAGAAAATTGCCGTCCGAGTCGAAGACTTGGATACGCCGGTTAGTGCGATCGGCGACATAGATGTTGCCATCCCCGTCCGCCACCATGGCGTGAGGCAAATTGAGCTGTCCGGGTTCCGAGCCATAGGATCCCCACGACTTGATCCAGTTGCCGTGCCTGTCGTATTTGGCTACCCGAGAGTTCAAGTAGCCGTCGCTGACAAAGATATTGTCGTCCGGGTCCCAAGCGACATCGCTCGGCCCACCAAAGAAACCATCGCGGGCCACAGCATCAGGTCCGCTCACGTGCGTGTACTCGTCGAAACCCTCCGGGCGCCTGCCGAGATTCATGGTGACGTAGCCGGCCGGGTCGAACTTGATGACCGTGTTCGCACCCTTGTCGACAAGCCACAAGTTGTCGTATTTGTCGTAACGGATCGAGTGGGAGTAGCCGAGTCCATACACACCCTGGCCTATCTCTCGAACGAAATAACCCGCTTCGTCGAACTCCAATATCTGCGTCGTCGCATTGCCGTAGAGTGGCCCCCCGTTGCTGGCAGATCCCGGATGATTGAGGACCATAATGCGGCCCTTGGAATTTACAGCGACCGAAAGAACCTCCCCGAGATTCATGTCGGGGGAGTACTTGAGAAAATCCGGAACCGATTCGTAGGGTATCAAGGGCACATTATCGTTCGTCTGCTGCGCCAGACTCGGACTAACCAGCGATAACGACAAAGCGATAAAAGAAAACGTGGTAACAAAGCATCTCATGATCGTTCCTTATTTCATCTAAAAATAGAAAGAGGACATCCCCTTTTTTCCCACAAAAAAAGAAGAGATATCCCTGTTAAACGGGGTATCGTCTAGCGCCACCCTAATCCCATTCTTTCTCAACGCCATCTGCGGTCGTGACGAAGCCTAACAGGCACCCAGGGGAACCATCGCGAAGCTGGTGACATCGGACAGAAATGGTATCGCCAACACTCACGTCCTCACGACTGACCCCCCCGCCACAAGCGAGGTAGCTCCGGCGGATTCCAATGCCCACAAGGCGGATTGTGCATCCTCTTCCACAACCTCAAGATAGATCCAAGCGTGCGGATTGATCCAGTACAGTTCCGTCACGACACCCTCAATCTCCGTGTATTCCGTCATCGCGTAGGCGCCGTGTGAATGGTGTGACGAGGCGGGAAACGCAACTGCAAAGGTCGCAACGCCGGCAAGGCCAAGAGATCTAAGTTGCATTTTTACGCACCTCGCACGTCCATCCAAGCGGTCACGGTCCCCGAATGGGCCTATGGGACCAGATGTCTCGCCTGTATTCTTCTCGACACTCCGGCGATGATCTACTCGACAGGAGGCTCCGTTGGGCGGCAGTCTTTTGCTTTATTGTAGCCTCGATCCAGCGATGCCGTAACTAATGCTCACCTGGATCAATGGTACTTATTTTTTTAAACGGTAACGCACATTGATTTACCGTATGGAAACCTGAGGTCTTGGAGTATCATTTCTGTCACTCTCACAGCAAGCGATGGTCGTGTCACCTACGCTCGATCTCCCTATAAGTAATCTCTGCATCATTAGGCTTTCCGCGATCGGAGATACGTGCCACACGGTTCCGGTCATCCGCGCAATCCAGGCCGCTTGGCCAGACACGAGGCTCACATGGGTCATTGGAAAGGTTGAGCACACGCTCCTCGCAGGACTCGAAGGTGTCGAGTTCGTTGTAGTCGACAAGAACCGTGGCTTGCGAGGTTATCTCGATGCCCGGCGTGAACTCCGAAGCCAGCGCTTCGATCTTGTGCTTCATATGCATGCTTCGATGCGAGCCAACCTCGTGAGCCTCATGACATCCTCCGACATTCGTCTCGGCTTCGATCGTGCCCGAGCTCGCGACTTTCAATGGTTTTTCTGTAACGAGCGGATTACGCCGAAACCGTGCCAGCATGTCATGGACGGACTCTTCGAATTCGCGACTGCGCTTGGTGTCGAGCGGGGGCCACTGCGCTGGGATATCCCTATCTCTGCAGACGATGATAGTTTCGCTCTGGAACACGTCAGCGGGCCCGATCCTGTGCTACTCATCAGTCCCTGCACCGGTCAGCGCTTTCGAAACTTCAGAAACTGGAGGGCCTCTCATTACGCGGAGATTGCTGATTACGCCTCGACAAATTACGGCGCGAACGTCGTCCTCACCGGCGGACCTACGTTGCTTGAACGAGAGTACGGAGAGCGCATCTGCGAGCAGGCGCAGGCACAGATCGTCAATCTGATCGGCAAGACAACCCTGAAACAACTCCTAGCATTATTAAAGCATGCGACGGTCCTGCTTTGTCCGGACTCCGGTCCGGCACATATGGCCACCTCGGTTGGCACACCCGTAGTCGGCTTGTATGCGACATCCAACCGGCACCGCACAGGGCCCTACGAAAGTCAGCACCTCGTGGTAGACAAGTATCCCGACGCCGTTCGGAACGAACTGAGTGTCGACGTCGCACAGATTCGCTGGGGACAGCGTGTCCGCAATCCGAACGCCATGAGCCTGATTACTGTATCCGACGTCATCGATAAGTTATCCATAGCGTTCACTTAATGCAGAGACCTGCATTTGTTAGTGTTATAGACCTGACGTCTGCGCGAGAGCCTTCGTCAGCCGGTAAAGAAACTCCTGCCCGTCGAAGAACGCGCTCACTAGAATCCGCTCGTCCTGCCCATGGGCGCGATTGTCACCACGCTCCCTGAAAATACCTGACACACCGTAAACGGGAATACCGGCATTGCGCAGATAGAGTCCGTCGGTGGCTCCTGCGCTCATGATGGGTATCACGGCCACTCCGGGCCACATGTCCTGCGTGATCCTCTCGATGGGCCCCAGCACCTCGGGGGTGAGTGGCGACGGCGGCGAGGGTTTGGCGTCTGCCAGAGGTGTGATCACCACCTGACTGTCGGCGATAATCGAGTCGAGCGTCGTCCTGACTTCTGCAGGCACATCGTTCGGCAGTATCCTGCAGTTGACTACGGCCTGAGCCCGCTGTGGCAGCGCGTTCTCAGCGTGTCCTGCGTCGAGAAGCGTCGCCACACAGGTGGTGCGCATGCGCGAGTTGTAATTCGCGATCGTCGCCAGTCGCTCAATGCTCTCTGGGTCCGGCACATCCTCAAGGATTCCACGCATCGCCGCACTGATCTCGGGGGACTCCAACGCAGCCGAACGCTCGAAGAACGTTCGAGTCACCTCGTTCAGTTTGACTGGAAAATCGTAGTCCCGAATCCTGACAAGTGCGTCGGCCAAACGGTAGATTGCATTGTCTTTCACCGGCAGCGAGCTGTGCCCGCCCGGGTTGACTACCTCAAGCGCAAAGCTCTGATACACCTTCTCGCTGGCCTGCACGTTATTGGACACGTGTCGACCATCCTGAAGGAATCCGCCCCCGCCCTCATTGATTGCGAATTCAGCATCGATCGAGTCGCTATGGTTTGCCAAAAGCCATGCGACCCCATTGTGCTCGCCTCCTTCCTCATCGGCTGTAAACGCGGCGATAATGTCGCGGTCCGGAACGAAACCCTCCTCACGAAGCCGAATCAGATTTGCTACGTGGATCGCCACCTCGTCCTTGTCATCGAGCGTGCCTCGCCCGTAGTAGTAGCCGTCACGCTCGATAAACTCGAAAGGGTTGACTGTCCAATCGGTCGGGTCCGCTTCGACCACGTCCAAGTGAGCCAAAAAGAGCACCGGCCTACTGCCCGCATCACGCCCACGATACCGGACGACAAGATTGCCCTTGCGAGGTCGCTCCGCGAGAACCTGCACGTCCTGCTCCGGAAAACCCGCGGCGACTAGATGCGCGGCCATGGCTTGGGCCGCCACCGTGGTATCACCCGTACTGTGAGTCGTGTCGATCTCGATCAACTCCCGCAACAATTCCCGTGCCCTTTGTTGGTGGGGCAGATCGGATGCGTCCTGAGCGAGGGAAGGCGTCTGCGCAAAAAGGCACAGGACGACCCCGGCGACCAAACTCAAACTGCGCCTATTAGCAGGTCGGCCTACCTCCAGTCTCACCCTCATCGTCATTCCTCCATATAACGTCTAGCTACATCTACGTCACAACTGAAGGGAATCAGGTCCATGTGCGGCGAATAGGTCCATCCAAAAGTGTCTTCGAGCGGCTCTACCAAATACTCGGGATCATCGAGAACGTAATCGACGAACAACCGGGTTCGGTCATCACCGACTCGATATCGTTCCGTCAGGCGTTTTTCGGCACCGGAAGGCAGTCCGCGCCCATTTCCGCTGCGATGCGCTGCGAAATGAACCGTCTCGACCACGAGAACGTCACCTTCCCAGTACCCAACGGAGTGGCCGCGGGAAGTGGGCTCGAAGGTCTCGGGATGTCCGCGCCCATCCAGGTAAATAATCCTCGACTCGCTCTCTGTCTCTGCCGTGATGACAACACGGTCGTCGAACACCTCGATGTCGTTGACATGAGGATTCCCCAACCGCTGCGGGATGGGGTGAGGAACACACTCCGCTCCAGGGTTCTGATTTTCATCAAAGGCGTCCCGTGCCGCTCGACCCTTCGCGTTAGCGAGACGTCCAGTCAACTCGAAGAAACGCGGGAAATCCCGGTCGGGAAGCCATCTGCCGGCAAGGGTACTTGCCCGAGCTGGTGGCGGAGGCGCTTCCTCCGGCCTCAAATCCCAGGAGGTGAGCACCGTACCGTCCTCTTTCTCCAGCATGATGAGATTCGCATAATGGCGTTGGGGGTTTCTCGCGGGGTGCGCCTGGACCGAAATGCGGTCGCCGGGCTGCAGAGAGTCCTCATTCCAGCCAAGGCGCCTCAACTCGGTCGTCCAATCCGACTCCATTTCCCATTCCACAATATTGCCCGCCTCATCCGTAGACTCCATGTAGAAGTAAACGTGGGGGTTCCTGAAATCAAATCGCGTGACGGTTCCCTGTACGCTAATGACAGCGCCCTCGTTAAAGGCAATCGGGCTATGATGACCAGCGACGGGATGGGCTGTTAAAAGAATAACGGCTGGGATGACCGTAGATCTCGCAAGTAACATGGTATGACCTCGCTTCCTGCGCTCTTTGTTGTTGTGTTTCCCCCAGCACGGGAGATTCAGAGCCAAGACCCTAATTCTAACCAGTTCGAGCAGGCAGAGTGTCATCTTGCCGTCGGAATCGCCCGAGACACACGATTTATTGCGAGCCAAGAATTAGACTCGTTCTAAAGAGCGCAAGGGCGCGCCAGAGCCGCAAGAGCGGTAGACTCAGGGGGGCTGGGGAACCCAAAAAGCTGCACGAAACAACGCAGCCAGGACCTCCATCATGCGTGTTTCGGCACCGGTCTGCCCCAGAGGGGAACTAGAGGTTGATCGACGGTATCGTTTTGAGGAGAGGGAGATGAAAGTCACAGTAACAAGCGCCATCGTAACAACGATCCTGATCGCAAACACTCAGGCATGGGCACACCATTCCCACGCCAATTACGTGGAGTCGGAGTGGCTATCCCTGGAAGGCACGGTGCGCGAAGTCCACTGGATGAACCCACACAGTTGGATCTATCTCGACGTCGTGGACACGGACGGTCAATCCAGGGCCTGGGCGCTGGAGGGTGCCAGCGTGACGACCCTCAGGCGTGACGGCTGGACCCAGGACAGCGTCCAGATCGGACAGAGTCTTTCGTTGAGATGTCATCCCTTAAAGGACGGCTCGCGTGGCTGCCTCCTCGGTTACATCACGATGCCCGATGGTTCGGAGAAGGAGTTCGACTAGACGGGGAAACGGGCCCGGTTCGAGTATGATACCGACGGCCACCGAACCCGCGTAGACGTATCCTATGAGCGGGTAGGGGTCGAGGATCCGGTTACCGGAAAACCTCAGGCTCCGTAGGCACGAGCATGTTGGGGCTGCAAACACCTGAAATACGGGTAGAATCCGCTTATGAAAACATTTAACAGAAAGATGGGATTGACCGCGGTTAAGCGCCACGACGCACTTCCAGGGCGTGGAGTCACCAAGACGGCCAAACACAGATTCCTCGGCATCATGGTCAGCGGCTGCCTGATATTTCCTGGCGGGTTCGCCGGAACGCAGGAAGCGCCTCCCCCTGCCCTTGGGGGGATGTGGAGCACGACGGTGACGGCCATCCAGCACCCAGGCTGGACGATCCAGGATCTCTTCGCCTGCAATTGCACCGAGGAAACCTACGAGTTGCTGGAAGAGCTACTACTACCCGAGAACGACCATATGTCCGCCGACGAGATTCAACGGGCGTTAAGCAATCACAATCGGGCAGCCATCCAGGAGCTCTTCACCGACACACAGAGGGAATATCTTGCGGGATACGATCACGCCGACGATCCCTCGATCCAGTGTGAGTACTTCGGAACCTTCCGAACTATCCTGCACAACGACCCTATACTGATTGACCAAAACGAGGTGCGCATCATCTTACGGACCGAAGATATGGCGTCGGACCGAATCATCTACGTAGATGGCCGCGATCATCCGGAAAACGGGCCACTCAGCCCCTTGGGGCACTCAATCGGGTGGTACGAAGGCTCTACTCTCGTCGTAGACACAGTCAATGTAGCCGCCAACATTGCGGAAGACGCTTTGAATATTCATAACGCAGATTATGCGAGCAGCATTGAACGCTACACGCTCAGCGAAGACGGTCAACGTCTGCACATGCAGTTCACTCTGATCGACCCCGTGATGTTCCAAGAGCCATTGGTGCTCGAGCGTACTAGAATCTTTACACCCGATGTCGACCTCCTGGATGCTCCATGCGAGTCGATCTCTGGGGAACTATAACGAGGACTGTAGTAATGACAGGTAGAAATTTCGCTCTCATTTATACCGCAGCGCTGGTGTCGCTGCCTGCGATGGCCCATCACAACCCGGCAGCCCATTACATCGTCGATGAGCGTGTAGAAATCGAAGGTGTAGTGACGGAGTTTCGCCCGGTCAATCCGCACTCTCGGATCTACCTTGACATCACCAACGAGCAAGGGGAAACGGAGTCCTGGATGGCGGAGGGCGACAGCATTATCAACCTTCGGCGCTCAGGCTGGACAGATGATCAGTTCAAGCCTGGAGACCGTATTCGAATCCTTGGGCGCCCGTCCCGATTTGGGCAGAACCTAGTGGAGTGGACGTTCATTACCATGCCCGATGGCTCGGAGGTCGGCGGTGGAAACGGTCAGGCTGGCGAACGCCTGCGAATTGTCGAAGCGCGCCTGAGCGAATATCGAGAGCAACGAGGCCAATAGAGCTCCGTCTCGCCAATTTGATCCTGGGAAGCGAAGCGGCTCCTCGCAACCGTTGACCACCCGCGGAATCCTCACTTTTCTGTCCCGCGAAAGTTCCGCGCCAGTGTACCGCGCCGCGGTAGGCGGCGCCGAGGCGCGTCTGGATCTGTCGGGGAATTACGAAGACCGCGAAGCGGAGATCTTGAACGGCCGCGACCTTCCGGAAACGTTCAGGCTCGACCTCCAGGGCTTCCGGCTGGTTCGACACAAGAGCGCGGTGCCTAACGTTTACGATGTGGATCAACGGTCTCGAATCTATGAAGCCGAGTGTCGTCAGCTCGTAATCGAAGCGACCGGGGCAACAAGCGCCCACGTTTTCGATCACACTTTGCGCTCAGGAGATCCTCAACGCCGCGAAGAAAAATGTAGTCGCGAACCGACGACCGTTATCCACAATGACTACACCCCGCGCTCAGGTCCACAACGTCTAAACGACCTCATGGGGGAAAAGGCTGAGTCGCTGCTGCGCAAGCCGTTCGCCATTATCAATGTATGGCGACCTATCCAAACCGTAGAATCCTTCCCCCTGGCGCTATGCGACGCTCGGACGGTCGAGCCCGAGGTACTGATCCCAGCCGAACGTCGTGCAAAGGATCGTATCGGGGAGATCTACGTTGCGCGCTTCTCTCCAGGGCAACGCTGGGTCTACTTCCCCCGCATGACACCAGAGGAAGCTATTTTGATTAAGACCTATGATTCCCGCGAAGACGGGCGCACGCGATGGTGTATCCATACGGCGGTGGATGTCGAAGGCACTGAGTCCGGCGCGCAACCACGAGAGTCCATCGAATCACGTGTTTTCGCGTTCTTCGAGGGCTAAGTCTGCCAAACTGGGTTAGGCGGAGATTAGTCGACAGGCTCCAGCACAACCACCGGAATCTCCCGGTTGGTTGCCACCTGATAGTCGTCATAGGGCGGATACATCTGGGCCATCTCCTTCCAGAGTTCTGCTCGCTCCTCGCCCTCTGACACGCGTGCGTTTACCCGGTAGTGTTCCTTCCCAACACGAATTTCGCACGCGGGAGTTTCCACAAGATTCAGGTACCAAGCTGGGTGCTGAGGCGCACCGCCTTTCGACGCAATAACAACGAAACCACCATCCACTTTCACGTAGAGCAGGGGCAATATTCTAGCCAGGCCCGATTTACGGCCGGTCGTGGTCAAGAGCAACGTGGGCAACACGCCCGGACCCCCGCGGGGCGTGGAATCCCACATATGGGCCTTTTCGGGATCCTCCAAATAAAGCTCGACATGCTCAGCGATCCAACTCGGCAACTCGGCAGGAATACTGTGTTCACTCATAAAATTTATCTCCGGGGCTGGCTATCTGGGATACGGGTCTGCAATCGTGTCTCATCCTAACTCTTGCTTGCAATTAGACTATTCGACTCTGACCGGAAGTAGCAGATCACTACCAACCGCCCTTTGCACGTCGAAAGCTTTTATCGTCAGCGCAGTGAAATGGTAATAGGCGATCAAACCAGTCAAATCCATAACACCCTCGTTGCCGAACACCTCTATAGCTCTGGCAAACGTCTCCGAACTGACCTTGTCTTCATTGATGAGCTCGCGGGTAAACTGGATGATCACTCTTTCGACCTCGCCCAAACCGTCGACCGCTGTCGAGCCATCCAACGGCTCGCGAAACCGAACGATATCAATGATCTCCTGCTCTAGCCCGTTTCTCCTCGCCGCGGGCTCATGGGACGTATAGACGTATTGGTTATTGATCTCGCGAGCAGTTGTGATAATCGTAAGCTCTGTGAGTCTTTGATCCTTCGCCGAGCCATACCGCATGCGCTGGCGGACATCAAACAGCGCCTCAGCTAGCACCGGACTGTGCATCCACATGCCGATGGGGCCTCGGAGACCGGTATCGTAGCCGGTCCCCGGCCTGACGTAGGTGTCGAAGGCATTTTGTCCTATCGCGTCGAGATCCTCTCTTCTTACCTGCGGAAGCCTGGCCATCGAATTCTGGTGAATGTCAGTCGGTATATCTTCCACGGTCAGAATGGGCAGCATGGAGTAGTCGGATTCCGCAGCATAGGCGGCGATCATCAGGGCAAAGACGCCCCATAGTAAATGTTTCGATTTCATCATCGAACCTCAGATAAATTATTTTCCGTACTTAACGTTCGGAGTCGAATCAAGTCTCTACCTCTACCAGGGCGATGCGGTTAACCGCGCTGCAAGCCAGTACGAGATTGCCGTCCTCGGTTGCTACCATATGGCGAACAACACCCCCGCCAGAGGGGATTGCCCAGGTCTGAAACTCTTCGGTCTTCGTATCGAACCGCACGAGCGAATTGGGCCGCGAGTAGGTTTCCACATACCAGATAATGTCACCCACCGCGGCAATGCCATACGGCTGAGAGGTGGTGCCACTCGGAGATAGCCATTCTTGCACCTCTCCAGTCTCAGGATCGAAGCGACCCAGGTAGCCGCGAGGGTAGTCCGTATACCAAACGGCATCATCTGGCGTCAGCGTGATGCGCCGAGGACGAGAGTCGGGGTGGGGGAGCTCGTACTCGGTGATCTTACCTGTCGAGGGATCGACGCTTCCGACCCGGTTACCCCGAAAATCAACATACCAGGGCTCCCCTTTCGAATTTATCTCAATGCCATACGGAAACGCTCCGGGGGTCGGTGCGGTCGAAATCGTTGTTTCCTCTGTCTTAGGGTCGAGCCTGCCCACATGCCCCGATGGCGTGGTGTACCAAACGATTCCGTCTTGATCGACGATCGGCGTGTGCGGAGCGCGGACGCCCTGACCCTCCGGCACAGGGTACTCAGTCACATCCCCCGTTTTCGGATCGAGCTTGCCCATGTAGTTTTGGTAGTTGCCGGTAAACCAAATGTTGCCTTCTCCGTCCTCGATCAGGCCGTGGGGCCCGGAATTCGCGATGTCTAGGGGGAATTCCTGTGTCTCGCCAGTCGCCGGATCGACCCGGCCCAGCCTGTTCGCGTACTGCCCGGCCCACCAGAGGGAGCCGTCGGCTGACGCGAGCGGATCGTGGGGTCGTGAACCGAGCGTTGGCGCTATCCACTCCGTGATGGTGACGTCAACCGGACCGGGAATTAGCACCGGGTCGGTGCCCGGTTTCTTGGGAAAATTCTCCGCGAGATATCCCACTATCGAACCCTTTACTTCGCCGGGCAGCGCGATCATCGAGCTAATCAAAGCTTCCCAGCCGTCGTGCGAGTTACCCCTTGAGTTCGGGATGTAGTCGAGTTCGTGGCACGCAATGCAGGTACCTTCGATTATCGCCTTCGCCTCGCCCTCGGGCAGCTGCACCGCGGGTGATTCCTGCTGAGCCAGGACGGCTGATGGAAACGCTACTATCAAGAGCAACGCTGGCGAAAACCCTATTAGTGTTCGAATTCTCATTTTCTTCCCCCGCAGATATGGTTAGCCTGAACCAAGAAAATTAGTCTACTCGAATATCGCTTCGTTCGCCTTCGTGTGGCCGCATCGATCACTCACCTCATCAACTCGGCTTCGTAATCGGCCGCCCAGATCCGCGCCTCTTTGATAACGTTGATCACGCCATAGTTGCCTTCGGCGCCCAATTCTGCAGATTTCCCCAGCTATGACGCCCGGTCATTTGGCTTAGAATCGTTCTAAAGCCGAGCACGAAAAACGTCACCTTCGACTCAGAGTAGACACTTGCGATAGGCTCTAACAAGCAGCCTAAACCAACCAAACTGCACGAAGAGCGAAAAGAATGTCTCGAACCCTTGGTCGCACTACAGCCATCTGCTTTCAGCCCTCACGATTGGGGGTGATGGCTCTATGCAGTTTGGTCCTCATCGGGTTCGCGGCACAGGCAGAACCCCAACAGTATGAAATAGACCCGGAGCATCTCGCCCTTGGCTTTCTGGTCGAACATCTTGGCTACGCGAAGGTTCTGGGCTCTTTCCAGGAGGCAAGCGGCTCATACCAATTCGATGAAGATACCGGCCAACTATCCGACGTCTTAATAGTTGTGGATACGGCCAGCATTTTTACGAATCACAGGCGACGGGACACGCATTTGCGAAGTGCCGACTTCCTAAACGTCCGCCAATTCCCTTCGATGACATTTTCGGGAGCTACTGCCAGACCGATCGATGAGATGACCTTTGAGGTAGAGGGCGAACTAGAGTTACTCGGCCTTATCAGACCCTTAAATCTCACCGTTTCGTGGAATAAGAGCGGAACGTACCCCTTCGGCGATGAGCAGTACGTAATGGGTATTTCGGCGCGCGGAAGTTTTCAACGTAGCTCTTACGATATGAACTACGGTGTCGAGAACGGCTGGGTAGGTGACACGGTCGAGATAATCATCGAGTTCGAAGCGCGCAGGCACTGAATAAAAAAAGACATGGCAAGCGGATATTGGCAAGATTTCACGACGAGCGATTTCTTACGATTGAGTCCAGAGGGCACGATCGCATTGCTTCCCGTAGCCGCCATCGAGCAACACGGTCCGCACCTGCCATTGGCTACGGATGCACTCATCAACGAAGCCATCGTCTCGGAATGCTTGAAACTGTTGCCGGAACATTGCGCCGTACTGGTGCTGCCAGCCATGACCGTCGGCAGCAGCCTTGAGCACACCGCTTTTCCGGGCACCCTCAGTATCGATGCCGACACGCTTCTTTCGGCCTGGAAGGCAATCGGCACTAGCGTCTCGCACAGCGGCATTAGAAAACTCGTGGTGTTCAACAGCCACGGGGGTCAAACGGCATTGGTGGACCTTGCAGCACTGCAACTACGCGTAGAGCGGAAAATGTTCGTAGTTCGCGCCAATTATTTTGCCTTTGGCACACCGCCGGGACTCTTCGATGAAGAAGATCTCTCGCAGGATCTGCACGGTGGACTTCTTGAGACATCCTTAATACTACATATACGACCTGACCTCGTTCGCAGAGATGCTCTAGATAATTTCACGGGCATATCCGGTGCAATGGCGGATCAAAACACTTTATTGGGTGCAGAAAACCCTGTCGGCTTTGGCTGGATGAGCCAGGATCTGAATCCAGCCGGTGTATGTGGAGACGCCACAAGGGCAGATGCCAAACTCGGCGCGATCTACCTGAGTCACCTCGCGAGCTGCCTCACTACTCTGCTCGTAGAAGTCACCGACACGCCACTAAGCGTGATCGATAAGGGCCCAGATAAGGGATAGAGGTTTCGCGGTCGTCGCGTCACTCAGCCAGGTGACCAGCTCGATCGAGCTTGGCTTTGAGATAGCGTTGATTGTGCGAGTTTACGGGCACTACCAGCGGCAGCCTTCCGATGACCTTAATTCCATGTTCCGTGAGGGCGTCGATCTTTGAGGGGTTATTCGTGAGCAGTCGAATGCGTTTAATCCCCAACTCGCGCAACATCGCAGCTGCAACATCATAGCTACGCTCATCCGGAAGAAATCCTAAGTGCTGGTCTGCGTCCAAAGTATCCAAACCAGCATCCTGCAGGGCATAAGCTCGCAACTTGTTAGCAAGCCCGATTCCGCGACCCTCCTGATCGAGGTACAAGAGCACACCACCGCCCAAAGACGCGATGCGGCTAACCGCTCTCCTGAGCTGATCGCCACAATCGCAACGCAAGCTGCCGAGGAGATCTCCGGTCAAACAGGCTGAGTGCAACCGAACGGGCACGACAGCCTCTGAGTTCGGCTCACCGATTACAATCGCCAGATGCTCACCAAATCCGTACTTCTGTCTAAAGAGCACGACCTCACAATCCGCTGTGTCAACCAGCGGAACACGAGCTCGGCTCGTGAGTCTTAGGTCATTTCCTTGGGAACGAGGATAGCGATCGATATCCTCCACACTGATACTAACCAGATCGGAGTTCGAAACTTCAGTACTGCGCACACTGATCAGTGCGGGCAGAAGCCTGCCAAGCTTCGCGAGTCGGAAACCGGCCCCTACACTCGCTGCATTCGTTGGGACTTCCACTGCCAGCGTCGTTTTTTTAATTGGCACTTGAGACCCGACTCCAGCCAACGAACGAAGAACCTCGAGACTTATACCTTTAGGAAAGGAGATAGAAACGGGGTCAGTCGACTCCTCCGCGAGCGCCGCTGCCGTAGCCCGTTGCGGCGTGACAAGCAATCTTATGTCACCACCGTTTACTTGCTTTAGCCGATCCAGCAACGGTGACTCCATGGTTTCCATGGCGGCCATTAGCCAGCATCGTTTGCCATCGAGCAGTTGAATGGCGCGACCACGGCGCATCTCCTCCACCGCACGCTCCGTCATCAAACTCGAAGGGTGTCCGTTTATTTCTTTTTCTTCAGAGGCCATGGTCTCCGCCGAATCCTTCTTGGGTGCTAGGATAGCAGACTGCCGAGTAGCCGTGTCCGAGATATTCATATCCCCAGATGTCTAGTCCTGAACCCAAAGTGACCGACGGCAACGAGAACATCGAGCGGGTGTGGAGCGCACTGCTAGCAGCCGGGCGTCGGGCGCGTCGGGCGCAAAACCCAGAGGACGGGAGCGCCTACGGAGTCGATTCTTCCGGCTACCTCTATCCGGTTTCCAGCGACGATAATCGAGCTTTCCTGGTGTGGCAAACGCCCAGCGGTTGGGCCCACTCGCCGAGTGCGCCGCCTTCGAGCCACTCTCTGCTGGATCTTTATCTGCCGATCTGTGGTGCTTCACGTGAGTCTCCCCTCACGGTGGGACACCTGGGACAGGGGCTCGACGGATACATCGCAACTCGCTCGGGTGATTCCAACTATGTGACTGGCCCAGAGAACATACTGCACCTCCACCGTATGCGGGCGCTTTGTGATGCAGTGATAGTTGGAGCGGGAACCGCCTCCACCGATGACCCCCAGCTAACAACCCGACGAGTGGAAGGGGAGAATCCAGTCCGGGTCATCCTCGATCCTCATCTAAGATTGCCCCCCAAACTGCGAGTCTTCTCTGATCAGCAAGCACCAACGCTGCTCGTATGCGACGAGGCCCAGACGGTGAACGCTTCCAAGCGAATTGCAGCAGCGGACGTCCTCGGTATCCCAATGAAGGCAGGGCGCCTTGATCTTGGGCATCTACTCGAAGCACTGCACGCTCGCGGCCTGGTTCTGATATTCGTTGAAGGCGGAGGCACCACTGTATCTAGCTTCCTCGAGGCCGGTTTGCTCGACCGCCTGCAAGTTGCAGTCGCGCCCTTGATAACGGGCATCGGACGACCCGGCATTCGATTAGCCGCGAAACAGCGCATCGACGAGTGCTTACATCCAACTCATCGCATCTTCAGAATGGGTGGAGACGTGCTTTTCGACTGCGATCTCCGAGGGGAGCCTGAGCCCGAGGCAGCGAAAGGTTCTGTCGGCGGCCTAAACCGAATCATCTGAAACAAGCTCGCTCATCTCGGCAACCATCCAAGAAGATCGATGTGGCCGACGCTTAGACCGGAGCGCCCGCATGCCACATGGTCACGGCGTCGTTGTATCCAGTTACGAAGCGCCGACACATCATCGGGAGCGACTTCCAGCGCGGCAGAAAACCACATATCCAGCAATATCCCTTGCACTTCCTGATCGCTCGGAGATATCCGCCAATCACTGCGAGCGTGCTTAACCCGGTATCCGAGTTGTTCGAAAGTCCTTACGGCGTTCTGTCCCGCCTTGGGCCCGAGCGCCTTTCCAAATCCCTTGTCTGTCATTTGATGGAGATTGACCAACTTGCGTACGCGTTCATCGTCCGCTTCGCGCGGGTCAAATTCCATGTGCCCGTCATAGTTAAGAGCGAAAAGCACTGGAGCGCGGACGGCGTGGCAGCGCTGCGCAAGCTCCTGCAACCATTGCTCTGAAACCAGGTCAAGTAACGCAGACCCGCTGACCAGAGCATCTGCAGAAAAATCGACCGCTGCCAAGTCGGTCGCAAGATTTCTCTGTTCGGTACGCACGTGGCACTCGAAATCATGCCGGGTGACGATGAGCTCAGTACCCGACCGCTTTACTTCGCCTTCGAAGCCGAGGACCCACTCGCTTAAGGTGGCAGAGATGGAGTCAAGGAGAGTCTGGTCCCGGTCGATTAGGCACCACTCCTGGGGACCCCCAAGAATCTGACTCAAGTAACGTAAGTTGGCACCGGTACCAGTCCCGAGGTCGATTATCTGAATCGGCCGATCGGGCATTACGTCTATCAAGGTTTCCGCAATAACGTGAGCGCGCGATGCCGTGTCGAGTGGTTCCCTCAAGCTCAGCCATTCGCAATCGAACCGGCTCACAGTAACACCCTAAGCCCAGCGGCGAACTGCGCTGCAGCCTGATCCCAGCTTGGAAGGTTATCGCGAGCGATACGCGCTCCACTCGCCAGGTCGGACAATAAACTGCGATCGTCCATGACCTTCGTCAGCGCGCAAACCAATCCGGCGACATTCCCCTCCGGCACAAGCAGCGCCGCATTAGCCTTAACTGTTTCCGGAACAGCCCCTGCAGATGTGCAAACCAGCGGCAACCCTCTGGACAGAGCCTCTGAATGCACCATGCCGTAACCCTCAAGGTAAGAAGCAAGCACGAACAGATCTGCTGTTTCGTAGCAGTGAGCCAGAGCGTCGGCTGTCACCTCCCCAAGCAACTCGACGCGGTCCGTCAAATCCAACTGTGTAATCTGCTTGCGCAGTGCGCTCACGGTATCGACGTTGCGTGTAAGGCTGCCCACACAGCGCAGGTACCAGGATCGATCTCGGAGCTGAGCGAGCGCATCGAAAAGATCCGCGTGGCCTTTTCTTGGCGTCAAGGTGGCAACACAAAGGAGCTGCAGCGAGGCGCTTCCCGACCCACCGGCTAGTGGTGCCGGGTCTGTCCCGGGCGGCACGACGTGAATTCGTTCGAGATCGACGCCGTAGCCGGCGACCTTTTGCTTCGTCCAATGGCTGTTGACAAAAACCCCACGCACTGCGCTTAAAGAACGTTGCTCGGAATCCTTGAGCTTTTGCTGTTCCACCGAACTTAGCCCCGTCTCACAGGCGAGCGGATGGTGTATCAACGCCATCAGTCTAAGGCGATCGGCGTGGTCGGCCAGCGGTTCTGGCATGCTGCCTAGCGCCAATCCATCGATCACAACAATCCTCCCAGTCGGGATGCTCTCCAGCAGTGTGCGGGCTTCGGTTAGCGCTAATGGCGTTGGAAACGGGAAACTCGCATCGAGTGAATGCACCGCTACCCGCCATCCAAGGTTAACCAAACCTTCAGCGATACGACGGTCGTAGATGTACCCGCCAGTCAGTGTCTGTGGATCACCCGGTAGCAGAAAGTCGAGCACAGGCTCGTCGATCACACCTAGGTGTCCCCATCCAGACTCCCTTCATACGCAGCCCAAGCTACGTTCGATTCATGCAGGGTCACCCGCAGGGAGCTCAACGAAAGCGCCGAGGCGCCCAGCGCGCCGTCGCGCACCCTGGCAGCCATGCGTTGGAAAATAACGTACGCGAGGAACTCGGTTGTCGTATTGTTTCCGGAAAGAGTGTCGTCTTCATCCAGATTTCGGTAGTTAAGCTCTGCCAGCATCTCCTTCAAGACTTCGCTTGCTCTTCCAATATCTACCACGACACCGTCCGGATCGAGCTCCGCACGGTGAAATTCGGCATCGACCACATAGGTCGCACCATGCAGCCGCTGCGCGGGGCCGAAAACCTCACCTTTAAGACTATGGGCGATCATGAAATGATCTCTCACACAAACGCTATGCATGTATCCTCTCAGCCTTCAACAGCCTCACCAGTATAGTTAATGCGGTGACACAGCGTATTCCCCGACCCTACGCTGAGCGTCTCGAGCACAGCTGGCAACTCCTCGAATGAGCTATCATCTGTGATCAAGACATCAAGGCGCGGGTCTTCCAGCAGTCGAAATACCAACTCCAACCTTCGCCGAGGAGACCAACGCCCTCGTTGAGCGCTGGGGATGGATGAAACCTGGGATGACTGTAGCGTTAGCCGTTGCGCATGGAAGTTCTCGCCAAGGGGCAGTGCAACGTGGCGGTCTCCGAACCAGCTCAACTCAAGCACTTTCGCCTCAAACCCCGCCAATCCAAGCGCGCTCGAAAGACCCTCGCCTGTCCCGCTAGCATGAACCACCAGGTCAGCACCAGACGTCGCGCGATCGACATGCTTAAAGGTAACACCCAAGGCGTCAGCCACGAGTGCTTTGTCGGGATTGATGTCAACCAATTCGACTGAGCAGCCCGGGATCTGAGTCGTCAACCACGCGAAAAGACACCCGAGTGTTCCGGCACCCACCACGGCGATTCGATCACCCACCCTCGGCGTAGCATCCCAAAGCCCGTTCACAACGGACTCGAGATTGGCCGCAAGTACCGCCCGCCCGCACGGCACACCCTCCGGGAGAGGGTATACGGCCTCGACCGGGACAACATACCGAGTTTGATGTGGGTACATGCAAAATACCGATTTTCCCAGCAACCCATCTGGTCCTTTCTCAACCAAGCCGACATTGATGTACCCATACTTTATGGGCGCGGGAAAATTACCCT
Organism: uncultured Gammaproteobacteria bacterium; assembly: GCA_964384125.1. Taxonomy (GTDB): domain Bacteria; phylum Pseudomonadota; class Gammaproteobacteria; order Steroidobacterales; family Rariloculaceae; genus UBA6522. The sequence continues at coordinate 60,948 of CAYLKA010000001.1, read as the reverse complement.
CTTGAAAAGGCGCACGCATTCGCTCGTATTCGCTCACCGGAACAGCACCCGTGAATACGAGAGTCTCAGTTCCACGGCTGATTCCGCTATAGAGTGTGCGGATCAAGACCTCTCCATCTGCAGGCTCAGGTAACTGCTCGGCACGGATCTCCCCCTCTCCGATACCTGTCACCCAAAAAGCACGCGCGCTATTGTCACCAGTCATAAGCAGTCCGATTTTCTCTGCGGATGAGAGCTTCACAATACTTGCAAGGCATTAGAAAACATGCAAGCGTTTAAATATGTCGAAAAACAATCTAACAGCTGAACGCAGAAAAAATCTCGTGAACGACATACTGCGCATCAATACTATTTTGATCGTCGCACTGGTCACATTCTCAATCGCCCTTTTAAAAACGCTCCAGCTCAGTGGGATTTTTCCATGGAAGGTTCTTGGGCTGTTTCTCATTGGCAGTGCGCTCACGTTAATTCTAGCAACAAGGCATTTTCCTTCTCACTCCTTCGGACCCGCCAATCAGGTGACGCTTGCACGCGCCGCCCTAGTTGCTTTGCTCTTCGGGTTGATCGGGGAACCCCTCGTGCCCTGGCTCGTGGTCATAGTCGCCTCTTTCGTTCTGGTTCTCGATGGTGTCGATGGCTGGCTAGCCCGGCGTTTCGGGGTTGCCAGTGATTTTGGAGCTCGCTTCGATATGGAGACGGACGCGGTGTTGCTGGTCGCTCTGGTCGCTCTTGCGTGGCAGTATCAGAAGGCTGGGTCGTGGATCATCCTCGCCGCACTCATGCGCTATTGTTTCGTGGCGTCCAGCTATTTTTTTCTTTGGCTCAGCCGTCCCCTGCCCCCCAAACGTAGGCGACAGACGGCTTACGTGATTCAGGCCGTCGCTTTGATCGTGTGTATTTCACCAGTGGTAGGACAACCCCTCAGCGGGGCGATTGCCTTGCTGGGACTGGCCGTTCTGAGCCTTTCGTTCGCTATCGATGTTGCCCATCTCACACAAGATCCTAGTGATCTCGTGAAACACTCGAGGACATGATACCGATGAAACCACTCGGGAAAGGCCCGTCGCCTGAGGAAAAAGGTTCAGGCCTGGTTCGTAATGCTTTAGACACGATTGACGTCTCCATGCGGGCGAGGTTGTGGTTCTCCGTGATCACAGCCCTGCTCACCCTCAATCTCTCGCTGACCTTTCACAACGTTTGGCCGACTTAGTGGGCGTCCCCTCTCTTGCAGCCATGACGGAGGTTCAACGCTCACTGATCGGAAGGATGCCCAATGAGCCAGGCGGATAGGGATAAGTGGAATGAGCGCTATCGCAGCGGCACGTATGTCAGTCGCACTCATCCCAGCGCGCTACTGACCGAATGGCTCCCAAAACTCGGGTGGGATGGGGACGATCGAAGGGCGCTGGACGTTGCGTGCGGCCGCGGAAGAAACAGTGTTTACCTCGCGAGGGAGCGATGGCAAGTTGATGCTGTCGATATCTCAAATATCGCGCTCGATCACCTTAGTAAAACGGCACGCTCCGAGAATCTGAGCATTACTTGCTTTGAAGCAGATCTCGGAAGCCCCGAGAATCGATTCAAGTGTTTTTTCAAGAAAGAGCAATACGACCTAGGCATCTTGATCCGCTACACCAATCTGTCGCTTTTGGACGCCCTCAACGGCGCCCTGAAAGACGGTGGATATCTGATCGTAGAGGAGCATCTAGTAACTGACGCTGACGTGGTCGGGCCGCAAAACTCAAAGTTTCGCGTCGCGCCCGGGGCGCTTCTGAAGGCGGCGGCAGAATTCGAGATCGTCTCATACCGAGAAGGTATTATCGACGATCCCGACGGACGCCCCGCAGCACTCGCCCAACTCGTTGCACGAAAGACCAACCCTTGACCCCCCATCGGAGGGCTAATTCCCTCAGAAGCAGGCTGGTATCACCATCGGTCGAGGCCTTCCGTCAGTTCAAAGCGAACTCCCGACGGATCGGTGAATATAGCGATCTTGACAGCGATGCTCTCAATCTCGCGAAACTCGACATCAAACTCTATGCCTTTAGCCACAAGGCTTTGATAGAAAGCTTCCAAATTGTCAATCTCGAAACCAATATGATCTAAAGCCCGGCCGCGAGTTGGAGCCGTGTCGGAATCGGCCCATTCTCCTGTAGGGAGAGCGAAACTCATATTCATTCCAGGAACATTTGTTGCAGTCTCAATTCTGCCTCGCGGTCGAATCTCTAAATCAAAAACCTCAACGTACCAGTCAAGCAGCTCTGTATACATAGGTGTGCGATAGTGGACGTGATAACCGGAAGCCTCGACTGGTAGAGCCTGGTCTTCTTGCAGTTCAACCCAGACACCATCTGGCATGGTCACGTATCCATTCGGTACGCCCTCAGACCCAACGAACTCTCTGTCAACTGAATAGCCAGCTGCCCGCCAATTAGCTAGAAAATCTGCAAGGTTGCGTACCTTGAAGCCGATATGATCCATTACTGAACCTGCTGTGCCTCCGGTAGGAGCGCCCTCCTCCAAGATAATAAAAAAGTTAGGAAAGTTTATGGCTGTTAGTCCCCTGTCTGCTAGCCCGCTTTGCTCGCTTACAACTCCCCCAAAGTGATCAACCCAAAGCTTAGTGTGTAGCTCTGGATCAGAAACCTTTAGATGAACATGACCGAAAGCAATGCCCGTATCATTTGGGACCGCCAATTGAGCATAGGCTGGCGAAACAAGAGAGAACAAAAAAACGGTAATGAGTAGCCGCATGACCTATACCTCCTATCAACCGACCCGAGCGGGCGAAAACTTCATCGTAATATACTAGTACGCCCGGCTATGGCAGATCGTCCAGAGGCCTTCCGGCAATCCAGACTGAATCGATCTCCCGAGTTGCACGAATATCCTCAAGGGGATTGGCATTCAGCACCAGAAGATCCGCCCATCTGCCAGGCTGCAGCACACCAACATCCTGGTCGAGACCCATAGCCTCCGCTGCACCGCCCGTGGCCGCCACAAGAGCCTGGGTCGTTGACATCCCAGCTTCCACCATCATCTCGATTTCTGTGTGCTCAAAGTAACCCTGCCATTGTCCTTGATTCGTACCAGAATCACTTCCCATCGCTATGACTACGCCAGCATCAGACACTGTCTTGAGATTCTGGGATCCTTGCTCTAGACCCCCCTTGTCTGCTTGTCTCTGTGGACTCCTACTCGTAGCCTGATAATCGGATCCGGTGACTAAATCAACATCTCCTTGGTAGGCGTTAACCCGACGCAAGAAAAACGGATCGTCCAGAAAGGCTGGCCGCGTTTCATAAACAAATCGTGCTAAATCTCTTGTTAAGGTCGGAATATAAGGAACGTTCTGTTGGAGCATCTTCTCAATCAATGAGTCATCAACGGCCTGATCTCGGACACTGTGAGCAATAACATCCACACCGGCATCTAAGAGGCCATGGGCGTCTTCCAGATAATAAAGATGTGATGCAACCCTGAGACCACGTGAATGGGCCTGATCAATAAGAGCGCCATATACTTCTGGCGTCATGTCATTTGGACCACCAGTAATATGTATCTTCACAATATTCGCGCCCGCGTTGGCATAATCGTTCACTCTCATTCGAGCTTCTTCTGCCGTGGCTAGATTCTGCAAACTATCCCCCGCAACATAAACCCGGGCTCGCTCTAAAGCTATTTGCTCCTGCTCATCATTTAAATTTGCTGCTACTACAAGTTCTTCGTCAGAAAAAACCCCGAGAACGACAACTGTGGTAACTCCATAATCGGCGTAGACTCGAAGTTGTTCGGTCAGCTTAGTCCGAATAGGTCTATCTGACTGGTCTTCGTTTAAATGACCATGCGCGTTGACAAATCCTGGAAGAATTGTTTTACCAGAAAGATCGATCCTTTCAGCATCATCCGGTATATCTACGTCACCTAATGCGCCCACCATCTCTATTCGACCGTTCCTGATAACCAATACCGATTGTTCATGCGGAGCACGGCCAGTGCCATCGAACAGACGTGCACCGGTCAACGCCACCGCAGCCCCATCAGGGACCTGGGCAACTGCAGACTGCAGCAAGCCGCCCACCGCAACCAGAAGCGCTCTCAGGAAAACCACCGTCAAGGGTCTGGGAATCCGAATCATCTTAGCCTCACTTTGAGTTGTTATCGTTCAGAGGTCATAGCGTTAATTCCTCTCTGCCACGATGATACACTCATGCGTCGCCCTAGGCTCTAGGGCTGTCGGCCCAAAGCAGATCTAGCCAAAAAGGGGAACAATGATGCGACAACGAATGATCACCAACACGGCGGTTGTGCTGGCCTGGACGTTAACCCTGCCCAGCACCTTGCTGGCTCAGCGGGACCGCCCCGCCGTCCAGCTACCCGACGGCGAGGCAAAGACCATCGTCGAAGGGACGTGCGCCGCCTGCCACCGGCTCGACTTTATTCCGAACTCGAGAGGGTACACGCACGAAGATTGGGAGGCGCTGATCAGCACGATGATTACGCTGCCCGGCGACACCAACGACTCGGTCGTGGAGTACCTGGCGGAGCACTTTCCCAAAAAACCAGGCACCGACCCAACGCTGATTTCAGGCCCAGTGAATGTCAGTATCAGCGAGTGGATCGCCCCAACGCTAGGCTCACGACCCCATGATCCTTTCCCTGCCGCCGACGGTTCAATTTGGTGGACCGGCCAATTCGCCAACAGGCTCGGCCGAGTCGACCCCGTGACCGGCGCGATGCAGGAGTTCCCGCTCGAAACCGCAAGTTCCGGCCCACATGGTCTACAGGAAGACGGCAGCGGCAACATTTGGTTCACGGCCGTCTCTCAGGGCTACGTTGGCAAGCTAGACCCCAGCACGGGAGATGTGACCGAATACCATGTGTCGGAAGGCCGTGGTCCTCACACCCCCACTATCGATCAGCAGGGCGCAGTGTGGTTCACCATGCAGTCGGGTCACGTGGGCAGAATAGTGCCCGACACTGAGGAGATGACAATCTCGGCAACGCCGACCTCCGGTACGTATCCTTACGGCATCAAGGTGAATTCCCAAGGGGTGCCCTGGTATGTCGACTTTCGCGGAAGCCGGGTCGGCAGTATCGACCCAGACACCTCCAAGATCACGGAGTACGAGTTACCGAATCCAGAGTCACGACCTCGACGCATAGCGCTGACTCCAGACGATGCGGTTTGGTACACGGACTATCCACGCGGCTATCTAGGCCGGTTCGATCCTGAAACCGGTGACGTGCAGGAGTGGGCCTCACCCGGCGGACCTGGGTCGCTACCGTACGGCATTGCGGCTATCGGTGACGTGATCTGGTACGTCGAGACGTATTCGCGACCGAATACGCTAGTGCGCTTCGATACGCAAACCGAACGCTTCCAGTCGTGGGTGATCCCCTCCGGTGGAGGCGTCGTGCGCCACATGGAGGCAACCCCGGACGGCAACCTTGTATTGGCTTGCAGTGCGGTAAATCGAGTCGCCCTAGTCGAGATCGAGACCTGAGAAAAGCAACGCTGGCTCCGCAGTACAGTGGTACTGTGGAGCCGTTCGCTGCCGCCTCTCACGTGCACTAGGCCGAGAACGTTAGCCGTTTAGATACAGCGGACATTCGATCAACAGTGATCAACCGGATGGGCCACTTTCACGCCCACTAAGTGGGTAATCGCCGACGTTACCGCGGAAGGGTTGAAAGAGCATCCAATCAAGCCACAGATCACGTCGCGTTCGAAATTGACCGATACCGATAACCATGCCTTCGTGACCGTCAGTGGGTTGGGCGCGATACGTGCCCAGCAAGCGATCCCACCATGGCAGATTGAAGCCGAAATTGCTGCTCGCTTCGCGTGGAATAACTGAATGATGGACCCGGTGCATGTCCGGCGTGACCACCACCCATCGCAGCACTCGATCAAGATTGGACGGAAGCCTCACGTTGCCATGATTGAACATAGATGTGGCGTTTAGTAGCACCTCGAAGATGAGTACGGCGATGCCGGGCACCCCAAGAACCGCTACAGCAGCTAGTTTGATCCCCATCGACAGAAAGATTTCGATGGGGTGGAAACGAACCCCAGTGGTGACATCAAAACCCAGATCAGCATGGTGTACACGATGCAATCGCCACAGCATGGGCACTGCATGAAACATCACATGCTGAAGGTAGATGACAAGATCCAGGATAATCACCGATAACAGCACCGCTGCCCAACCCGGTAGCGCCAGCTGGTTGAATAACCCCCACCCCCCTTCTTCAGCGATTAACGCCATAGTTACGGCAGTCGCAGGAATGAAGACGCGCACAACAACCGCATCGAGCGCCACAATGCCTAGGTTGCTAGGCCAACGTCCCCAGCGGGACACCTCACACTTCCTGCGCGGCATCGGCAACTCCCACAAGGCCATGATCAAAAACACAGCAAGGAAGAAGCCGAGTCTGACGCTCAGTTCGTTTGCGAGAATTGCTTCCACCATGCGCGAAACCCTCGAGAGTCTTTGACTTTAGACTTTTGGTTCTAGCCTGCGCATACCGCGCCGACGACGCTCCAGCCTCAGCGATGCCGGGGAGTCAATCTAAGCCGACTTTGCGTGAACCAACTGTTACTGCAAAGACGCGGCTTCCTGTGGGAGAACGGCGTCGATGCCTGCCTGCGCGCATTCATCTTGTAGCTGCGGCCCACCGACACCGACAGCACCGGCGATCTGTCCGTCAACCATAATGGGAAGCCCGCCACCCTTCGGAAAATCATTAATCCACAGCGGGGCCTGATTACCGCCACCGGTGACATTTTCCTCAAGAACAGTTGTTGGACGACGCCAATGCGCCGCGGTTTTTGCCTTTAATATCGCCGTCTCGGAGGTTGTCGGCCCACCACCTTCCATCATATGGAAATCCAACAGAACGCCCGAAATATCAACCACTGCAACGGCAACCGTCGCGTCATGCTCGGTCGCATAGGCGACACAGGTATCAACAATTGTTCTTGCTGCATCCGTTGAGAGCAGTTTTCGTTCGACAAAGGCAGACTGTGCGAAAGCAACACTTGTTTGGATAAGCACTAGCATTACCATTGTCCAAAGTTTGAACGCCATTTCCCTACCCCTCCTCTTGGTGACTCACAGAAACCCCTTCCTTAACGCAAAGGGATTGATGCCGTTTACAAGAACATGAAGTGTGGTTTCCCTGAAAAGCACGGCAACTCTATACGCCCATCGAGGCGACTCAGGAAACCAGCAATAACTTGCAGGCTGGCGGCCGCGTTAGCGTAAGCCTTGTTTCATCCAACGCTCCAGGACCTACGCCACGAACTACTGTAACGAGATACTAGTTTGCGAGGAAGCGACTGGCCGCTGCCGGATCACACTCGACACGCAACATCTCGAGGTGTGGCGAATGGATCAATTGCCGGCGATGAGACATGGGGGCCGCCAGGTATTCCGGATCCTCCAGTACAAACTCAAGGTCGATGTGGGTACCGCTCTCGGTCAGCCGGTAACGCTCCACGACATGCTTCTGCCCGCCCGACGGCACGCCGATCTGGTAAGGCGAGCGGTGATCCGCGAAATTCGCCGTATCGACCACCAGCGTATCTCCTTCCCAGCGGCCGATTGAGTGGCCCGTGGTGAAACGCTCACTGGGGTCGGGATGTGCGCGGCCATCCATATAGATCGTCCGCACCTCATTAAACCACTCGCTTCGGAAAATGATCATCTCCTCCTGTTGCGTGAGGTCGATCTCCATCAGATACAGGCCCGTCGACACCAACGCCGAGGGCGTCGGTCGTCCCACACACGTCGCTTCAGGGTTCTCAGCCGAGAGCGAATCGAAAGCAGCCTCGGCGGCTTGACCCTTCTCAGTCAACGAGAGCTGCGTACGAAAGAACTCGTCGAAGCTGCCGGCCGGATAGTCCAGCACTGACAAGCGGTCGGTGAGCCACTTGCCAGCCAAGGTCGCAGTAACGGGCGTGACGTCCGGGGCGGCGGCTGTCGCCGCCAGGGAGAGACCACCATCCTTCTCGACGGACCGCAGGATGCCGTAGGGTCGCTCACCCTCGGCTGGACTTACCCGAACCGTCACCTGGTCACCAGATGACAGCGTGTTGCGCGACCACCCACGTCTTATAAGACCGGAGATTGAGCCCATCTGCAGTTCCCACTCCACCGCCTCGCCGCTCTGCTCGGTTTCGACCACGACGTAGGCATGAGGATTCAGCCAGGCAAACTCTCGTACCGTTCCTTCAAACGCCACGACCGATTCTGTGTCTACGCCAGCATCGCTATGGTGCCCCAATGTGGGCGAGACCATGACAAGTGCTGCGGTGATACCTATCGTGCATGCTTTCATGTTCATGTGGCGACTATCTCCTTGGCAGACGATTGGTCAGGCAGTAACGTTCTCCACACCTGGTGTATATCGCAATCCCCGCTTCCCGTCATTTTTTGGGTACTTCGAAAATCGGACCTAGCGCAAGTCTCTGAATTCATGGTGGTGATGGGTGGACTTGAACCACCGACCTGCGGGTTATGAATCCGCCGCTCTAAACCACCTGAGCTACATCACCACTCTAACCCGCATTATAAACTACGTCCCCTAGCACCATTCCAATCCGACTTTCACCGCGCTTACAGTAAAATACCCGCTGAAATTTCCTGTAGACCATCTCCGGAGGAGAAGGAATTGAGACCAATAACACTCCTGCTTACCTCAATATCCATCACTGTGATCAGTGCTCCGAGTCTTCACGCACAGAGTCGAGTGTGGCAACCCTCAACGAGATCCATCGAGCAGATCTCAGAACATGTCTACCGCTGGGGCTCGGATAACCAATACGGGGCCTACATCCTGACCGATGAAGGCATCATCGTTATCGACGGTCACTACTGCGACTCCGGCACAGCACAGTGGTTCAAGGGGGAACTCGACAGCCGTTATGACGTGCCGGTGAGGTATGTGATACTGAGTCACGATCACCAAGACCACAACTGTCACACAGGTCTTTTCAGTGACACGGCGGTGGGTATAGGTCACGTGAACATCGTTCCCCACTTGGTCGGAGAGAACCGGAACTCGATCGTCCCCGCCATTACCTTCGAAGAAGAGATGGATCTTCGGTTTGGCGGCGTCCACCTAAAACTCCTGTACTTCGGCCCAACCCACAGCGACAACCTCATCCAGATTCATATTCCAGAGGAACGGGTTTTGATTGCGGTCGACTCCGCCAAGGGCCGAAACCTCTTCCCCGATTTCAGGGATATGGAAGTCAACAACCAACTCAGAGTCATGCGCATCTTAGCCAATCTAGAAGACGTAGACGTCGTATTGCCGGGCCACGGACCCGTCACCACGCAGGATGCCTTCATCGACTACTACGACTACCTGTTGGCACTCAAAGAAAACATCCTCGGACACATGCGAGACGGACGCACACTACAAGAGATCAAGACACTCTCGGATGCCACGATGCGGGAGGACTTCGGTGACTACAACGGCATCGATCGGCTCTTAGAGCACAACATCGTAACCATGTGGGACTATCTTTACCGATACCGCGAGCCTAACGCCAGAATCACACAGGAGGAGGCAACCTTGTGCATCCAGGACTCGAGGCAGTGTCGGACTGACTAAGCCAGGAACTGGGCGAATCATATCCAGGAAGAAACACCGCCCACGGCGCATACCAGACATGCCCGCGAGCATCTAGACAGAAGCTTGCTGGGTTAGGTGAGGCCGTTACGCCTCAGGGGAACCTCAAACCTGATCGATAAAGTCTCGCATTCGCGCCCGCGCGGCAGCATCCGGCATTCGCCCCAGCGCGGTCGCAGCGTTCTCCGCCATATGAACGGGGTTACTGGTTTCCGTCAGCACACACGTAACCGTCGGATGGGCGAGAATGTACTTGAGTGAAAATTGCGCCCAGCTATCGCAGTCGAACTCCGCCGTCCACTCGGGCAAGGGTCGCCCCGCTAGCTGCGTGAAATACGCACCGTTCATAAATGGCCGATTAAGGAGAACGGCTAAACCCATATCTTCTGCTAGAGGCAACAGTCGTTCTTCCGCCCGACGCTCTGTGATCGAATAGTTCATCTGCACAAAGTCGGGTGTTTCTCGACCCAAAAATTCTTCGAGCTGCTCATATAGGTCGTATTGAGAGACCGTAACCCCAATGTATCTTGCGTACCCTTCCGCCTTCCATTCTTTGAGGTTTTGCCACTGGGTATCCAGATCAATTAGGCTGAATATCTGCACAAGATCGATCGTTTCTCTACCGTAAAGGCGCTGGGTTTGGCGAAATTGCTCAATCCCAGCTTCCTTGCCAACCTGATCAATCTTGGTGGTCAAGAAAAGGGAATCACGAAAATCCGGCGTGTTTACAACTTGACCAAGCCCGGCATCGTTCTCAGGATTTCTTGGCCAAGTATCAACTACTCGACCACCGTTATCACGCAGTGCCTCCAACACCGCAGCGAGCGGGTTCGTCCCATTGGAAGATATCTGGGAAACCACCTTGCTAGATCCAAGGCCGACTACGGGAAGCATTTCCCCTTTTCCAGGGATGGGTCGCTGCGGCATCTGAGTTTGTGCCAGCAATGAATTGGAACTCAGCCCAGAAAGACCAAGAGCCGACATCGTAGCGATAAATTCTCTTCGTGTAGTTGCGCCTTCTTCAGTCACTTTTTTTATCACGTCGAACACTCCAATGATCTGTTAACCCCATCACTTCAAATAACGATTGAAAAACGCTATAGAGTCAGAAATCGCTTCGAGCTGAACCTCATCTGGTTGATACTTGCCCGCAGCATCACGCCACACGTATACGAACCCATGCACGTCATGGTCATAGGTCTTCCACTCCACATTCTTACCCGCCTGAGAAAGCAACTCGTAATTAACTCTGAAAACTGGCTGGTTATGATCGCGATCCCTACCTTGAACGAAAATCGGAATACCAATCGGGTCAATTCTCGCCATAGCAACGTCACGATCGATTGCACTATGGGTCGCCTTCACCGCTGCTTGGAGACTTTCTGCATCGTACCTGTCTGCCGTTTCAAGTGCAGACTGTCCGTCTTCACCATATTCCTCTGAGCCGATTTCAGAGATTGAAGCAACTTCACCACGCGCCATAAAACCCGCAGATGCAGGCTCAGACGCTATTCCTGCAGCCAGCCCATCGTAGACACCTGCAATTTTCATCAGCATCTCACCGGCATGACTTACTCCCATCCATCCAACCTTATCGGAATCGATGTAGGGCAGAGCGCGAACGTAGTCAATAATCCTAATAGCGTCGTCGTATTCTAATGGCGCCCTATTAAATACCGGTCGACCTGACCATGGTTGAGCTAACAACGCTGAACCATCGTAAACTGGGATCTCCACTTCGGAGCGATAGCGCAACCAAGCGACCGCATAACCGGCAGCAAGAAATTGGTCAAGCGTCCAACCACGATTATGGCTGTTATCCTTGACGTACTCTAACCCTTCGCCGCCGTTCCCTGACGAAAACAGCACCGCTGGGAAAGGCCCATCGCCAGCGGGCTTTCTCAAGCCAATCGGCGTCAAAAGTCCGTCATCGGTTGAAATTAGATGATAGGTCACAGGGATTTCAGAGCCAGCAACATCCTCTGTCTCGTAAACCACCCCATCCTGGGCGCTCACCGCAACGGGCTTCATCAACGCAACAAACAGCGAAAAAACTGAAATCAGGCCCAAAGTGCGATTCATGCTGTCCCCTTTTACGGAATAAGATCCCAAGCAAAGAAGTTGACGGCTAGTATAGCTTGGTGGTGAATGCCCCGCCTCACACTGAGCTAAAAGCAGGCCAATAAACGGAAAGTAGATACCCCACGACCACAACCGCAATTAATGCAAACAAACAAGCCCAAAAGCCCTTGATCGCCATAGTCTTAAGATTGATTCCATAACCGGCTGCAACTGCAGGGCCTCCAGCGGAGGTTGGCAACATGAAGCCGCAATTGCCTACCGTTGTTACGATATAAATGAACGGTAACGGGTTCAAACCCAGACTCTCGAAGGTACTAATAGTAATAGGCACGGTAATCGCAATAGCTGCCGTATTATTTGTGATCTGTGTCATAAAGAGAGTTAATCCGGCAAAGACTAAAACAGCGACGAACCCACCCTCACTGGCGTACGGCAACAACACCTCGGCGATATGACCTGCTGTCCCAGTCTCGGTCAACACACGCCCTAAAGCCGTGCCGCCAGCAAAGAGATAAAACAACCCCCACATCATTTTCCCCTGAGCATATTCCCAGGTCATAAGATTCTCGCCTTGTGTGCGAACCAAGAAACAGATGATTGCGCAACATAGAAAAGCGTAGGCGGGCGTAAGCGAAGGTATCAAGCTTGCGTACAGGGGTCGGCTAAACGCAAGAAATGCTGCCGATACAAACAAAAAGAAACCCCATTTCTCCTGAATACTCATTGAGCCAAGAGACTTGAGCTCAGAGAGAAAGAACTCTCGAGTTCCTTCTACTTCTGCTATCTCCGGTTTAAATGCGAACCTTACATAGATAAAAGTTACGATCATGACAGCGAGGCTCAGCGGTAGAAATCGTGTCACCCAGGTCGCGAAAAGAAACTCCTCCCCGGTAACCATTTCCTGGATATATTCAACCGTTAGAAGATTAGGTGCACCACCGAGCGGAGTTGTAGCACCTCCTGCACTCGTACCCCATGCAACTGCTATAACCAAAGCGGTACCAAGATTGCTTTCCCACAAATCTTCAATACCGATAAATCTCAACATGGCAACGACAATAGGGATCATGGTCGCTGCAACAATGGTATTAGGCAAAAACGCGCTCAGTATCATGCCTATGGCAAACCAGGAAATAATCTGTCGCGTCGTATTAGTACCGACGCCTATCAATGAAACCAGCGCAATGCGCCGATCCAACCCCCAACGCGTCCAGCAGGTAGTAAGCACATTCGCAGACAGGAGAAGAATTACGAGTTCCGCCGCGTAAGCAGGCAAGATTCGCTCCACAGATGCAAAGTTGAAGAGCGCGACAGTAGCCAAAGGGAGAAAACCAGTGACAGCTAGGTGGACAGGCCGTGTGATCCACCACAACGCCATCCAAACGAGCAGCCCAATACTGCATCGAATCTCATAGGGCAGCCCCGAGATAGGCAAAAAAGCCAATCCCAGAAAGATCGCGGGTCCCGAGACGATGCTTATTGTTCTCTGCCGATCGGGCGGAGTTCTCTTGGCGGAGGACCCTGACGCCGGCGAGCTCGCGGAGTCGGACACAAATGAACCTATTGTCGTTATTGAACGGGCGTTAGTCGGTATTGGGCTCAGGCGAGCGACGATTATCTAATGCCAACCAATCATAGGGATGCGCAGCGATTAGGATGCAGAAATAGACCGTGTAATGCATATTGTTGCCGACCACGCCCCAGGCCTGGCGCGTCGTGTTGCCAAATATGAGCACGAACATCATCAAAGCACCGGTCACAGACATCCAGTAGGTGAATAGACCGAACGTCAGCAACGCGCCAAACACGACTTCGAAAAATGGCAGTACCCAAAGAAACGCCGTGACCCACAAAGTCGGGAGAAAGGAATCCGTGAAAAGCGCGACTTGGCTGTCGACCCACGCACCCGTGTCGCTAATGATGCGCATGAAACCATGGAAAAACATATTGACGCCCAGGGTGATTCGAAACAGCGCATACGCCATCTGAAAACGGGATGCCTCAACGATGCTTTGCCGGATGTCCGCCATGATCCTTCCTCATCACTCTCTTTGCTCGTCTGAGCGACCAACGGAAGCTTCGCTCGGCGAGGTCGCCGGGTCAAGCCCACCGGCGATTAGGAATGTGCACCAATTAAATCGAACCGAGGTTTACAGGCGCAACGGTCAAGCAGGTTCGGCGATTTTACTAATTGAGCTGACGAAGCAAAAAAAACGGCCACCCCCATAGGGTGGCCGCTGTTTATAGATTCCTTTACTTAAGACTACTCATCCCAAGCGACAACCGGATTGGTGAGAACACCGATACCCTCAATCTCACATACCGCTGTATCACCAGCCTGCATGTATATCGGAGGCACTCGAGCAGTTCCCACACCAGATGGACTGCCCAACGCATAAACATCACCCGGTGTCATAGTGATGATGTTGGAGACATAGCTCAACATATCGTAAACGTCGTGCGTCATATTGCCCGTGTTGGAGTCCTGCATCAGTTCACCGCTCATGGTCAGTGTCTGTCTAAGATTTAGCGGATCATCCACGAACTCCTTGGGGACAATGTAAGGCCCAAATGGCGCGAATGTGTCGTGATTCTTTTGCAGGAACCAATCCGGGCCGTTGAAGCGGCCGTCACCCCGACCTCCACGATCAGACACGTCATTCTCCAACGTGTAACCAAATATGTAATCCTCCGCATCCGCAACAGAGACGCGGCTTGCGGTCCTACCAACCACCACTGCTAGCTCACACTCCCAATCTAGATTAGGACGCTCGGGTGGAACACGAATCGCCTCACCGTCAGCGATAATTGTGTTCGGCAGCTTGAGAAACATGTAGGGGTTTTGTCGAATGTCATCTGACTCCCGTTCCCAAATCCCAGTTATTGAGCCTGGAGCGGGAGGTAGCGGCTCTAAATCCGCCTGAGGATTATTCCGTCGTGCCATCTCCGCAGCATGCAAATCGTAGTTAGAAGCAGCGTTATAGATGACGTGAGGCCTCATAGGTGGACGGATGGTGATATCGCTCACTTCCTCGACGTAAGCCGCCGACGGCATGGCTGACGCCGCGCGGGCAATCTGATGTAACCGATCACGAAGCCCATCGTACTCGGTGATTAGCCCCGTCATAGTCCCAGGTATCGGCGGTTTCGCACCGTCGAGCGCCTGGTTAGCTGCCGCGATATCGACTACCAGTTGGTCATCAAGGACCAGGCCCAGATAATTGTCGCCGCCGTCTGCGAACGTACCCAGTTTAAATGGCACCACCTCCTGGGCCAGAAGACTGAGCGGCATCGCAAGCGCTAAAACGATAAAAACCGATGAGCGTTTCATGGGTCATCTCCCCTTTTTTTGTGCTAGTCCACCGCCGATTGGGGGAAAGCAGATTTTCTAAAGAAATGCCCGTTGAAAGCTAGACTCCCTAAAGGCCCCTGTCAACCACCGGGCTTTAAATCGCGTGGAAATACGAGGCTAAAAACTTCCGTTAACCTGAAGTCCGTAATAGCCTGTTCGGACGACCGGCACTATTTGCGCGCTACCATAGCGAGTGGTCAGGAACCTACTACTGAGAAACCCGATCGCTGCGCCCGCAACCACGTCCTCGGCGAAATGCTTGTCATCATCTACCCGAGCGTACCCAACCCAGGTCGCCACAACGTAGGCGGGTATAGCTATCCTGAAACCATAACGGTGATGCATAAAGGCCGCGCTTACGAAAGCCGTTGAAGTGTGACCAGAAGGGAAAGCATCACAACAATCACCGTTTGGGCGTTCCTTATCTACCGTTTCTTTCAGAGCCCCTACAACCAACGTATTCAAACCAATAGATTTAACAAGCTGGATACGTCCTTCTCCATCCTCGTTAACAAAAGTCATCCCTAAAGCAGCTAGTGGAAGACCTGCAAGCAGGGCATCATCCACCCACCAATCCCTCGAGCTTTCAGCATGGACAGTTAACGAGTGCCCGATAAGCACAAAAAGAATGAAGGCATACCTAAACACGGGCTAAACGTCCCCTTGCAATATAACCAACAGAAGAAACAACCCTAAAACCGCAGCAGTCAACGCGAGCAAGAGTACAGCTCCGGCGGCCATGTCCTTCGCCGCTTTGATCTGCGGATTCGCCATCGAGCCAAACGCATCTGCGAGACGTTCCATGGCCGAATTGAAGAGCTCAGCGCTCAACACCAACGACGAGATGAGAACTATCAACGCGATCCAAATCAGGGGTGGACGCAAAACGACGAGGGTGATGATGACTAGAACAACGACGAATATCTGGAAGCGAAAGCTCGCCTCCTCTCGCCAGCACTGCATGAGGCCGCTGAAGGCAAAGCCCAATCGCGCGATCAGGCCCCTATTCTTGTGTGTGCTGGTCACGTTGCGGTGATGACTAAGTCGAGCCACGCCTAGCAAGCTCAACTTGGGTACATTCAGATATCACATTAAGAAACCCTTGGTAAACAGCCTCGCCAACCACGAAAGGATGAGACGCGCCAGCGTCTCGCACCTTAAGCTTAACCAGTTTCTCGAGCATGCTGTCGAAGATGGGATGATTTTGAATCTCAACATCCACACCCTCACGACCAGCCACCTCAGCGAAATAGGCGAGTGAGCGAAGATACTGGCGCAACCCCTCATCGGAAATACGCGACGATAATAGAATTGTCCCCCCGAAGAGCCCCGCAGTGTGACTAGCACCCCCGTCTCGAACGGGAAAAATCAAGCCGATCGAGCCGGGCGTGTGACCTGGGACAGCCACCAGAGTTACCGACGTATCGCCGAGTGTGACCGGAATCCCTTCCACGGCTTCGAGGTCCCTCGTGGGCGGCGGCAAGGAGTCGCTGACCCCAGTGCTTGCCTGCTCCAAAAGATCCCAGTCTTCCGCTGCCAATACGATACGAGCACCATAACGGTCCTGCAGGTAGCGCGCACCACCAAAGTGGTCACGGTGACCATGAGCGATGACCACGTATTTGATGTCCGCGGGGTCCAAACCGAGCTCGACCAATCCCGGCATGAGCACGGATTCTGTCTGCCCCTCATAACCAGAATCGATCAGGATGATTCCTTCGGAGGTAGTGATGGCGTACACCACGGTTCCGGTGCGCCCAATCACATAAAGATTGTCGAAAAGCTGGGTCGGCTCGATCATCGGGCTCTGATCGCGCCCCCCAATATCAGGCTCCACCGAACATAGGAAATCGACAGCCGCGGTCCAGTTCGTTCCGGCGTGAGCCCGAGCGGCACTGGTGTGTTGTGCCACAGCGGCCGTATCCGGACTCCGGTTGACCTCCTGCGCCTGGCTGTGTCCCACCAAGGCCGCTAAAAAAAAGACCCACCTTGGCTGCGCGAAAGGCATATCGTATCTGCGACCCACCATGCTCATATCGATGTCCTCTTATTGTTGACTGTCGATTTGATACCCAAGCCTGATCTTACCGGGTGTGGGCGGACCGGTCAGCGTGTTGTCGGGCCCTCCCCATCTGCCTCAAAATAGTGCCCCCTCGCCCCCGGAGCGCAGTAACGATGATCACCCTGTACACAGCAGCAACCCCGAATGGTCGCAAGGTCACAATCATGCTCGAGGAATGTGAGCTGCCCTACGAAGCAACGTGGTTCGATCTGGGTGAGCTCACCCAAAAGGAGCCGTGGTTCCTTGAGATCAATCCTAATGGACGAGTTCCCGCCATCATCGATCGAGAGGAAGAGAACTTCACGGTATTCGAATCTGGTGCGATATTGCTCTACCTAGCCGAAAAGACTGGTCGATTTCTGCCTGCGGACCACAAAGCACGCTCCACGGCGATTCAATGGTTGATGTTTCAAATGAGCGGGATCGGTCCCATGCAGGGACAGGCAAATGTCTTCTACCGCTATGCGCCTGAGAAGATCGACTACGCCATTCAGCGCTATCAGAATGAAACCCTCAGGCTGTACGAGGTTTTGGATCAGCGACTCGCCGAACACGAATACCTCGCCGACGAGTACTCCATTGCCGACATCGCGACCTGGCCTTGGGTGAGCAGACACGACTGGTCGGGGGTGGGCGTGGAGGGACTCACGAACCTGCAACGCTGGCTGCATGCGATCGAGGCGCGCCCTGCAGTACAGAGAGGGATCGTCGCCCCAAGCAGCAAGGCCACCACCCGAAACAAAGCCGCTGTGGAGAACGCCCGAAAAATGCTAGTGTAGGCCGCGACCCCGCAAGCTTGCTCCAGAAAAATGCCAAGAACCCGACTTACTCTCCGCGACCTAACCCTCTTGCTCCTGATGAGCTTCGCTTCAGCCGCCGCTTGGGGCCAGGAGCCGGATCGCGGTGCTAGAGTGATCCTGGTCTCTGGCGCAACTGGTACCCAGGGTGGCGCCGTGGCCCGGGAGTTGGTGGACCGCGGTTACACCGTCCGAGGACTCACACGCAATCCGGACAGCGATACGTCACGGGCACTGACAGAACTGGGTGTTCGGATGGTCCGCGGTAACTTCGATGACGCCGCGTCCTTGGACAGGGCCTTGGAAGGCGTCTATGGGGCATTCTCCGTTCAGCAGTATCGAGGCGTCGGCATCAACGGAGAAATACGCCAAAGCGAAGCATTCGCCGATGCCGCAAAACGGGCAGGCATTCAACACTTCGTTTACACCTCCGTGGCCAAGGCGCCGCTCGGAACCGGCGTACCACAATTCGAGAGCAAAGCGCTCATCGAGAGCTACATTCGCTCCCTAGACATCCCCTATACGATCGTTCGCCCCGCGAGCTTCATGAGTACGGTCGAGCCGTTCAGAGGCGATGCTGAAGCGGGCAACTTCAGCGGCCCGCTAGCACCGGAATTCGAGAGGGTCTTCGTGGCTCCCTCGGATATCGGCCGGTTTGTCGCGGAAGCGTTCGATGACCCATCGAACTGGCTCGGACAGGAGATCTCCATTGCGAGCGACCGGATTACCTACGCGGGCATTGCAGCCGCCATGACTCAGGTCATGGGCCGGCCGGTTGTCTACCACCAGACTCCCTGGGAAGAGTTCGTTGCATCTGCACCTGACACGGCCATTGCAGCCACGATCTGGTACCGGGACAACGCGGATCCGATAGACGTGGGGGCGCTTCGCAGAGAGTTTCCCTGGCTGTTAACTTTCGAGGAATATCTGATCGAAACGGGATGGGGGGAGCGCTAGCGTTGGATCGTCCAATGAAGCCTCGGGAGCGATTGCCTTACAGCGCGATCGTGGATCGCCCCCCGCTACCTCTTCCCGATGGTGGGCGAATCGCTGTATGGACCATAGTCAACGTCGAGGAGTGGTCCATCGATCAGGCAATGCCTCGCACAGTACTGCCCCCGCCAAGGGGGGAACCCCTGCTGCCGGACCTCGCGAATTGGGCTTGGCACGAGTACGGCATGCGGGTGGGCTTCTGGCGAATTCTGGAGACAATCAAGGCCAGGGGCCACCGTGCCACCCTCGCGACGAACGGCTCGGTGTGCTCGACCTACCCCCGCATTATCGAGGCCGCACTTGAGGCGGAGTGGGAGCTCATGGGCCACGGCTTCCTACAGGGACCGATGCACAAACTGGAGGATCAGCGCCAGGCCATCCGCGATACGATCGAGGCGATCCGCAACTCGACGGGCAGACCACCGCGGGGTTGGGAGAGCCCAGGCCTCACGGAGACCTTTGAGACACCGGACCTGTTGGCGGAGGAAGGGATCGAATACGTTGCCGATTGGGTGGTGGATGACCAGCCAGTGGAGATTAGAACCACAGCAGGTCCATTGATCTCCGTTCCCTATACCGTCGAGGTCAACGACATTCCGATCATGGCTCTTCAGCAGCACGAGTCCGAGGTCTTCTTACGCCGGGGCATTGATCATTTCGACCGACTGTACGAAGAGGGTGCGGAGCACACGCGGATTATGGCGATTAGCGTCCATCCCTTCCTCACAGGTGCACCGCACCGCATCAAGTATCTAGCAGAGCTCTATGACCACATACTTAAAAAGCCGGGCGTTTGCATGATGACCGGCGAACAGATCCTCGACTGGTACAAGGCGGTTAGCTGACCGTCATACCTGGATGCCGCCCGCTTCCCGTTTATAGTTGCTATCGATATACCAGCACATGTAATCGATCATGCTAACCGGCTCGAACGCAGCGGGACGCTCTGAGGAGACGCACGACTCAAGTGGCACAGCCAGCGTCTCAGGACTAGGATTGAAGAACATCGCCATCGAATAACGATCCTCCTCGGGCGGCATGACACGATGGGGCGTGGCAAGAAACCGACCGTTCGTCCATCGATTCAGGAATTCCCCCGTATTGACGATGATCCCATCGTGTACGGGCTTAGCAGGAATCCACTCATCGTCCGGGCCCAAGATCTCCAGACCAGCAACCTGCGACATGGGTAGCAAGGTAACGAAACCATGATCTGAGTGGGGCGAAATCCCGAACTGGTTATCTTCCGGGTCGACGACAGGATAATAAGTGTTCCTCGTCCACCAAGTGGGTCGGGTGAAGTAAGGTTCGAAATAATCGCTAGGAAGATCGAGCGCTAAAGCGTAGAGGGGCAGCATCGCATAACCGAGGGTGGACAGAGCCTCCTGATAGGCGATCATCGCATCACGAAAACCTTTCAGGCCCTCGGGCCATCGATTAGGGCCCACGAACCGCAACCCCTGCTGGATATCAGGATCATCGAGTGGCCTCTCCCGTGCGATGGTAATGGTTTCGTTTAGGTCCTGTTTAGTGTTTCTATTGAACTTCGACGTCACGTAAACAGTTGAGCGAATAGGAACGTAACCGACCGAGCTTTGGTCGATCTTAACTTTCAGCTTCTCTTCCAAGGGAAGTGCAAAGAACTCCCGCAAAGCGTCATAGCCCCGATTAATAGGCGCTTGGGGAACACCGTGATT
The DNA here is from genome assembly GCA_964384125.1 of uncultured Gammaproteobacteria bacterium. GTDB lineage: Bacteria > Pseudomonadota > Gammaproteobacteria > Steroidobacterales > Rariloculaceae > UBA6522. The sequence continues at coordinate 40,320 of CAYLKA010000001.1, read as the reverse complement.
CACCACCACGTAGAACCCGATATTCTCCTGGATGCGACGAAGCTCCGCGGCTAGCGCATCCCGCGCCTCGGTGCTACCTGCAAGATAGGGGCCCAAATCGAGCGTAGGTATCATGACCGGATCGTCGCTCCAATTCGACTAAACAATACCGCCTCAGAAAACCAGATGCTATACGCAATTTGACCAAAAAATCTTCCTGTGAATCTAAAAACCAGGGGCGCCAATGACCAATTGGAAAACGATCGGCGTGGTCGTCGGTGCCATAGCCATGGTGATCTCGATTGCCTAGCTTGAACTACAGGTCCGCCAGAACTACCGCGTTGTGAGATTCAAGGCTCACTAAACCCTCTCTGAGTCACTATCTTCCATCATGAAGACCATTTACTTTGACCCCGAAATAAAAAGGTTTTGGCATTTGGACGAGGGAGATCTCGAGCAGATGACACCGGAACAACGCGAGTCACTCAGTCTCGCTCTCTACTCGATATTCAGAAACTTCTATAATGCCCATCTGAGACCCGAAATCGATCTAGATCTAAGTCGGCGAGTCGTCCGGCTGCTGGACCGGTTTCTAGCATGTAAGGGTGCACAAGGACGGCTGGATCGGCAAGGAAGGAATTTCCTTCCGGGCTTTTCGCTCTCGCAAATGAAAGGCTCGACGGCCTGTTATCAAAAAGTGAGCGGTGTCCCCCGACTGACCCGAGGCTAACCAACTGACACGATATAGCGACTGGAGTATCAATTGATGGCAGACAGGATATGGAACATCTATCTCTCAGGCGAGATTCACTCCGATTGGAGAGATCGGATCATGGACCGATCGAACAAGATCGATCTCCCGGTGACATTCTCCGGCCCGGTCACTGACCATGATGCAAGCGACCTTTGTGGCACAAAGATCCTTGGCGAGGAGTCACAACAATTTTGGCAAGACCGCAAGGGCGCCGGAATCAACGCGATTCGCACGTCCAACCTGATCAGCCGAGCCGACGTAGTCGTGGTGCGGTTCGGACCGAAGTTCAAGCAATGGAATGCGGCCTTTGATGCCGGATACGCGGCAGCACTGAATAAGGCCCTCATTATCCTCCACGACGAGGAACACAACCATGCGTTAAAAGAAGTCGACGCGGCTGCAAACGCCACCGCTCGTACTCCCGAGCAAGTCGTCGAGATACTCGGATACGTAATTAACGGCTGATCGCCTGCAATCGTCGCTAAGCCAAAAAGAAGTTAAACGCCTCCAAACTCGTCGGTCAGATAGTTAGTGAGGGCGTCGATCCCAGAATCCAACCCACTACAATCTTCTTCAGAGAGTTGATCCATGAGTTTTTTATTGAACTCCCGTCGAGCCGGCAACACCTTATCTCTGAGTTCTCGCCCTTCGGGCGTAATCAAGAACAACACACTTCTGCCATCCTTGGGGTCGAACTCTCGTTCCAACAGCCCCCTTTTCAACAAGGCGCCGCTTGCCCGGCTGAGCTGGGCCTTATCTATATGGTTGTACCCAGCGAGCTGCCGCAGCGTACGTGGAGAGACATCGGCAAGCTGGGCCAGTATCGCCCACTCGGCCACTGAAAGGCCGTGGTGTTTCTTAAGGTAACGAGTAGATTGTCGAGTTATAAGCCTGGAAAGAATGAATAATCTGAAGGTCAGTAGTTTGCGACGCTCACTACCCGATGAACTCCGCTCTGAATCCACTCCGTTCAAAAAGGCTACAATTTCACTAGCTGCCACCCAATTCCCCCTATCAGCAAGCACTGTAATAACCAGAAAGCTCAAAGAGCCCCAGTGGCGACTCTCACCAACAAAACGCGTAAGGGGCAACCAACCGTAAAGCGTTAAAGGCGCTCCTCCGCACAACCATTCTTATACCTTCTTGGCTGACGGTCAGTCGAAAAATGAACAAAAAATAATGAATAAGGCTTTAAAAACACAGGAAATATTGGTTATCTGGTTATATACATATATTCAAGTGTTATGCCTAATACCCCCTTGGCCGCATGGCGTTCTAATAATCCTTAAGGTGGAACGGGCGACGATTAGCTCACACATTAGTTAAAGCCTTAGAAAGCTAAGGCAAGAGCATGGACACGCCGAAATCAGCGCCTGACAAGACGCCACACGGATAGAAGCCGAGGCCGGTTGCCTACGACAGGTTCAACCCCCCAGAGGCCTTACCGAAGGATGCTCCTAGAAAAGATCCTCGAGGAAATTGCTCATCGCCTGCCAGGATCGATTAGCTGCCGTCTCGTTGTAAACCATGCCGGAGGCAGGATCGTTCGCTTCAGGTTTGGTGAAGGCGTGGACCGCGTGACCATGGCCGTGAATCTGCCAGTCCGCTCCAGCGGCGGTTAGCTCCGCGGCTAGCCCCACTACTTGATCAGGTGGAGCCAAGGGATCATCCCAGCCGTGCAGTGCCAAAATCTTGGCCTTGATCTCGTTCCCCTCGGTGTTGCCCGGCGGGTAGAATATGCCGTGAAAACTTGCGACGCCGAGTACATCAGCCCCGACACGAGCCAAGTCCAGGACACAGAGCCCACCAAAGCAATAACCAATGGCCGCCATCCGGGAAGCATCAACACCCGGCTGCTGGCTGGCGACATCAAGCGCTGTCGTCAAACGACTCTGGAGCAAGGCTCGGTCGTCGAGGAAGGGTTGCATAAGCGCTGCATTCTCCTCGGGGTTTGCGCCTCGCACACCCTTACCGTAAACGTCAACACAGAATGCCGCATATCCAAGCTCCGCTAAATCCCGGGCTCGCGCCTGCTCAAATTCACCTTGACCACCCCAAGCGTGTGACACCAAAACACAAGGACGGGGCTCGGCACCTGCATCGTCCCAAGCAAAGTAACCCTCGAAAGTCGTATCGTCTTGGCTGTAGTCCAGCGCTTTAGTTTGAACTGTCATGTGAAATCACTCTCCGGAAATGTGTCAAGCGGAAAGCCGGAGAGTTTACTGATTTTGAGTGTGATTTAAAGGAATAGCCGGGGGGCGCACCCTAAGCTACCGGCCTCGACCTGAGCCCTGCTGGAAAGGCGATGAGGAGAACCGGTCAGAGATAAATCTCTGTAACGCTTCCTGTTGTTCGAAAAGGCTCGTGCTGGGGAGGAGCAGTATCTGATCGTCGGGCTTCAAACCAGCGACAACCTCGCTGTACTCCAAATCCGTTACCCCGGTGCGAACCGGTACCGGGACTGGCGCACCGTTCCTCAACGCCACCGCCCAATAATCGCCGCCGAACTGATAATCGGTCCCGACATTGTGTCGGCTTACCGCAGCTGCGCCATTACTGGCACGTTGCATCGCCACTCTGAGCCGCGATTCCTCCTGAGGACTTAATGCCTCCCCACTTCGGCGTTTGCTAACAAGCGCCCTGAGTTGCGTTAGCTCTAACGCCGCCTCCCCCGCCACGGCGTTGTCATTAAGCCCTTCCGATGGGCGGCCCAGCGCATCGCGCAACTGCGCCTCTTCGATCCCCAACATGACAGCAACTGCTGGAATGTCGCTGTCTGCGCGTAACGCCATCGTTGGTACGGCCACTACCGAGTCTCGGCTGGCTATTCTTATCTCCACATCCGCATTCATTCCTGGCATCAGGAGACTCCCGCGGTTTTCTAGGCGTATCAGCACAGCGAACATCGTGACATTCTGCTCAACGATGGCCTGGGGCTCGATCTTCAATACCTCACCCTCAAAGGGCTGATTGGGGTAAGCGGCCATCGTGACCTGAGTCGGCATTCCGGGTCTGATTTTGCCGATATCTGTCTCGTCGACGAGCGTGCGGACGAGAACGGTCGTCAGGTCAGCCATCCTCAATAGAATCGTCCCGCCGGCAACGTCCCGGATGGGCGAAGAAATGACCATACCCTGCTCAACCGGCTTTTCGATGAGCGTCCCGGTTATAGGCGCTCTGACTTCAGTATCGTCCATAGCGATGCGCGCGTTTTCGAGCGCGACCTCACCACCGATAACCTGCGCCTCCGAGTTGGCGAACTCCAGTTGCGCCTGTTCGTACTCGGTCTCTGTCACCGTGCCGGAACCAAAGAGCGTCCTTGAACGCTCCATCTGTGTCTCCGCAATAGCCCGCCTCGCCTGCGCGGCCACCAGACTCGCCTCAGCCTCTGCGACGGTGTTACGCGGCACGCGCTGATCGATCTCGACCAGCAGGAATCCTGCCTCGACGACATCGCCCGTCTCCGCGTGAATCGCCAGAATCTCCCCTGACGCCTTAGATTTAACCTCCACGGTTATCTCGGGTTCTATCACCCCCGCCGCATCGACGCTGACCTGGATCGGTCGAGTCTCCACCGGTGTCACATCGTACAACGGCACCACAACATCCGGCTGCTGCTGCTCACAAGCCCCTAGGGACATCGCCATTAGCGCTGCGGAGAAAGCACGCATCAGTGCCCACCTTTCCTCAACATCTCTCGATCTTCCTCAATCGCGCCATCGCGCAGGAGCACGGCTCGGGCTGCGTGGTTCGCGACCCCCACCTCATGAGTGACGAGTATGATCGTATTGCCCCAATCGTGCAGTTCGTCGAACAGTGCCATCATTTCCTGGCCCGTCGCCGTATCCAGGTTCCCGGTCGGCTCGTCGGCCAAAAGAATGCTGGGCTCGGTAACAAGCGCTCGGGCGACGGCCACACGCTGCCGCTGCCCTCCAGACATCTCACTGGGCCGGTGGTCCATGCGGTCTCCCAAGCCCACACGGGTCAGTGCACCGGCAGCGCGTTCTAGGCGTTCTTTGCTTTTCATGCCGCCGTAGATCAACGGCATTTCCACGTTGTGAAGCGCGTTAGCGCGCGGTAACAGATTGAAGGTCTGGAACACGAAGCCAACTTCCTTGTTGCGCACCTTGGCAAGCTCGGAGTCATCCATCTCGGATACTAGCTTACCGTTCAGCCAGTATTCGCCGTCGTCAGGCGTATCCAGACAGCCAATCAAGTTCATGAGCGTCGATTTTCCGGACCCGGACGGCCCCATGACGGCGACGTATTCCCCCGAGTTGATCTCGAGGTCGACTCCGCGCAGGGCATGTATGACCTCTCCCCCCATCGAGTACCGGCGCTGCAGATTGCGTGTTCGGATCCTCGGCGAGGTCTCCCCGGGGGCACTCAAGGCTCGCGCGCCGGGCTCCCTCTCCTGGTTCTGCCGCAGCTGCTCCATGCGCTGATTATCACACCTTGGCGTCCGAATTTTACGGCCGGTGAGACAAAAAGATGGCTTTTAAGGAATTCGCTGCAACCCTACGCAGGCGCATTTTAACGCTGCTCGGAGCGACTCAATTGCCGGAAATACTCGGCCACAGCCTCCTCGTACTCGCGTGCGACCTCAGCCGGGGTCTGCGTACGAACAGCGGACTCCTCAGCCTCGAGCTGATCAGCGACTAGCTGTAGCTCGAGCTGCTCCACCAAATCTAGCATGGCGAGATACTCCTGCTCGATCAGCTGGGGGTTGCCCGGCAAACCACCCCTCAGCGCGTCGCCTAAGCGTCGAATGGCTTCAAGCTCTTCCACTGTCAGGCCCTCGGCCCTCAGCCTCGTGCCCAATGCGAGAAGGTCACGCCCGGCTTCCTGTAACCGAGCTTCCAGCTCCTCCTGAGCCGCCGGATCGAGCCCCAACGGGCTCTCCGGATCCCAGAAACCCAACCCGCGCCGATCAGCGTATTCGCCCCCACCAGGACCGCCGCCGAACTGATTACCGCCAAACTGTCCGCCCGCGTTCTGACCACCGTTCTGTCCGCCTTGAGCAGCGCCCTGGCCTTCTTGGCCCTCCTGCGCAGACCCACCGTTCTGCAACTCGGCAAGCTCACGGCGTAGTGCCTGCAGCTCGGCCACCAACTCTGAAGTTGGGTCCTGCTCCATCTGCTGCCCCTCTCGGGCTTCGCGACTCGCTAAGGTGAGCGCGGATTCGGTATCCCGGCGAAGGTCATCCAATGCGGTCGTGACAATACCTTCGAACGGCGCGAGCTCATCAGCGAGTCCGCGACGAATCATCTCTGCGGCGTAAGCCAGACGTCGTACCACCTGAGTCTGTTGGAGGTCCGACAGCGCGTTGTTGAGCTCCTCGGACGCCCCAGGGGTCTGGCCGCGGAATCGCTGCGAGACCTCTTGGATATCCTGCTCAAGCGCCTCCAGCTCGCGCTGCATCTCCCTTTTTCGCTCGGCCAACTCGATCGCCTCGTCATCGTCCAACGGGCTCTCTCGGACGCCGTCATCGTCCCTATTCTCTAGGGCTTCTCGCGCGACCTGTTGCAGCTCGGCAGCCAATTGGCGCTGATCATCAAGGAGGTCTTGAGACCGCTCACGAAGATCGGAGAATACCTCCTCCGCCGCCGCTTGACGCTGAGCGGTCATCTGCTCCAAGGCCCGGTCGAGCTGACGACGTGCTTGCTCGATCGCCCGCTGAGTCTGCTCCGGATCCTCTGCGCTCTGGGCCTGCGCGCGATCCATCGCCTGGAGCGCATTGTCCAACTGACGAATCGCCTCGGCCGCAGCACCCTGCGCCCCCTGACCAGACTGTTGCGCGGACTGCTGACCGGATTGTTGTCCTGACTGCTGCCCCTGTTGCTGCTGTTGCTGAGCCGCCGCCTGACGCAATTCCTCCAACTGCCTGCGCAACTCCTCGGTCTCCCGTCGCAACTCCTGCTGCTGCCAGCGTTCCTCCTCGGTTAAGGATTGTTGTCGATTGGCCTGCCGGGCGAGGCTTTCCTGCCGGCGCGCAAGCTCCTGGAGCTTGGCAATGGCTTCGTCAGCTTCCGCCTCGGGACCACTGTCAAACGAGGCGGGGGACTCGGTCTCGTATTGGTTCTTCTCCAGGTCCATCTCGAGCTCGAATAACTCGGCAAGATCGCGTCCGGCGAAACCGCCACCACCACCGCCACCACCACCCTGCTGGAAGGACACCTGGATATCGGTAAACACCGCTTCAGCTTTTAGCAGATGCTGGAGGGCTTCCTGTTCGGACGGAACCGCCTGGTCGAACTCAAGATCTACCAGACGATCCGCCGCCGGTATCATGGCCTCGGCGGCACTCTCCAGACTCTCAACAAAGGTCTGTATCTGCTCGTCGACACTGGTTAGCTGGCGGGCTCGAGTCCTATTCGCAAGCGTTCGCGCCTGCTCAGCCAACGTTCGCTGCAGCTCCGACAACATTTGTGCGTTGTCCGCCAACTGCTGCTCGTCCTGAAATCCGGTCTGCTCTCCCTGCTCACGGATCAGGTTCCACGTCGCAAGGAGGATTTCCTTTTGCCGCTGAGAAATTTCGTCCTGCTGCTGGCCACCGCCGCCACCGCCACCGCCACCGCCCTGCATGGACTGCGAATAGCTACGATCAAAGGGTTGGACCTCTAAGAAGAACAGATCGGTGCGTTCGGATGTATCCCGATCACGAGCTTCGGCGTAATAGGAAATGAGATCACCCGGCTCAAGGCTCGAAACTACCGCCTCGGTCTCAGGCTCCGCGCTCTGCTCGTTCTCCATCAACAAGTCCAACAGATTGCTCGCGCCGACAGTCTTGCCGAGCTCCTCTAGGTACAAAACCTCCTCGCTGAGCGTGTAGGCACCGTCAACGTCCAGGGAAATCGCACTCCATTCCCCACCGTTAATCGAATAGTGCAGATCCAGTTGATCCAGACCGAAGTCGTCGGTTGCCTCTATCCGAACCGAGACTTCCTCAATATTGCTCGCCTTCCAGTCTCGCCCGGGCCGAATGACCTTGACCACCGGCTTGTTGTCCGGAACGACGTCGATGAAATAATCGTCCGTCAAACGCACGGGGTCCTCGTTAAAAAAGGTGGAGACGAAATACTCACCGTCCTCCTCCACTTCTAGTGTGGCCGTAGCTACCGCACCCGCCGTCGTCATGGCGAGTACCTCACCGTTGACCATTAGCTCGGCTCCGTTCAGCGGCTGGTCAGTGGTCACCTCCACCTCGACCTGAGTACCGGCGACGGCGCTGATGTCACCCCCTGGGTCGGTAATGTCGGTCTCTAATTGGGTCCATCTAGGGTAGTGATAGGTGAGTTTGACGTTTCTCACACGAGGTAGAGCCACGACCTCGATGGAATATTCGGGACTGTGGACACCCGCGGAGACGACGTAGTAACGCAGTGGCTCACGGACGGCGAAGAACGTGAATTCAAAGTCGTCACCCTCACCGGTGAGCATCGGCGCACTCTCCCAGTCCTCACTCCCCTCGAAAAGTGCGAAGACTTCCGCCTCTGCGGGATCGAAACCCTCTGCGCGGGCGTCGATGAACAGATCGCCCCCGAGGCGCACGGCACCGTCTCCGGGATTCACCACCACCCTCTGAGGTGGCAGCGTGTCGGAAAGGACCCAACCAGCCCATAGATGGCGGACTCCATAACGCCAGTTGTCGGGCCCAACGGCAGCAAACCACACTAGTGCCCCCAGCGCGATCACGGCGAGAGCGGCGGGTGCCGAAATTTCCCAGTTGGGCACCTTCAGGGATACGGGGATCCGACGAGCTAGATTGAGCGCATCCTCCGCGAGCAGCCCGAGGAACGGTGACGGCTTGCCCGCACCCTCCTCGCTCTGAACCGCCAGTTTGTCATAGGTCTCGATTCGCCCGTCGAAGTCCGGAGCACGCTTTTCAATATCCGAGATCCCCCGAGTCCGACGCAGGGTTCTCAGCGGATACACCATGAGCGCCAGGGCGATCGCACCGAGCGACAGGGCCAGGAAAAGGCGGGCGCCGCTCATGAGTTCGGTCGGAAACGCTTGCCGGGTGCCCATCAGGACCGCCACCAAGGTAATCGCCAATGCGGCCACGCAGAGTACCGCCAAACCCCGTGCGACGATTGACGTCCTAAGGCGCTGGCGGAACTCGCCGAGATAGGCTTCCAGTTGTTTACGTTCCGTCATGTCGCAATCCCTCTCCGCACCCTAAGATGCCAGTTTCCAACCCAGGATTCTACGAAAACCACCACAACCAGCAAGGCAAGTATCCAGGGCCATAGCTCGGTAGGGGGAGTTTCCATAAGCGCCACGTTACCACCGCCCGCCTGACTCGCCCCGGGGCTCAAATCGCGCCAGCGCGTAAGTCCATTGGCCTGCATCGGCGTAACATCGGATTCCCTTTGATCCACATTGACAGCCACCAGTTCTGTCTGGCCCGAGGCCACAACCTCGTAGAACCCGACCTGCTCCACGAGCACATCATCGCCCGCACCAGCGCCTGCTAGCCCGAGCGCCGCCTCACCGTCGGGCGCAAATATCTGCCCTCCTGCAAAACCCATGGCGCGAGCCGACAGCGTGCCGCCTAAACGAGCTTCAGCGCTGATCTGGTGATCGCCCGCAAGATAGGCGGACAGTTGCGCAATCAAGGGCACGAACACTGGCTGCACCGGCAGGTCGTTCCACTCCCTATCCAGCGACGAACCAAAAATGATGACCCGGCCATCGCCTAGCGAGTGCTCGACTAACAGCGGGGAACCCTCTTCGAGACGAATGAGCACTCGGTCCGTCTCCACGGGCTGAAGCGAAATATGACGGTAAAACCGAGCAGACCGCAGCTCATCCATCTGAGCCAGACCCGGGTGAGATCGGTCCATTGTCCCAACGACGAGAAACTCACCCTCTTCCATACCGAACTGGGAAAAGGGCTCGAACGCGTGCCCGGTCACCGGCACCTGTCCCAGCCCAGCCGAACGTTGGGCTAGGGTCATGAGCAAGGCCCCGCCCGATTCCACATACTCACCCAAGATCGCGGCGTCGTCCTCGGCGAGGGCGCCCGCATCCGCCACCACGATGAATACGTACTCAGCAAGTGCCTCTTCCGCGAGCGCCCCCGGTGAGATCTGCTCGATTTGGTAAGCCTGAGCGGCCAGCGTGCCCAATGCCGATGTGAGAAACAGCTCTGCCCTCCCCCGACTGTCGCTCGAAACCAGCAGAACGGGTCTTGGCGTCGGGCGCTTCACAACCAGGTATCGCTCGTCGTCGGCGAGCAGGTCATCCCCAGGGGCAAGCTCAGCAATGACACGGTTCGCCCCGTCAGCTAGCTCTAGACCCTCGAAACGGGCTTGCGCCATCTCGCCGGCCGCGATTTCAATATTCTGGGCTGCCACCTGCGTCCCGTTGAGCCGCAACGCCACCGTTCGCTCAGCATCCGCATCGGCATATCCATGCAGCGTGGCAACAAAATCTCCAGACACTGACGACCAGGCCAGCCCCTCCACCGCCCAGTTGTCATCCCCGGATACCGACGCGTCATGGATCACCAGCTCATAGGACGCACGAGGTGCAAGATCAGCAAACCGCGTGGGAAGCGCAGTCTGCTGAGCATCGGTGATGATGTGAACTACGACCGGTAACTCCGCACTCCTAAGCAAGCTGTCCATGGAACTGATGAGCTGACCGTAGTCGACCCGAAAAGGGCCTGGCCCCACGGCCGCAACGGCCCGACGAGTCGCGTTTCGGTCCAGGGACGGCTCAGCGATGACCTCAATGATTCGTTCCGCGGTTACCACTTGGGCCACATCGGCGTTGTCGAGCCCGTCAATGACGGCATCAGCAAGGTCCTGAGCGCGGTCCCAACGCTGGCCGTGGGCCATGGAGGCCGAGAGATCCATAACAATTACATGCAGCCTGGCCGTCTCAGCCACCAAGTTTTGAACTCGGCCTTCGAGAGCAAGCCCTGCAAAGAGCAGAGCCAGCAGAACCAGCACCCCCACCCTGAGCGCAAACAGAAGCAAATACTGCAGCTTTTTCGCCAGAACTCGACGGGGCTCACCGGGTTCTAAAAACATGACCGAGCTGAAAGGCTGACGGTTAGGGTTCTCCGACGACAGGCGATGAAGCCAGATCGGCACGCCGATCGCCAATAGCCCAAGGAGAAACAACGGTGCGAGAAGCGTCATTAGCCGCGCCTCTGGCGGAATAAAAGGTAATTTCTCAAAGCCACGTCGAGTGGATCGGTGATCTTAATTAACGCATGATCCGCCCCCGCACCGGATGCGCAATCTTTTAACTCCTGGACGTGTTCCTGGATCTTCTCCCTGTATCGGGAACGCATGAAGATCGGCGAAACTTCCAATGACTCCCCAGTCTCCATGTCCTCCATGAGCGCCGACTCTTTGAGCTCAGGCTCCAACTCCTCTGGATCCAAGAGCTGGAACAGAACCACATCTTGCCCTTGATAGGCCAGGGGCTGGACACCTTTCAGCATGGCATCAGGCTCGCAATAGAAATCAGAGATCACCACGACCAAACCGCGTCCACGCTCGAACTGACGGAAGGTCTCGAATGGAACCCTCAGGTCCGTGCCGGTTCCTGGGGAAGCGCGATCGATCGCATGCAGCACACCGTTCAACTTTCCGGCGCGCGATGATGGTGCTCGATGCTCACGCACCTCCTCGTCGAACACGATCAATCCAACCGCATCGTGCTGTTGCGCGGCCAGGTAGGCCAGAGTCGCAGCCAAAAACTTCGCATATTGCAACTTCGTCACGGCACCTGACCCGTATCCCATCGACGCGCTCGCGTCCAATAGGATCACCAGCCGGGTATTGGTTTCGCCCAGATAACGTTTGATATAGGTGCGCTCGGTCCGCGCGTACACGTTCCAATCGACGAACCGCGGATCATCACCCTCAGAATACATCCTGTATTCCGCAAACTCCTGGCTGAAACCAAAAAACGGCGAACGATGAAGGCCATTTAAGAAACCGTGTACGGCAGCTCGAGCCACCAGCTCGAGGTTCGACAGGGCGGCCAGTACTTCAGGGTGAAGGAGGTGTTGGACATCGCCCGGCGAGCTTTCAGCCATTCCGGACACGAATCGATCCTAGCCTGCTTGCGCCGTTCGACCCGAAGGGCTGAATTCCTCGACAAGCTGCCTGAGAACATCGTCCACATTTACCTTGTCCGATTCCGCGAAATAGTTGGTCAGGACACGGTGTCTCATCACTGGCAATGCCAGCGCCGCGATGTCGTCATGGGTCACGTGGTAACGACCCATCATCAGCGCCCTGGCTTTAGCCGCTAAAGTGACGAACATGGTGGCGCGCACACTGGCCCCGTATTGCACGTAACGCTTGACGATGTCGGGGGCCATCGGATCTTCTGGACGTGTCGCACGTACGAGGTCGACAGCATACCGGCCCACGGTTTCCGAAACGGGCACCTGCCGGACTAGCGCCTGGAACTGGAGAATCTGCTCCGGATTGGTCACCGGCGTGACCTCCGGAATATCCATTCGTGTCGTGTAGCGCTCGACGACGGATAGCTCTTCGTCGTCGGTGAGGTAATCGAGTATCACGTTGAAGAGGAAGCGGTCGAGCTGGGCCTCCGGCAGCGGGTAAGTGCCCTCTAACTCGATCGGATTCTGGGTTGCCAGCACGAAGAACGGTGGGGAGATCTGGTGGAGGTTGCCTCGCACGGTTACCGTGAGCTCCTGCATCGCCTCAAGCAGGGCCGATTGCGTTTTGGGTGGCGTGCGATTGACCTCATCGGCCAACAACACATTGGCGAAGAGCGGACCCGGAACAAAGGTCCACGTGCGACGCCCGGTGGAACTGTCTTCCTCAATGATGTCCGTGCCGGTCACGTCCGTGGGCATGAGGTCCGGCGTGAACTGTATCCGCTTGTAGGAAAGCCCTAGAGCGACCGCAAGAGTCCGCACCAGTAATGTCTTCGCCGTCCCGGGCATGCCGGTAATAAGACAGTGGCCGCCCACCAGGAGCGTCACTAGCAGATGGTCTACGACCTCTTCCTGTCCAATTATGACCTTTCGCACCTCGCCCCGAATGGAGTCCAAGGATTTCTGGAATGTCTGGATCAATTCTCGGGCTTCTTCGGTATCGAGCTGACTTTCGGTTTCAGAACTCAACGTAAGATCTCCAATAACATTTGCTGAGCTTCCCTGTAGTGAGGGGCAGTCTCAAGAGCATACAACAAATGCTCTCGCGTCTTGGCGTCATCTTCGAGCTTTCTGTAGGTTGTCGCCAATCGGTAGTGCGCAGCAGCTTGATCGAAGGGATTCATCGCGAGTAGCGCTTGATATTCACGCAGAGCCGGCGCTGCCATGTCGGATTCCAATAGCCAGTCGCCGAGCTTCCTATGGAGTGTTTCGTCAAGCGGCGCAGCAAAAATCACGTCTTTCAAAACCGCGATCGCGTCTGCAGGACGGCCTGCCTCATACAACCAATCTGCAAGCTGATGAAGCACGCCCGGCTCGAAGCCGCCGAGCCGCCAATACGCCTCGAGTGTCTCAATGGCCGCCTCGTTTTGCTCCAACTCCTCGTGAGCCTTGGCATTCAGGACATAGGCGTTGCCTTCCTCCACGTATCCAGGATAGAGCTCCATAGCGGCGGCGCTAGATTCGACTGCGCGGCCCCAGTCACTGTCGCTCGCAGCTTCGTAGCCCGCCTCTATGCGTTCGCGCCACTCATCCAAGGCATCGAGTGTGGGACGGAACTCGGACTCGATGAACTCCTTGAAGCCCCCATCGAACGCCTCGGGTAAAACTCCGAGCCCCTGCTCGATTGCCTCCCCGGTGTCCAGGCCATCACGATAAAGCTGGAGTAGATCGACGAGCCCCTGCTGTCCCCAATTGCTGTCGATGTACTGACAGATCAAGCCCGCCTGCATGTACGAGACCATGACCTGGCCCTGGTAGGTCGGCCGGATGAAGCCGCTGTCGAGCTCCACAATGGAAAGAAACTTGTCTTCTTCCATCGCGTCAAGCACGTGCATGGGAACGTGGCGCCCAGGCCTGGGCCCAGTGCTCCATTCCTCAAACACCGAAACACCCTCGCTAAACCAGCGCGGGACGAGATGATTGGTGGCCTCAAGCGTGAATACGTGGGCCATCTCATGCCACAGGGTAGTGCCCCAGTGATAGTCGCTGTCGCGCCCGGAAGGGCTGTGCATCGCCATCAGGTAACCAAATGTAACGCCGAGCAACCCGATCCCAGGCAGGCCAGAGGTGCGCACCGCAAAATCATCGGGCTCAGGATAGAGCTCCGCAACCACCGGCTCACGCAGCTCGAACTGATATCGCTCCGAGAACGTCCGAATGCTATCTGCCACCAGATCTGTGACGTAGGGGTCCAGAACCTGCGCCTCTTCGTTATGGAGACGCAAAATCATTCCGGGCGCATCCGTCTCGATCGAATCTTCGCCCGTCGCCGGCAGGTCGCGATTCAAAACCTGGAAGTTATCGAAACTGTCGATCAAGCGCAGCGTATTGACGACCTGCGGACTGTAGGGATCACCCTCATAGGCCGCGGCCAGGTGCGTCTGGGCCTCTTCGATCCGATTATCCCGCAACAAATTGCCACCGAGCTCAGCATGTGCAGACCAAAGGTCCGGCTGGATACGAACCGCCTCGAAATAGAGCTCGATGGCCTCCCGATACCGCCGCGTAATTACGTAGAAATGGGCTGGCGTGGCGTAGATCCCACCGAAACCGGGGTTGTACGCCAAGGCGCGCTCCGTCCAATCGCTCTCCGTGATACCCCTGAGAAGGTCCGCCGAGGCGTTGAGTGCGTAGACCTCCAGCGGCGGCAGCCCCTCGGCCTCAGCAATACGAAGCGCCTCGCTCAAAATCTCGTCAGCGAGCATCAGCGCCCCCTCCTCAAGACTCATTCGAGCACGCAGCAGATGGGCTTCGATCTGCGAGCCGTCTGCCTCCAAAACCTCTTCGACCAGCGCCTGTGCCCGATCGTCGAATCTTCCAGCGGCGAGGGCAGCCAAACCCAGCTTGGCAGGCAAATACCCGTCATCTAGCTCCAACGCCTCCTGGAACAGCTTGATGGCCTCACTGTTTTGATGGGTAGTAAGGAACAATCGACCCCACCGGGTTCTTGCTCGCGGGGACTCAGGCTCGATCTCAACGGCTGTCCTGAAGTAGGCGTTCGCGGCTTGGAGATCCCCCGTGCGCCACGCAGCCTCGGCCCTGACGGTAGCGTCGTCGCTTTCTATAAGAAGTGCGGCGTAGCAGCTATTGGCTTGCGGTCGCTCGCCACTATGAAAAAGCCCATCGCACGGCTCCAGCGAGGCGTCACGATCAGATGAGTAATCGAATAACTGCGCGGTCGCTAGCGGGCTCCCGATGAGCCATAAGCAACCGACCGCGAGCCAGCGATTCACTGTTGGCTCGACGCCGAACGGACATCATCGATTTCGCGCTGAACAAGGGCGAGCTCCAGCAGCAATGCCTGGAGCCCTTCAAGATAGAGATCGTTATCCATTTGTTCACGGCGCTGACGCAAGACTTCCACCTCACCTTCCAGAACATCCAGTTGCGCCAAGAGCCCCTCGAGCTCCTCAGTCGTGGCGACCCGTTCCTCGAGCAACGCCACATTGAATGAACTCGTCGTCTCGCCCACGAGCTGCGGGTGTTCCGTCGCCAACGTGCCCTCGCTCTCATAACTATCCGCGACCATACGCGCGGTGAAATCGAACGCCTCCTGAATGGTTATCGCCCCGTTCTTGTTAGCGTCGGCTTCATCACTGGAGAGCGCGGCCGTCCAATGCTCCCCGAAACGGGTCGCGTTTCGCTCGCCGCCGGTCCTCGTCGCGGTGATGAGCGTGCGTCCTTCACTCAGCCAAGATTCAAGAACAGCCCCACTGGCACTGGTCGCATTAACCACCAATTGTCGACTGGCCGGTATCGCGCTCATCAAAGAGGCTAATGTCTCGCCGTCGATATCGGGACCCGGCAGGTTGTACTTGTACTGCTCGCCATCATGCGTGCCGTGGCCGATGAGAAAGACCGCCAGAGTGTCGGTGGGTGTCATTACTTCGGCGAGCCTAGTGAGCTCACTAGTCAATAAGTCCCGGCTGGCCCCCTCACCACTCAACAGCGATACCCTAGAATCGTCACCAAGAGAGCGCTGCGCCGCCTGAGCCAACGACTCCGCCTGCGCTTCGAAACGCTCAGCGTAACGCAGTTCCCCACCAAGCCCACCGACGATCAGGTAGTAGAGCTCCGCACGGGCACTGCCCACCAGACTCATCGCGCTGAGAAACAGGCAAATTGTCGCAGCCCTCATAGGCTCCCCCAGTAGAGTCTCAACACCCATTCCCCCGCCTTCAATAGCATGAGTAACAGGAAGTTGAAGGGCATATTCCAAAGATCGAGCAATTCTCGTTCAACGATACCGGCTTCGGAGAACTGAATCGCCTCCGGTAACGCGTCCAGATCGTCCAACGTAAAATAACGGCCACCTGTAAGTGTCGACAGGCGCTCCAGAAGGGGTCGATTCTGCTGGGTCTGAAAATGCTCCGACACACCGTCCGCGCGTCGCACCGCGACTTGCGCGGCACCCAGCGGGTCCTCGCCCAAACTAGCGGTGGCATCAAACTGGTACAAACCGGTCTCTTCCGCCTGGATCGTCGTTTCGTACGCGCCGATCTCCCCGGGAATAGGATTCAGCGTCACCGTAGTCGGCTCGGAAAAGTCCCGCTGCACGGACAAAGAGACAGCAGCGCCAGCAACGGGCTCGAATGACCGGTCCCTCACTTCTGCGCGCAACGTTATTTGGTCTTCATCCCCATAGAAGTCCCGTTCTGCTGTGAGGTAGACCGGGCGAGGTGTACCAGAGGCCAGAGCATGAAGTACCTGCCGCCAGAAAGTCTCGTGGCGTTGATCTTCGGATGGCAACTGCATCTGCCAGCGCCAGGTGCCGCCGCTCGCAAGCACGTACGCGCTTCCACGCCCGAAGCGCTGCTGCACCAGTAGCGGCTGAGCCGTTCCCCTGACATTCGCGTCGAGCAATGTGACCGCGCCGGGCTTAATCTGCCCAAGATACTGAAAATCCGCTATGTCCGGCATTTCGGACCACAGCTGTTGGTTCGTTTCCGGGTCCGCGTCAAGCTGAGTCAGAAGAGATTCCGCACCCTCGGCCGTCAGCGAGACCGGGACCGGCACGCGAATGAAGCTCGGTGCATCGATTTCGGGCAACTGCACGGGCAATACCTCGGCAACCGCGCTGTTGCCCCAACCGCCATCGCCGAGTCCCTGACGTCCACCTAGCATGAGGAGACTGCCACCGCGTTCGCTCACGAAATCCCGAATCGACTCCTGTTGTTCCTCGGTCAACCCGGCCGCCGCGAAGCTACCAACGATCAGCGCGTCATACATAAACAACGTTTCCCTGTCCTCAGGGAACCCGGCCGCCAACTCTTCCTCGCTCTCTACACCCTGGCGGTAGAACTTGTTGGGTGTGGTGCGCAGAAGACTCGCCAAGCGGATCGGGGAGTCCTCGTCGAGGGCTCGACGAATAAACTTGTACTCCCAACGAGGCTCACCTTCGACGTAAAGGATGCGGCGGCGGTCCTCGGGTACGTCTATGGTCCGGTATTGCGCGTTGTTGATCGTGTTCCGCTCCCCGGGCATAGCATCGAGCACGAACTGTAGGTCCTTCACACCAGCCTCACCGATGTCCAGCTCCACCCAGTGAGTCGTCAGGCCAGAGTCGCCTTCAAGCTCCACCTCCTCCGAGGCCAGGATGGCGTCGCCATCGTAAACTCTGAGTCGCGTCTCACCGGACTCGGCATGCCGAACGCTCACCTGGGCGCTCACCCGGGAACCCGCCATAGCCTGAGTCGTCATGCTCACGCTCTCGAGTTCAATGTCTTCAGGAATCACTTCGCGCCCGACGCCAACCGTGTGAATCGGTACACCGTAGCCACCGATTTCAGCGAGTTGCGCAGCGTCGAAAGTCGCGGAGTTGTCCGCCCCGTCACTCAGCAGCACCACGGCACCGAGCGCCGATGAGCGGGCCTCACGAAGAACATCAACGAGCGCCTCTCCGATTAACGTGGAATCACCGGGAGCAGGAACCTGCTCCAGAGCTTCTATGCCCTCGGAGTACGAGGAAAACGCGTATATGCGGGTCTCGAATGTTTCGGATAGATCTTCCAAGACACCATCATTCAACGCGGCGACGGCCTGTTGCAGACGAGAGACCTCTCCCTCGCCGTAGCTCATACTCGCTGAGGTATCCACCACGACCGCCACGGAGTTCTCTTGCGCCCGCAGCGTCTGAGTAGACAGAGAAGGCTGCCAGAGAAGCAACAGCATGAGCGCAACCATCGCCACCTGGCATATCCCCAGCACAGCTAGCTTGGCAACGTGCAACGTCTCACGCCTCTGCATGAGGCTGTATCCAATAGCCCCGGTGGCAACAAGCGTGGCAAGAATAAGGAGCCAGAATGGCCAATCGCGAGCAAACAGAAACTCACTGTTCTCGAAAGTGGCGCGGGAATACTTAAAGAGAAACTCGAACAATCTTCTATACCAAGACTCTCTGGCCCCTAATGAGCTCCCCCAGCAGACGTGATCTAAATGCGTGGGGCCGAGTATGCCCGCACGAGTGCCGCGAAACTAACCCCTGTCAGAGTGGGGAGCCAATATGCGTTAATCCCGCTTCACTTCAACGCGTCTGCGACGATCATATCATCATCGCCGCAACCTCAAGAGGGTTCCGCAGAATCCTCTACGAACATGAGAACTCAGGACCGGAAGGGAACACAAGTGCAGCCCCGACAAGGCGTGCTATGGTGTCCTGGGATGATGATGAGAAAGGATCTCGCGGTGCTCGTTCTGGTGATACTGACCAGCTCGACGGCCGTGTTTTCGGCGCTGGGACAAGAGTCCGGGCTTTTCAATTCGCCCCCTGATCACGAGTTTCAATTTTCCCGTCTCATGTACTCTGGAGGCAATTGCCTCAACTTCGGTTACGGCTGGGGCCGCGGCAGCGAGTGTGTGGACTGGCCGGACGCCGAATACCATTTCATGCAGGGGCTGACCCGGCTCACCCGAGTCAATGGGGCAATCGTCAGCCGCTACGACGGGGAGGGTGGTCGCAGGATCAATCTTCACGACGATTCGCTTTTCGACTTCCCATGGCTTTACGCCGTGGAAGTGGGTGCATGGCGCCTGGACGAATTTCAGGCGACGCGACTCCGAGAGTACCTATTTCGCGGCGGGTTTCTGATGGTCGACGATTTCCACGGACCGCGAGAGTGGGCGGGATTTCTCAATTCGATGGCCCGTGTTTTTCCGGATCGCCCCGTCGTCGAGATACCCGAGACCGACGAGGTGATGCACGTCCTGTACGACTTGAACAAGGGGACCCAGATACCCGGCATCGCAGCCCTGTACAACGGGCGCACGTGGGAGAAGGGTGGCGTCAATCCACGCTGGCGGGGAATCTACGATGACCAGGGTAGGCTGGTCGTCGCTATTAATTTCAATATGGACCTCGGCGATGCCTGGGAACATGCGGACACACCGGGCTATCCAGAACCCATGACCGCAATGGCATACCGCTTCGCGGTCAACTACGTCATCTATGCGATGACTCATTGACTCTCAGTCTTGGTTGTCGTTGACCCCATTTAACGGTTAACGAACGCCTGCTCTCGGGTACGGTCATGAGCATTCCTTAAGAAAATATAACTTGCGGTCGCAACTCGGACTTTCGAAAATACGGACCGCAGCTCTTTTGAGACCTTTATCGATGAAGAATCAACTTATTAACCTTGCCGCCCTGACTGCGCTCGCTGCCTCAGCATCGGCCACCGCCCACCACGGCTTTGCGGCCCATTTCGACCCCAACCAGCTCATCAGAATCGAGGGGACGATAAAACAGTTCGATTTCATTAATCCGCACGGCTTTCTGCATATAGACTCAGTGAATGATGCTGGCGAACCGGTCGTCTACGTCTGCGACCTGCAAGCGCGAACTCAGTTAGCCAGACGCGGTGCCGACCAGACCCTGTTCACGGTGGGCGAACCCATCATCGTCGAAGGGTTCCCAGCAAGGCGCGACCCGTACGGCTGCGAGTTCGGCACAGGGTATTTTGCCGACGGTAGCAGCTATACGATGCGCAGTACCGACGAAGCGCGAACGCAGTTCGCAGAGAACCAGGAAATACCTTTCACACCGGGTACCGGCCGGTCTATCTTCGGCACCTGGATCCGCCCCGGGATGTTCGGTGACGCAAGCGGCTCAGGTACGCGCACCGGTGAGGACTCGATTACGCCCACTGGTGAGGCGGCGCGCGACGCGTTCGATCCCATCGCAGACAATCCTGTCGTTCACTGCGAGCCAGGCAGCCCTGTGCGAAGTTGGGGACCCCCGGGTCTTGCAACATCCATCCGCCAGATGGACGGTGAGATCTTGATCTACCACGAATCGATGGATGTGACGCGTACGGTCCATATGAACATGGATGCACACCCTACTGATATCGAACCATCTGACATGGGCCACTCGATCGGTCGGTTTGAAGGCGGAACGCTAATTATCGATACCGCGGGATTCTCAGCCGGGGTATTGAGAGGATCTACGTTACATACGAATCAGATGACTATGGTGGAAAGGCTCTCGATCCAAGAAGACACTGGCCGATTGCTAATTTCCTGGATCGTCGACGAACCCATCTATTACTCAGAACCACTTACTGGGAGTCAGCAGTTGCAGAGCACTGACAAAGAAATCATCCGATACGACTGCATACCCGGAACGCCGATGAGTTATCAGTAGCATTCATGATCAGCCGCCTCTGGAGAATGATCACTGTTAAATAGACTGCTTGGACTTGCTCCCTGTCGGGACCCACATCGCACAAAATTGCGACTAGCTGTCGGATCCACATGAAGACGAGCTGCAGGGATTGACTCTAAGCGAAGGTCGCTCGTGCGTCGGCGAGTCGCTCCGGTGTGCCGACGTCCTTCCATAGCCCCTCGAAAAGCACGCCGCGCAGCTCTTTTCTCTGGATCGCCGCATCAAACACCGGACGCAACGGTCGCACACCGGGCTGAAGATCACGGAACAGGGAGGAATCGAGCAGCGCGATCCCACTATATGTGAATAGAGGCGGCTGCGGGGTGAGTTCACCGTTCCCGCCCAACCCGAAATCTCCGCCCGCATGATGCGGCGGATTCGATACCAAGACCAGACAACCCGCATCTTGCTCGGCCGTCAGGATTTCGAAATCGAAGTCCGTGACAACGTCGGCAGACACTACAAGAAATCTTCCGGGACCGAGCAACGGCAAAGCCCGAATAATGCCGCCTGCTGTTTCGAGCGGTGGCTCTCCCTCATCGCTATACAGGATGGTCTGTCCCCACGCACTCGTTTCTCCAACCGAGCGTCTGATCAGCCCTCCACAATAAGAGAGATTAATCACTACTTCATCGATCCCGGCCTGGGCCAACCGTCTTAGATGACGATCGATAAGTGTCTCGGTGCCGACTGACAGGAGCGGCTTCGGCCGCTTCTCGGTCAGTCGCCCCATCCGCTCACCGCGCCCAGCCGCCAGTACCATCGCCTTCATCGAGCGTGCCATTTGACGCGTTTCACCCGATGATCCATGGAAACGATGCCGGCTGAAAAATGCCGTCAATAGGCTGAGGAGCTAGTTCATCCACCACTTGCGACATAGGGTTTAATTCATTGAAGGCGTAGAAGAACTGTGCCATTGTAGCCGCCTTTGCTGCGCTCAACCTTGTGGCCTTTAGGAAAAGCTTCATTCTAGTCACGTCGTGCTGCCTTACCACGGCCTGGAAACCAGCCGTGGCGCAGCAGATGTGTCTACCCCAAGATCTTAGCCCGCCCGTTGTACCAACGGGCGTCAACTCCGTAGACCAAGAACGACTCGACATCACAGCTGGGCGCGTAGATCTATCCAGCGAGGAACAGATCAACTTTTTCGATCAGGTCACATTCCAGTACGGAAATCGCAGCATCTCGGCGGAGCGCGCGACATTCGATCGCGCAACACAACGGGTCGAGGTTCAGGGCACGGTTACCTACCAAGATCCCGAGGTCACCGTATACGGCGAAGATGCTGAGGTGGACGCCCAGGCACAGGTTGTCACATTTGGCGGCGGGGGATTCGACCTGCCTCGGCGTCCCGCACGAGGAGCGGCCGATGCAATAACAATCCAGGGCGATAACACCCTCCTATTGGACATGGTGAATTTTACGACCTGCTCGACCGAGCGACCTGATTGGGAGTTGCTCGCCCGGGAGCTCGAGATGAATATCGAAGAAGGCTTCGGCACGGCCCGTGGCGTGAGGCTGAGATTCAAGGGCGTTCCGATACTCGCGGCTCCTTACATGACGTTCCCTATAGACGACCGACGGAAAAGTGGCTTGTTGACGCCAAATCTGTCGAACCGAGACAGGACCGGGCTCGACATTTCCATCCCTTATTATCTGAATCTCGCGCCCAACTATGACCTGACGATCGTGCCCCGCTACATGCGCGAGCGCGGTGCTCAGGTCACCAGTGAATTTCGCTACGTACTGCCAGGCACACAGGGACAATTCAACTTCGAGTATCTTCCTAACGACTCCAAGGCGAATCTCTCGCGAAATTATTTGAACTTCAGTCACGAGACGATGTTCGGCACGGGTTGGCGCATGGTGGCCAACGTTCGAGGGGTCTCCGACGACAACTACTTCGAAGATCTGGGCAACAGCCTCAGTGTCACCAGTCAGACTCATCTAGACCGCCACCTCGATTTCCTTTACCGCGCGCCGGCGTGGTCCTTTCTAACGAGAGTACAGGACTACCAAACCATCGATCCTCTGATCGATGCCGAGAACGAGCCTTACGAGCGAATACCGCAGTTCGTGTTTTCCGGCCGCTGGGACAGAAGCATCATGCGCTTCACCTCGGAGAACGAACTCGTCAACTTCGACCGTGGCGTAGGAACGACGGGGTGGAGGTTGGACCTCACGGAGGAGGTCGAATTCGCTTTCGCGAGGCCGGGGATGTTCCTCACCCCTGCTATCGCCCTACGACAGACCAACTACTGGTTGGACAATCGTCTTCCGGGTGAAAAGACCGAATTCTCCAGAACGCTACCCGTCGCAAGCATCGATGCGGGCCTGACTTTCGACCGAGTCGCAGGAACGAGCGGGAAGTGGACACAGACGATCGAACCGAGAGTCTTATACGTGCACGTGCCTTACGAGGATCAGACCGGATACCCGGTCTTCGACACGATTACGCCAACCTTCAACCTCGTACAACTCTTCAGAAAGTATCGCTATCTCGGCGCCGACAGAATCGCAGACGCAGACCAACTGAGCTTCGGCGTGACGACGAGATTGATCGACCAGAACACGGGCCAAGAAAGGCTCACGGGCACTTTGGGCCAGACTCGTTACCTGGGCGATCAAAGAGTACTGTTGCCGAATCAGGCGCCGGGCACGGAGACCGGCTCCGACTATATTGCCGAGCTATCCATCAACCTTAACCCTTCCTGGCGTTTCGGAGTCGACTATCAGTGGGATAGCGAGTCCCACAAAACTGTGAGGTCCGAGACTCGACTCCAATACCGACCCCACACCGACCGCCTCTTGGGAATTGCACATCGTTATCAAGATGGGCTGCTTGAGCAGGGTGACCTCTCCGTCGTATGGCCAATTGGAGAGGCCACGCGAGTCATCGCCCAGACCAGCTACTCGTTACTTGATCAGAAGCCGCTCGAACGGTTCCTGGCCTGGGAATACGAGGCGTGCTGTTGGCGTGTGCAGCTCATTGGCAGACGCTACATCAGTCGCCGAACGGGTGAATCCGACAGCTCGTTCACCATCCAGTTCCAGCTCCGAGGATTCTCGGACGAGGGCGAACCTCCTGAGGCGTTGCTTGAGCGTGGTATTCTTGGGTACCGACAATTTGAGTCCATGCCGTAAGAACCGTGAAACGCATCTACGCTTTTATCCTGATCGCGACAACCATGCTCGTCGCATCGCCGTCCGCACTAACGCAGACCCGGGAGCTCGGCGGTACCGGCGAGTTGCTCGACGGCGTCGCCGCACTGGTCAACGAGGGAGTGGTACTGAGGAGTCAGCTCACTCTGGGAGTTGACAATGCGATGAAGAATTTTGAAAGGTTCCAGGCTCAGATACCGCCCCAACAAAGACGCCCGCCGCCCCCTTTATCTGTGCTCCAAGAACAGGTGCTGGAGGCGCTCATCCTGCATGAGATCCAGATTCAGAGGGCTCGACTCATTGGGATAACCGTCGGCGACGACCAGCTCAATCAGCTTCTTGCTGCCGGCGCAGAGAGTAATGGAATCACACTGGAACAGATGCCGGCCACACTGGCTGCGGAAGGAATCAACTACGCGGCGTTTCGCGAGGAAACACGTGAGCAGATGATGCTGGACCAGCTTAGTCAGCGCGAAGTGGTGGCGACCATCAGTGTGGCTCCGAGAGAGATGGAGCTGTGCCTCGAACGAAGCACGTTGAACGCTTCGCAGGACCTCGATTACAACATCTCACACATCTTGATCGGGATTCCAACATCGGCCACTAGCGAAGAGATGGATGAGGCTCAATCGCTTGCGGACGAGGTCTACCAACGACTTGAGAACGGAGGTAGCTTTGCAGAGCTAGCGCTCACTTACTCCGACGCGCAGACCGCTTTGGAAGGCGGGTCACTCGGCTGGCGCGAGGGCGCCCTGCTACCCACCCTTTTTGCCGATACGGTCGTAGTCATGTCTGAGGGAGACCACTCTGAACCTATTCAAAGCGCCAGTGGCTTTCATATCGTTCGGCTCAACGAATCGCGCGGTGCACCGCCCGAGATGATCGACCAGCTACAGATACGGCATATCTTGTTGGAGCCTAACGAGGTCTTGGACGATTCAAACGCGGAACAGAGACTGCGGGGAATTTACGAGCAAATAGTCAACGGCGATGATTTTGCTGCGGTTGCGCAAAGCGTTTCCGATGACACCGTCTCCGCTGCTGACGGTGGCGATATGGGTTGGGTGGACCCCGGACAATTCGTAGAGGAGTTCGAGGAAGTCGTCTTGGGGCTGGAGATCGGCGAGCTTAGCGAGCCATTCAGGACTCGCTTCGGCTGGCATATAGCAGAAGTCCTGGGCAGTCGCTCATTCGACACGACCGAGGTCGACATGGAAAGAAACTGTGTGGCGCAGATACGTGCAAGTAAGGCTGAGGAAGAAGAGGAGCTCTGGCTTCGCCGCATCAGAGACGAGGCTTTTGTCGACGTGCGCATGTAACCGCCCCGCTTGATGGGCTTCAAGCCTTGAGCACATCAACCCCCACCATTGTGATTACGTCTGGCGAGCCCGCGGGTATCGGCCCGGATCTCTGCGCGATGCTAGCGACACACGATTTTCCGGCGCGGCTTATCGTCCTCTGTGATCCTGACCTGCTGGCAGAACGGATCCACAACCTTGGGGTAGCGGTCTCGCTGCGTACGCTCGAGGACACAAAAAAAGCCGTAGACCATGAGAAAGGATTACTGCAAGTATTTCCGCTGCGGACGACACGGCCGGTCCGACCCGGATGCCTAGATCCCGAGAACGCGGGCTACGTTATGCGCCAACTCGAAACTGGTGTCTCGTTGTGCAGCGGGCACGGGCAAACGGCGTTGGTCACGGCACCGGTGCAAAAGAGCACGATCAACGAAGCGGGGGTTCCCTTCACCGGTCATACCGAATGGCTGGCCGCACGAACGGGCGCCGTGCGACCGGTCATGCTGCTCGCATCCGACAACCTTCGAGTGGCGCTCGCAACGACGCATCTACGGCTTCAAGACGTCGCGGCCGCGATAACCCCCCAGTTGCTCGAGGAGGTCATCACAGTACTCGATCGCGACTTGAGGTCGATGTTCGCCCTGCAATCGCCGCGTATCATGGTGCTCGGCCTCAATCCACACGCCGGGGAGCGTGGAAGTTTAGGTAGCGAGGAACTGGAAGTCATTGAGCCGGTACTTCGAGGGTTGTCTGAGCGCGGTATCTGCCTACTCGGGCCCATGTCCGCGGACACAGCTTTCACAAGCGAACGTCTCGCGCGATCCGACGCGGTGCTTGCGATGTATCACGATCAAGGGTTGCCCGTAATTAAAGCGCTCGCATTCGGTGAGGTGGTCAACGTGACGCTAGGGTTACCGATCATCCGAACGTCCGTGGATCACGGGACAGCCTTGGAGCTTGCGGGCACCGGTACCGCTCGGCCTGACAGCCTGCGAAAGGCAGTTGAGGTTGCCATCGAATTGACCACACGATCGCACTAATGCTGCATGCGCGAAAAAGACTCGGCCAACATTTTCTACATGACCCTGCTGTCATCGATAGACTCGTTGAGACAATCGCACCGGAACCCAAGGACAACATTGTTGAAATCGGCAGCGGGCGTGGAGCGCTGACACTGCCGTTGCTACAAACCGTCGAGGTGCTGCACGCCATTGAGCTGGATGAACGCATGGCGGATCACCTGATAGAGGTGGCACCAGACCCGGAGCGTCTGATTTTGCATCGCGCAGACGCGCTCGAGTTCGATTTCACTTCACTGGCTTCTGCCCCCGGGACTCTACGCATCGTCGGAAACCTGCCCTATAACATCTCGACACCCCTACTTTTTTATCTCCTGAGGCACCGAGCGGCGATTAAGGATATGCACCTCATGCTGCAGAGAGAGGTCGCCGCACGAGTGACTGCCAGTCCCGGCGGCAAGGACTACGGGCGATTAACTGTGATGCTGGCGCCGTGGGTTGATGCGAAGACGTGCTTCGACATCGGTCCCGGGGCTTTCGTGCCGCCTCCAAAGGTTCGCTCGAGAGTCGTTAGGCTGGCGCCTCTGACGGAACCGCGTTTTTGCATGGAGCACGAGGCACGATTTTCCGCATTGGTCGCGCGCGTGTTCTCCATGCGTCGCAAGACACTCGCAAGATCCCTGAACGGTTGGTTAACTCGTGAGCAAATCGCGGCAGCAGGTATTGAGCCGAGCGAACGCCCGGAACGACTGTGCCCTGAGGATTTCGGCAAGCTGGCGGCGCTCGGATCGGATGACTGGGTTGGAGGTGTCGATCCGCAGTGACGACCTACGCGATCGGAGATATTCAGGGTTGTGCAAAATCCTTCGATAAGTTGTTGGAGGCGATCTCGTTCGATCACGACCGTGATCACCTCTGGCTCGCGGGGGACCTGGTCAACCGAGGACCGGACTCTCTCGGTGTGCTGCGGCGAGTCGTTGAGATGGAGGAGCGTGTCACGACGGTCTTAGGTAATCATGACCTGCACCTACTCGCAAATGCCGCGGGCGTGCGCCAGCCGGCCGCCGAGGACACATTTCAACCCGTCCTAGAGGCACCGGATGCGGAGCAATTGATCGACTGGTTACGCCAGCAACCACTCTTACACTATGACTCCACACGTGATCAGGCGCTGGTCCATGCCGGCTTACCACCCCACTGGTCGGTTGAAGAAGCGCTGACAAATGCGGGCGAGGTCGAGCGACTTCTCATTGGCCCCGACTGGAAACAAAGCCTAAAAACCATGTACGGGGACGAGCCAGATACCTGGACGCATTCACTGGAGCAGGATGCGCGGCGACGCTACAGCATCAATGCGTTGACGAGAATCCGGTTCTGTGACGTGCAGGGTCGACTCGACTTCTCTAACAAGGGGCCTCCGGGATCACAACCGCCGACTCTCAAGCCCTGGTACGAGTTTCCCCGCCCGGGCGGCTATTCGGCCCACATCGTGTTTGGGCACTGGGCCTCATTGGGCCTGTTCCGCAGGCCAGGCTACACGTGTCTCGACAGCGGCTGTGTGTGGGGGCGTCAGCTCACCGCATTACCTTTGGATCCGCTGGGTGAACCCGTATCGATTCCCTGTGCCGAGGAGATGGACTAGACGGCCACTTTGGCGGGAATGTGTGCGTGAGATCTATAATCGACGAGTTCAAAGTCCTCGTATTCGTAATCGAATATCGACTCTGGGCGGCGCTTGATGACCAATGCCGGCAATGGCAACGGCTCGCGGCCGAGCTGCTCATCCGCCTGCGCTAGATGATTGAGATAGAGGTGGCAATCCCCCCCAGTCCAGATGAATTCGCCGGGCTCAAGTCCTGTCTGTTGAGCCATGATATGGGTGAGCAGCGCATATGAGGCAATATTAAACGGCACGCCTAGAAAGACATCGGCACTGCGCTGATAGAGCTGACAGGACAGTCGCCCCTCCACGACGTAAAACTGAAACAGCACATGGCATGGTGCCAGCACCATCTTGTCTAGCTGGCCGACATTCCAGGCACTAACGAGGATGCGCCGGGAGTCCGGATCGGTGCGTATGAGCTCGACAGCTCGCTGGATCTGGTCGATGGTCTCGCCGGCGGCCGTCGGCCAGGTGCGCCATTGAGCACCGTAAATGGGGCCGAGCTCTCCAGCCTCATCCGCCCACTCATCCCAGATCGTAACATCGTGGTCAGTCAGGTATTTGGTGTTCGTCTCACCACGTAGAAACCACAACAACTCGTAGATGATCGAGCGCAGGTGTAACTTCTTCGTCGTCAGCACCGGGAACCCAACCCCGAGATCGCAGCGGAGTTGGTGACCAAAAACACTTAACGTCCCGGTCCCAGTACGATCCGCTTTACGGACACCATCCTCCCTAACTGTTTTCAGTAGGGTCAAATACTGCTTCATGCTGGAATGCTGCCTATGAAGTTTCGGTTGCGATATGCCAGCGCGAGAAGGATCGCACCCGCGACGACCATGGGCGCCGATAGGATCTGTCCCATGGTTAGCCATCCGAAAGCGAGATAGCCGTCTGCTGCAACGTTCAGATGTTCGTCCGGCAACCGGACAAACTCGACGCCGACTCGGAACACGCCATAGAAGAAAAGGAACACCCCCGACACCGCCATGATAGGCCGTGGCCTACGCGAGAACCCCCAGAGAATGAGGAACAGCACGAAGCCCTCGAGGAAAGCCTCATAGAGCTGGCTCGCGTGTCGTGGCACGCCCTCAACCCAAACGGCGTAGAAAGCATCGGGACTCGTCGGAGCACCCCAAAGCTCACCATTGATGAAGTTGCCGATTCTCCCCAATCCCAGGCCCGGCGCCACCCAGGGCGCGATCAAGTCGGTGATGGCGAAGAAAGGTTGTCGCACGCCCCGAGCGAGCAACGCCATCGCGATGGTCACGCCGATCAATCCACCGTGAAAAGACATGCCCCCTTCCCAGACTTTGAAAAGGCTTAGGGGGTCCTGGATCAGACCAGAAAAGTTGTAGAAAAGCATGTACCCGACACGCCCTCCCAAAATAACTCCTAAAGCAACGTAAAAGATCAAGTCATCAACGCGGGCGGGCGAGATAGGGCTGTTGGGACGTTTCGCGTGTATTCGGATACCTAGCCAGCCGAACGCGAAACTGATTAGGTACATGAGCCCATACCAGCGCACCTGCAATGGTCCGAGTTCGAACGCGATGGGATTAATGTCGGGGTACTGGAACACGAGAATTGAAGTTTAATCGTGGGCTAGCGTCGGGGCCAGCGAATGTAGCTGGTATAGTCGAATCGTGCCCAACGCCCTCCGTAAAGAAACAAGTCCGTATCTCCTGCAGCACGCAGACAACCCGGTAAATTGGTTTGCCTGGGATGAGGAGACGCTGAAACTGGCTCGAGATCAGAACAAACCCATTCTGCTCTCCATAGGTTATTCCGCATGCCACTGGTGCCATGTCATGGCCCATGAATCGTTCGAGGACGAAGCGACAGCCAAGTTAATGAACTCGCTGTTCGTGAATATCAAAGTCGATAGGGAAGAACGCCCAGATCTCGACAAGATCTACCAGACAGCTCATCAGCTAGTGGCTCGTGCCCCCGGCGGCTGGCCCTTGACCGTCTTTCTCACGCCCGAGGGACAGATGCCCATCTTCACGGGGACCTATTTCCCACGAGAGCTGTTCAACCAAGTCTTAACGCGAGTGGACGAGTACTTTCGAACGCATGGAACCGAGATTCAGATGCAGAGCAAAGCCCTGAGGAACGCGTTTGAGAGTCTCGATCAATCCGTGGACGGCGAAGGTAGTGCTCTCACCCTGCAACCGCTAGAGGCCGCAAGGGACCGGCTGGAGTCGTCCTTCGATGAAGAGTATGGCGGCTTTGGTGATGCGCCCAAATTTCCACATCCGACGCATATCGAAACGCTACTGACCGCCTGGAGAAGAGCAGTCGGAAAACGCGAACCGGACTTGAAATCACTCTACATGGCGACGCTGACGCTCACCCGGATGGCCCAGGGGGGGCTCTACGACCACCTGGCCGGTGGATTCTTCCGCTATTCCGTAGATCGGCATTGGGCGATTCCGCATTTCGAGAAGATGCTGTATGACAATGCGGCACTGATCACTGTTTTTGCGGATGCACATGCTGCAACCGGAGAGGATCTCTTTGGACGCATTGCCGCAGAGACTGCCGACTGGGTCATTAGAGACATGCAGCACTCCAACGGCGGCTACTACGCCACTCTGGACGCAGATTCAGAGGGGGAAGAGGGCAAATACTATCTGTGGACGCCTGCGGAGGCTCAAGCCACACTGGACCCAAGCGAGCTTATGGTCAGCGGGGAGCACTTTGGACTTACCGGTGAACCTAACTTCGAGGGAAAATCGTGGCACCTGCAAGTACGCACGTCGCTGGACGCCCTGGATAAAGAAGTAACGACAGAGGAGGCGGAAAAGCTCCTCACAAGCGCGCGAGGCAAACTCTTGGCCGCGCGGGAAAAACGCGTTTCTCCTGGCAGGGACGAAAAAGTTCTAGTCGCCTGGAACGGCCTGATGATCAGAGCCATGGCGCGAGCCGCGCGCCACCTCGATCGTGCCGACCTAGCGGCCTCTGCCACGAGGGCGGTCGACTTCATCCGCACAAAAATGTGGAACGACGGAAGGCTTCTGGCGAGCTATAAGGATGACAGGGCTCGCTTCCCAGCGTATCTGGATGACTACGCGTTCCTCGCCGAGGGACTGCTGGAGCTTCTGCAGTATCGCTGGCGCTCCTCTGACCTCACGTTCGCGTGCGAGCTCGCGGATGTGCTCCTCGAACAGTTTGAAGATCCGAACGGTGGTTTCTTTTTCACAGGCCACGATCACGAAGAGTTGATCCATCGACCGAAACCCTTAGCGGATGAGGCGACCCCTTCGGGCAACGGGGCCGCTGCACGCATGCTCATCTGGTTGGGCCACCTGGTAGGCGAAAGCCGGTATATCTTGACCGCGGAGCGAACGCTCAAAACCGCATGGCCCATCGTGGAACGCTACCCGGACGCACATAATTCCCTGTTGCACGCATTAGAACTCGCTCTCGTCCCCCCGGAGCTTATCGTCATCCGAGGTGCCTCTTCAGGTGTACGCGAGGAGTGGCAACGTTACGTAAATGCAGGTTTTCACCCGAATCGTATGAGTTTCACGATCCCAAATGACGAAAATAGACTCCCCAAATTTCTCGCCGAGCGCCAGCCCCGCGGGGATGTCGTCGCCTACGTTTGCCAGGGCACGGTGTGCCGCGCGCCCGTCACACGGCTAGAGGAACTCGCCGCGGCACTGGCCACCGCCACCTAAGCGTCCTCAGTCAACATCACACCGCAGCAAAAGAAGTAATAAAAGGACAGCACTTTCTTTGTTGGTTGCCGTCAGAACTCCCGGTTGAGCCCCTACGTCGATGGAGTTTTTTTCAACAACGCCGTAAGTAGGGCCTGGGCACACGCATGTGCTTCAGGCCACTTACTGGCGCGAGGTCCAGCGACGTTCAAGGTCTCCACCCGATGACCCGTGATGAAGTCCAAAAGCGCTTCAGTGGCATCGGGCTCGGACATGGTCGAGGCGTCGATCAGCACGTGCGGTTTGGATTCGTCCCTGCAAAACGTCCGGGTGAGTCGCGTTCCCCCTTCCAACTCGCCGAAAAAGATAATCGCGGTACCGTCTGAATCTTGTACGTTGCGCAGCGTACGCTCTATGTAATCTGAGCCAGGAAGCTCCTGCACGGGATAGGTCGCTGAGATCACCCCGTCCTCCGATAGGCGCCCGGCGGGGCACCAACCTCCGCAAGTCGCTCCGCACTCTAGCGCAGCGGCGAGTGCACCTTGATCGACACCGGTCTGCCCACCGGAAATGATTTTCAAGGGGGCACGGGTCACGGTGCGGTTTCGTAAACCTCGCTGCGGGCTAGTAGCCGAGGGGTTGGTTGCCGGTCCTCGACCCGATGACTCCGTCATTTTAGCCCTCAAACTGGACCGGAACCGACACGATGGCCCCGCCCATATTTCGCTAGGCCGCGAAATGCAAATGGGTCCATGCTGAACCCTATGTTTCGGCCGCCTTCACCGTCGTCCGCGCCTCATTCCAGAGAGTAGCGCTGCCACCCTTGGCCATCGTTACGCAGCTCGTAGCTCGGCCAGTAGTGCTTATCCAACTTCAGAGTAATAACCTCTGGCACATTGTTCCAGGTGACCGTGTTCAGGCGCACAAAGTCTCGATCCTCGAGGCCACTCACTGAGCCGAGGAACCGATCCAGATCCGGAGTAGGTTGCCCATTCACACTCATTATCCGGCGACCTGCGAACAGACGGGACCGGCTGGCCGGGGAACCAAACCCAAAATAGGACACGTAGACCCCCTCGGCCTCGATGCCTCGCTGGACGGAGATAGCTCGATGAGGGGCCTGCAGCAACGCGCCGGCCCACGAGACGACACGGTCGATACCGCCGCCGTCAAGCGAAACCGTCTGAACCCGTCCGCTCACCTCTGTACCATCGCGATAGACGGTGATTTCCACTGAGGCGTTCTGCGATGCCCGCTCAATCTCTCTGAAAGTGTTCCACGCTTTTCCGTCCACGCTCAATAGGATGTCGCCAGAGCGGAAGAACTCAGCAGCGGGGGAACCTGCGACAGCGCTCGAGACCGCGAGCACTTGCCGACGCTGCGGGTTATGTTCCTCGTAGCGTCTGACCCAACTCTCGGGAAGGCCGAAATTGCGCGCCGAGGCCAACGGCATCAACTGCCACTCAACCTCGAGCGAGCGTAAAGGCTGATCATCCTTCATATGATCCACCATATCGACGATCAGGTCGGCAGGGATACCCATATTGAGTTGTGTGAAATCTCGTCCTTGCTGTACAGCAAAGCTCGCCCAAAGCGCCACGACACGGCCGTCGAGATCGGTTACTACGCCGTCGAACTCGTCTGGACCGTTAACCAAGGTGATCCCTGCCAGGTTCGAGTCACGGAAACGAAGGGTTCTCGACAACGGAAGATTAGCCGCGATTACGGCTCGAACCTCACTGGGCTGAGAAAGCAGAGTGTGATCGGCCTTCAGCCCCACCACCTCAAGCTCATCACCCGGCTGAACCCCAGCGGTCGAGAACTCAGCTGTCTTTACCGGTGTGTCGCCGATCAGCGCAGGATCGTAGGACACCACAGCCAGGTTGTGGAGCGGATGGATGTACTCGACGCTGCCGGGAATCTCTAACGATCCCGCAAAAGTAAGGCGGACATCACCGAGGGCTACCGGAACCGTGTTTCGGTCCACCACCACCCAACCCCGCTCGGCATCGGCTATGACCCCGGTACCGTAGTAGTGGCGCTCCGATACGCCCGATACGGTGTAAGGCATATCGAAGTTCACCAAAACCAGTGATGGCGTCACGTGTTGGACGTGAGGATCACCTCGCAACGGAAACGTCGTCGCACCGGTCGGGGGCTGTTGCACGGAAAGCGCCTCCGCGATGGCTTGGCAGGGCCATAAACCCAGCTCGTCGTCGCGCTGGCACCTCTGAGCAGCGAACCAACGTCGGTTATTTCTTATCGACCGCTGGCGCTCATTCCGCGGGTCATCAAACTGCAGGAACCTGACACTCGCTCGCTGACCTTCCGGCAGCGCCTCCAAAACCCGCTGGAAGTCGTCTAGGCTTTCCATAGTCTGACCATCGATGCTCGTGATCAAGCTCGCCCTAGGAATCGCCGATGATCCGAAGACATAACCCGGATCGGCGACATAGACGCCGGAAACGTTGCGATTAAAATGCCGCGCCTGTTGATACGAGAGATTGTGGAAGACTCCCTCTCCGTACTCGATAAACTCGTTCGAGGTGATCTGATGGAGATCATCCACCAGTAATGCCTGCTGCATGACTACACCACCTCGCTCGATCTCGACCAGCACGCGGTTGCCCACATTCTCGTCAAACGCCACCGCGAGTGGCACGAACTTCGCGATCAACTGACCGTCGATCCGCAACAGGATGTCTCCAGGCTGCAGGAAACTGCCAGCACCAGCGCCCGGGACCACCCGTTGGACTACGAGGAGACCCGTCTGATCGGGAAAGACCTCACGCATCGCCGCTTCGGATTCCTCGGTAAGACCCAGTCGCCTCAGCTCTGCGTAAGGCTTATTGACGAATTCACTCTGCAGGGTCCCCCGCGGAACGTTTTCATCATTCCTTATGAGGGTCAGTGCTCTGCGGATACGATCCAGTGGAAGAAAGAAGCTTGAGGCTGCCTGTGTATTGGCCCCTGCGTTCAGAGCAACGACGCGACCCTCAATGTCGATGACCGGTGATCCCGAAGAGCCACCAGAGGTTCCGGAAGCCGCCTGAAAATAAAAAGTATTAAAGTCATTGTAATTGCCGCGTCCGTAATTCGGCGCCTGTCGATCCAATCTTGCAATCGTGCCCGCCAGAATGGAGAGCTGCTCGCCTGCATCGTTCCCGATCACCCGAATATCGAGACCGATCTGAGCCGCCTCTGGCACCAGAGCTAACTCGCTGGGATCAATGAATCTGAGTTCACTCGGGTCGTAGCGGAAAAAGCCGAAATCGTGCACCGGGTCACGATAGACCGGCACTAGATCCACTTCTTCCTGGTTCAGGAAGATCGCCTGCGCCACGACAGGCCCAGGGGTCACCACGTGCCGATTCGTTAGTATGAGACCCCGCTCAGCGTCCACGACGAAACCAGTCGCCTGAGTGGATTGGTTACGCTCGGTGTCGAAGGCGCGCGTACTGTCGACCTGAATGGACACCACACCCGAGGATATCTCGTCCAACGTTGTATTCCAGGTTGGCTCCTGCGCGCTAGCGCCAGCTACGGCGGCGACCGTAGCGACGATGATCGTAATCGATGGGATTTGTTGCATTGGCTAATTGTATGTGTCGAACTAGGACTGTGGCCAGAAAAGGTTTTTTGCACCAAATTTTTCGCTAGACAACCCCTCTAGGGCGCTGAGCTACGCTCTGTTTGATCCATCTCGGTCGCGTCCGGCTGGTAGCGCACATCCAGATGCCTAGCGGCTCGAACTTCATCTAACCGTCGCACCGGCATTGCAACAGGGGCCTCTCTCAGACGATCCGGGTCGGCTTGGACGTCGGCAAGAATCTCCGCCATCGCCGCTACGAAGCCATCGAGTGTCTCTTTGCTCTCGGTTTCCGTTGGCTCTATCAGCAGACACTCCGGCACCAGGAGAGGAAAATAAGTCGTGGGCGCGTGAAAACCACGATCGAGCAACGCCTTGGCGAAGTCCATTGCGGTGATGTTGTGCTCCTTGGCTTGTCTCCTAAGCGTCACAACGAATTCATGACTAGCCCGGCGACCAGGAAATGCGAGATCAAAACCCGCATCCTCAAGCTCCGCCATGACGTAATTTGCGTTCAGAGTCGAGTAATTTGCCACACGCTCCATACCCTCATGCCCGAGCATTCGCATGTAGACGTAAGCCCTCAACAGTACTCCCGCATTACCCATAAACGCAGACAAGCGGCCGATGCTTTTGGGGCGATCCGCCTCACCTACCCAGCGGAAACGATCACCTTGGCAGCCCACGATCGGCGTCGGGAGGAACGGCTCAAGCTTGTCACCAACGCCAACGGCCCCCGAACCGGGTCCACCCCCACCGTGAGGCGTGGAGAACGTCTTGTGCAGATTGACGTGAATGACGTCGAAACCCATATCGCCCGGCAACGCCTTACCCAGGATCGCGTTGAGGTTGGCTCCATCGTAGTAGAGCAACCCCCCGGCTCCGTGAACGATTTCCGCGACATCCCCTATCCGCCGCTCAAAAACACCCAGGGTGGAGGGGTTGGTAAGCATAATCCCCGCGGTCTCGGGTCCGACGCTGTTCTTCAAGGCATCGATGTCAACGTCTCCATCCGGGCGTGTCCGCAGCTCGGTCACCGTACAGCCGCACATGGTGGCGGTGGCTGGATTCGTCCCATGGGCCGCGTCGGGGACAATGATCTGCGTTCGGCCGATATCGCCGCGATCCAGATGATAGGCCCGAATCATCGCCACCCCCGTCAGCTCCCCTTGTGCGCCCGCCATCGGCGTCAGCGAGAAAGCGGACATGCCGGTTACGCTGGCTAGCATCTCCTGTAACTCAAACAGACACGCAAGAAAGCCCTGGGAGACAGCCTCATCGGCAAATGGATGACGGTTCAGGAACCCGGGCAACATCGCAAGCGTATTGCAGCCCCTTGGGTTGTATTTCATTGTGCACGAGCCCAGCGGATAGTGCTGGGTGTCGATGGAAAAATTCAGCTGGGATAGGCGAGTGTAATGCCGAACCACATCCAGTTCGGAAACCTCCGGTAAGAGCGGCGGGGAGCTCCGGAGCATGGCTTGGGGTAACCCGATGGGAAGGTCTTCCCTGGGTAACTGGGCCCCGGCAACTCGTCCCGGTTGACCAAGCTCAAAAACTAGTGGCTCTGTCATACTGCTCTTCCCGCGGACTCGATTGCCGCCTGCAATGCCAACGCGTACGCCTCGATGTCGCGATCGGTCTTTGTCTCGGTAGCACAGGCTAGGATCGTATCGCCCAGCTCCGGATACCAAGATTCGAGATGGACACCGCCGAGCACGCCGCACTCGCGCATGCCCTCTAGAACGCGACCCGCAGGGACGGGCAACCGCAACGCAACTTCATGAAACCGCGGCTCAGGAAAAGCGATTTCCACCCCTGAGACCGTGACTGCAGCCTCCGCTAACGCGGCCGCCCGAGCCTGACACCGTACCGCAACTCGCCTGAGACCCTCCGGGCCGAGTAGGCTCATAAATATTGTGGCTGCTGTCACCATCAAACCCTGGTTGGTACAGATGTTAGAAGTCGCCCGCGAGCGCCGAATGTGCTGCTCACGGGCCTGCAGTGTCAGCGTGAAACCCGGTTTCCCGTCCACATCCAGCGTTCGGCCTACGAGGCGACCCGGGAGCTGGCGCACGAGCGCCTCCCGGCAGGTAAGAAACCCAAAATATGGCCCACCTGAGCTCAATGGCACACCCAGCGGTTGACCCTCCCCACACGCTATGGACACGCCTTCACGGCCCCAATCGCCAGGGGGCTTTAGGAGCCCCATCGCCATCGGGTTGACGACCCCGATGCCGAGGACACCGTGGTCGAGTGCCCAGTCTGCTAACGCGTCCACGTCCTCGAGAACGCCAAAGACATTAGGCTGCGCGATCACCAGTGCGGTTACATCCTCCTCGGCGTAACAGTCAAGCGCCTGTAGATCCGAACGACCGGTCTCGCGATCATACGGAAGCTCAGTGACACTGATTCCCTGGCTCGCGGTAATCGTCCGTACGACAGCGCGGTAATGCGGGTGGAGACTCGCCGGCAACAGGATACGCCGAGACTGAGAGCGTCGATTCGCCCTGACAGCCATCAGAACAGCCTCAGCGAGAGCAGACGCCCCGTCGTACAGGGACGCGTTCGACACTTCCAAGCCCGTTAGGCTAGCCATCATCGTCTGGTATTCGTAAATCACCTGGAGCGTGCCCTGGCTAGCCTCGGCCTGGTAGGGCGTGTAGGCGCTATAAAATTCGCCGCGGGTCGTGAGCTCCCAGACAGCCGCCGGGATATGGTGCTCGTAGGCACCCGCCCCCAAGAAATTAAGGCCAACCTCGTCCAGGGCGGCCCGCTCGCGCATAAGTCGGCCGATCTCAAGTTCGGAGAGCGCCTCCGGCACGGCCTCGAGGCCTGCGCACCGAAGCTCCTTCGGGATCTCATCGAATAATTCATCGATTGTGCCAGCGCCGATGGCGCGCAGCATACCGGCGGTATCGCTTGGTGTGTGTGGGATGAAGGGCATGGGGCTGACCTCAGTCGTCGAATTCGGTTAGCAGTCTTGCGTAGTCTTCGTTGTCGAGAAGCTCTTCGATTTCCGTCGGTGCGTCGGGTCGTAATCGAAAAAGCCAGCCTTCGCCATAGGGGTCCGAGTTGACTAGCTCCGGCGCATCCGCAAGTACAGTATTCGACTCGATGATGGTGCCTGCCAGCGGGGAGTAGACGTCGGAAGCGGCTTTCACTGATTCCACGACCGCGCAGACGGCCCCAGACCCGATGACATCCTCGGCTACCGGCAACTCCACAAATACCAGGTCACCCAATGCAGCCTGGGCATGATCCGTGATGCCAATGGCCAGAATGCCGTCATCCTGCTCACGAACCCACTCGTGGTCTTTCGTGTACCTCAGGTCGTTTGGAATCTCGGTCATTGGGCGTCCTCCTCAATCGTCAGTCGTTTCCAGATCTACCTTGATTTTTCCGTTACGCACAAAGGGCAGTTTGACGGTCTGCGCGCGCCGCGCTTGCCCCCTAATAAGCACATCGCACGGCCCTTCGGCTTTGCTCGGCACCCGTGCCAGCGCGATGGAACGACCGAGCGTCGGCGAAAACGTCCCGCTCGTCACCATGCCGTCTCCGGCTCCCGTTTTGACGATGAAGCCGGACCGCAGGACACCGCGTCCCTCCAGAATCAGTCCGATTTGCTTCACGGCTACGCCATTCCGGCGCCGAGCCTCCAGCGCTTCCCGCCCGACAAAGGGCCGGTCCTCGGCGAATGCGACAGTCCATGCAAGCCCGCACTCCAACGGTGTCACAGACTCATCCATATCCAAACCATAAAGGTTGAGCCCCGCCTCGAGCCGCAGTGTGTCGCGTGCGCCCAGCCCACATGCCACCGCGCTTCGCGCTCGAAGGTCCGCCCACAGGGCCGAGGCGCGCGCGCCGGGCAACATGATCTCGATACCATCCTCTCCGGTGTAACCAGTCCTCGCCACAAACCAATCGTTGTCACACCGCGCAGTGAAGGGCGCTAGAGACGCCACAGCGGCGCCGTTCGCCAGCAGTGGCCCAACCGTCGCCCCCGCCCGCGGACCCTGCACCGCAACCATAGCCAGTTCGGTTCTCTCGACGACCTCAACCGAGTAGTCGGCGGCATGACCGTTAAGCCATGCCAGGCCCTTCTCCCTCGTTGCTGCGTTAACGATCAGGCGAAACGACGCCTGTCCCAAGCGATAAACGATGAGGTCATCGAGAATACCGCCAGCTTCGTCCAGCATGCACGTGTAGAGCGCTTTGCAAACACCATTCGCCGGTGCACCAAGCTTCGCAACGTCATTTGCGAGAAGCCAACGGAGATACGGTCTAACCCGATCTCCACCCACATCGATAATGGTCATGTGCGAGACATCAAACATGCCCACAGCGCGGCGCACAGCTTTATGCTCTTCTATCTGGCTCCCATAAGCGACCGGCAAGCTCCAGCCACCAAAATCCACCATCCTGGCATCCGCGTCCAAGTGGCTCTGATACAGTGGTGTGCGCTTCAGTTCATTCATGGCAACAGCATCCAATACGGCGAACCAATAGTCCGCCGCTCCTCTGTCCTGTTACCTGAGAGATTAGGCGCGGGTGCGCCGCTCACCTTCGGTGGACCCACCGACTGCAATCGACGAGTCACTCTCCAGAGTCAATCCGGTCCCACCGTCCTGGTTGCCTGAGCGTTTCCGAGCGGAGGTTGCGCCTTCGGCGTTTCGTTCTTGGACGAAATCTCTCCGGCGGGCCGTCTGATTGAACGCATGAGTGTAGCTCAAATATAGTCCAAAAACCGCTCAGGCGACCCGGCGCTTTGCGGCAGCGGGGAGCTCGCCCCGCAACCCGAGCGCCTGGCGCATGAGCATAGCCTTTGCGAACGGCGTAGCATCGAGCGTACTCAGACCGATAGCACGCAGGGACGGTACAACCGACCCGGAAATCCCAAACAAACGGTGCAACGCGTCAAGTGCAAGGAGCATTCCGAGGTTATCGCCTTTGCGATGGCGTTCGTAACGACGCAATACGCGTAAATCCCCGAAATCTTCCCCCTCCGCTTGCGCTCGAAGCAGCACATCGGCCAAGACTGCGGCATCCAATAACCCCAGATTCATGCCCTGACCCGCCAGCGGGTGGACAGTGTGGGCGGCATCACCCACCAGGGCGACCCTCGGGCAACAGTATTGACGTGCATGCGCAGCCCGCAGTGGAAAGCTCACGCGCTCAACCGTAGAAGCGATCTCGCCCAACACGCCGCCACTCGCCTCTTGAAGCGCATCCTGAAACTCTCCATCCGGTAGCGCACACAGTGCCTCGGCGTGCTCGGTACCGGTCGACCAAACGACGGAGCTACGTCCATCGCTCAGCGGCAGAAATGCCAGCGGCCCGTTTGGCAGGAACCGCTGCCA
Source organism: uncultured Gammaproteobacteria bacterium (assembly GCA_964384125.1). Lineage (GTDB taxonomy): Bacteria > Pseudomonadota > Gammaproteobacteria > Steroidobacterales > Rariloculaceae > UBA6522. The sequence goes on along the minus strand of CAYLKA010000001.1, from coordinate 17 downwards.
GGCCGTGTCGCCGTGAG